>NZ_NAHZ01000032.1:0-520285 GCF_002196785.1 Desulfosporosinus sp. FKA | reverse complement strand
GTAAGACCCCTGAAGGAAGATCAGGTTGATAGGCCGGATGTGGAAGCACCGTGAGGTGTGGAGCTGACTGGTACTAATCGGTCGAGGGCTTGACCTAATACGATACGTTAGCAAAGGGAATGTGGCTTAAATGTTTCTGAGAAGACGAAGCTAGAAAAAGACTCTATGTAGTTTTGAGAGAACAGAGTTCGAAAAGGACAACTGAATCTCAAAGATCTGGTGGTCATGCCGGAGGGGTTCCACCCGTTCCCATCTCGAACACGGAAGTTAAGACCTCCAGGGCCAATAATACTTGGGGCGCAGGCCCCTGGGAAAGTAGGTCATCGCCAGGTAAAACAAGCAACAGACTGCCATATGGCAGTCTGTTTGTGTTTCATGAAAGAAATGAAAGTATAAACGACCGGGGTTCCACCCGTTCGATCCACGCTGCAGGAGTCTGCGTTGCGGGACGCAGCGTGGCGAAAAGCTCGTCCGCTTTTCGTATCTCGAACACGGAAGTTAAGACCTCCAGGGCCAAGGATACTTGGGGCGCAGGCCTCTGGGAAAGTAGGTCATCGCCAGGTAAAACAAGCAACAGACTGCCATATGGCAGTCTGTTGCTTGTTTCATGAAAGAAGCTAAAAATATTGGGTCCCACACTGCAGGAGAAGGCGTCACTGGACGCAGTGTGGCGATAAGCTCGTCCGCTTATCGTGTTCGATCCACATTGCAGGAGAATGTGTCACAAGTCGCAATGTGGCGAAAACCTCGTACTTCGCCACGAAGTGAATCTCTGGGGTTGGTGGCTCGGCGAAACCCTCCACCGGAGGCTTTCGTGCTTTTCGTATACACGAACACGGAAGTTAAGGATCCACACTGCAGGAGTATGCGTATGGGGACGCAGTGTGGCGAAAGGCTCATCCGCCTTTCGTTCCAGGGCCAAGGATACTTGGGGCGCAGGCCCCTGGGAAAGTAGGTCATCGCCAGGTAACAAACGACAGTGTGCTAAATTGGCAGTCTGTTTTTGTTAACAGCAAGAATTGAAGTAATGCATAAAATAACCAACTGGGAGTAATGTTGTTATTGAAGTATGTGATATGCAAATGGATTTGGCTTAAGTGAGGTGATCTGCCTGAGAAGATCTGTTAAACGATACATGGTTTTGTTCGGTCTAATAGGATTAGTCCTGATATCATGGGTTGGTATTAATTTGTTCCAGACATTAAATAAGCCGTTTGGACAGTCACTTAAGATTGCAAATATTTCTTGCCCAAGTGATAAGGACAGCGATGGCGTCGCTGATTTACAAGACATTGTTAAAGGGGCTAAAGCGGAAGTGAGCAGAAAACCTCATTATCGCAGCGCATATTATCAAGGGGGATTTCCCCCTGACAATGAAGGCGTGTGTACAGATGTTGTGTGGAGGGCTACGCGTGATGCGGGTTATGATTTAAAGGTATTAGTGGATAAAGATATCCGAGAAAATCCTGAAAAATATCCTCGGATTGGGGGAAATCCTGATCCGAATATAGATTTTCGCCGGATTCCTAACTTAATTGTTTTCTTTCGTAGGAACGGAACAGAACTTACGAAGGATGTGAAACCCGGTGACGTTGAAAATTTATATCAATGGCAGCCTGGAGACATTGTTACTTTTGATAATCCACATGAACATATTGCAATTATCTCAGATAAACGGAGAAAAGATGGTGTTCCATACATTCTACATAATGCAGGACCAACGGCGAACGAAACGGATCAACTTCAAAGCTGGCCATCTAAAATAACCGGCCATTTCCGATTTCCCAAGTTTTAGTATGATGAACTCGTTCAAGCATTGCGTTAGCCGAGGTTTCGTTCAGTTCAGAAGACCTCTGACACTACTGACATATTCATATTTCCTATCGGCAATAAAGCAACATTTTGTTTTGCGCAAAAAATGATGTTATTTTGGGGTTGACAAGTTTAAAGAATATGAATAGACTGAATTGAAATGATAGAGGTGCATTTTACAATCAGTACCCGAAGTTGTTAAGGTTACGTACGACCGTAGCTTCGGTGAAAGGTGTAGATGCCGAAGTCGGTTCCATTACGTGGGGACTGGGCTGGTTGGGCAAAATAAGATTTGTTCAACTGTCGCATTTGCGGAGAGCTATCTATATTACCATATGATTCAGAAATTCATGTGGGTAATTTAGTAGCTGATTCCGTATCAGCTATTTATTTTTTGTATGAACAGAGAAGGAGAAGTAACATGAAAAAGAACACTATTTTCAAAGGTATTGCCACTGCCCTCATCACTCCTCTTGACGAAACGGGAATTAATTATGAGCAGTTTGGAAAATTGATCGATTGGCAAATTGCAGAGGGAATTGATGCTCTGGTGATTTGTGGAACGACAGGTGAAGCTTCAACCCTAACTGATGAAGAGCACAGAGCAGCAATAACCTTTGCAGTTCAGCGTGCGGGAGGCAGAGTACCGATCATTGCAGGCACAGGCAGTAATGACACCGAATATGCGCATGACCTCACTCGTTTTGCCTGTGAAGCAGGTGCGGATGCAATGCTTGTAGTTACCCCTTATTACAATAAGGCTACGCAAAAGGGTCTAATTAAAATGTATTCTCAAATTGCCGACAAGAGTACAAAGCCTATCATTATCTATAATGTGCCATCAAGAACGGGGGTAAATATTGAGCCAGCAACCTACGAAGCATTGGCTGAACACGGAAATATTGTCGGGATTAAAGAGGCAAACGGCAACATTTCCAAAATTGTTGAAACGATGGCGCGTGTACGAGGTAAGCTCGATTTGTATTCAGGCAATGACGACCAGATAGTTCCGCTTATGGCGCTTGGTGGAATCGGATGCATCTCTGTGCTTTCCAACATTATGCCGGCACAAACACGCGAGATTTGCACACGTTTCTTTAACGGCGATATTGCCGGCAGCGCGGAGCAACAGTGTAAACTTTACCCCCTTATAAACGCACTGTTTTGTGAAGTAAACCCTATCCCGGTCAAAGCTGCTATGGCAGCTATGGGTTTCTGCAAGGACTATCTCAGGTTACCCCTCACTTCAATGGAGGATACAAATCGTGAAAAGTTGCTTTCACAAATGAGAGCACAGGAATTAAACGTTTGAGGAAGTATAAGGTTATACCAGAAAACGAAATAGCCGGCACCAGTTTCCTAGTCCGCCGATACCCAAATGACTGCCTAATACACACCAAATTTTGATGATAATAAAGTTGTTCGTGTCGAGTCTTTTCGCAAGAAGATTCTTTAGGTCTTCTGCGCCCGGCAAATTATCTGAATGGGCGATGCCGATGATCTGTTCAGGAAAGCCTTCGATTCTATCTGTCAGTGTATCAGATACCAAGTTAAGCGCCTTTTGATTTCCTCGGGCCTTCTTACTGAGGTGTAATAAGCCATTTTTTACCTCTAGAATGGGCCTGACATCCAAGAGAGATCCAAGCATTCCTTGTAATTTGCTGATTCGTCCTCCCTTTACCAACCAACCGATATCAGCGATGGTAAACACATGCTCTATGTGTTCCGTCAAGTAAGATATGTGCCGGGTAACAGCTTCAAAGCCATACCCGGCTTCAATCATTTTCGCCGCCTGTAAAGCGATAAGGCCAATTGCCACTGATCCTGACTTAGAATCAATAACTTGCATGTTCCGATCCGGATACTTTGATTGAAATTCTAATAAGATGGTTTCTGCCAACTGATACGTTCCTGAAAGGGCGGCAGAAAAGGCGAGATAGATAAAGTCTTCTCCGCGATTACAAATTATTCTGGCATGGACAAAGAGTGTCCATGCCTTTTGCTATGCTGTTTATATAAAAAACAGGAGCTGATGAGATGTTAAGAAAGAAATGCAAGATTTGCGGAAAAAATTCATACAGCGCAAGTGAACACCGACTATGGCTATGCCCATACTGTAATTGCGATTTAACAAAAGAGAAGGCGATGATCATTAATGAAAAACAAACTAATATCAGCATTAAAAACAACTCGGAAAATGATTAAGGATATCGATTTTTGCAGGATATTGTTTTTTGAAGTAGAAATAGTTATTAGAGGAAAATGCTGAATAATCCTTATGAAGTTTCTACTTTTAGTGGAGGAGAGGTACTTGAATCAAGATTGGCAAGATGCGGATGAGCCTGAAAGTCGAACAAAATTAATTCGTATACTTTCCTTATATGACACTTTGTGCAGAGGCAATATCGTTAACAAACAGCGAGCTGCAATTAACTTTTCGGTAAGTGAGAAAGCAATTCAACGTGATATTAATGATTTAAGGGCTTATCTTGATGACCAGAGTCTAAATGGAGAAGGTTGTAATATATCTATAAATTACAATCGAGTTAAAAAAGGGTATGAAATGATCCGTGAAAGTTCTTGGCTGACTCAGCAGGAGGTGTTAGCCATTGCGAAAATTTTATTAGAAAGCAGGGCATTTTCTAAATCAGAACTTAACCTGCTATTAAATAAAACCATTGTTCAGTGTCTGCCAGATTCTCGAAGAAATGTATCTGAGAATATTCAAAATGAACTATTTCACTATTTGCCGGTTGCTCATGGTCGACCTCTTATAAGTAAAATTTGGGATGTAAACTCGGCAATTCGAGAGCGAAGACTGTTGAAAATCAATTATCTGAAACCTGGAGCATCAGCTACTACTTGTAGGGTCTTGGAACCTTGTGGCCTGATTTTTTCAGAGTATTACTTCTATCTCATAGCATATATCAAGGATTTGGGCTATGAATTTCCTGCTACATATCGATTAGATCGGATAGAGTCCTATTCAATCAGCGATCAACATTTTCGTATCCCAGAAGCAGACAGATTTGAGGAAGGTGAGTTTCGTAAAAGAGTACAATTTATGCGGGCCGGAAAATTGATGAAAATAACTTTTCGGTTTTGGGGCCCATCATTAGATGCTGTACTTGATCGTTTACCTACTGCACATGTAATTGGATGGGAGGATAAGAAGGCTATTGTTGAAGCTGAGGTATTTGGTGATGGTATCAAAATGTGGTTACTTAGTCAGGCAGAGTTTCTTGAAGTGCTCAAGCCTGAGAATTTCAGACTGGAAATGAGAAATACCTTGTTACGGATGCCATTAACAAGGAATAAAAGTTATACATAATGTTTAGGAGATAGAATGATTTATACAATTTGAAGAGTTGAAAAATGTGGAGCAATTTGCCAAAGGTATGGGTCTTTACACTTCGGAAATTGATGAGATTGTTTAAAGAAGTTGGATTGCATGACAAAAACTCTTGGAGGTTCAAAAACGTGTTTCAAAATTGCTCAATGATTTTAAATGTGCTAATGTTCAAGCTCTAAATCTGAAAATAGATATTAAATTAACGGCAAAGTATGAGAACTTTAGCTATACAAAATATGTTGTTGAAGAAGTGCGCCGTAATCCGGAGGGTAGTAGATCGGGTTCGCTCTCAGTTGCCCCCATTGAATCATCGGAGAACGGATATGTATTCAGAGCAAAATGAGATCTACTATGGGGCTATCCGTTATGTGTTCCTAATGGGTTCTCTTTATTTTTGCGTAAGGCAAGCCACATCGAAACCCCGCCAATTCCAGCGACGATGATTACAACGAGAATTACTCCTATATTGATCGAATCCAAATTATGAACTCTAATTCCTGTGTTCACGCCCCAGTCCGAAATAGACGGATCAATAAGCCCTAAAATGCCAGCCAGCATGAACAGCAGGCCCCCATATTGAAGGGTATTTCCTGATACAAATTGACCTATATTTGCCTTGCTTGATTGACTAATATTTCTACTCTGTATCCACCACCCAAACAATGCACCAATGATAACCTGCATCGAAAGTGTTCCTAATCCGAACAGTAAGCCAGGAACAAAACCAACCCACACTGAAGGCATTGTTGGTGAAATTACAGTATAGATGATTGTAGCAAAAGCTCCTGTTCCGCAACCCGCAATAATACCATGCAAAAACGCTAACCGAATTGGTACAGGCTTACTATCATCTGTTTGAGGCAGCAACTTTTCTAACCATGGTATGAGATGAAAAGACCGTCCTTTATGCAGTATGTAATATCCTGATATTGCCATTACAATTCCCACGATAATATAAACAAGGTTTTCGCTGGAACTGCTCATTAGAAATCCAGTTAAAGCCATAAATGCCAGTTCTGAAGCAATCGCCCGTTGAAGTGTAAATCCTGTGGAAAAGACTAATCCGCTGAGCATACCTTTCTTAGAGCTATAACTACCAATGGAATAACTAAATGTAATGGGCCAGGTGTGTTCATCTGGCGTGATTCCGTGAATCATTCCGAGTATAAAAGCAGTAATTAGGCCAACGGATAATGATAGATGACTAGGGTTCCAAAGATTTAACATTTATGTTCTTCCTCTCGCAGTTCTTACAATGCCCATATAAATCCACACGATGATAATTGACGGTGCCCACGTCATCATACTTGTGAGTCATTTCTAAACATTCGTAGATGTCTTTAACTTTGTGGCAATCAAGACAGACAAAATGGTGATGATGATGATCCGAGCAGAAGGTATAATAAATTTCACCATCAATAAGAAAAGGTGTAGCTAATCCTAATTTCGTGAGCACTTCTATGAGCCGATAAACTGTTGTAAGTCCTACGCTGTTATATTCTTTTTTTACACACTCATGCAATTGTGCAGGAGTTAACATTTGCCCCGAATTCATGAAAGTCGTTAAAACCACTTCTCGTTCTTGAGTGAGACGGAAATTACTCTCATGTAGTTTGCTTTTAATCAGTTCAAGTTCCATTTTGCTATCCCTCATGTTAAAGAAAATCATTTTCTATAATGCATCATGTACTTGGTCTTGTCAAGGTTATTGATAGATGCTCCGAACGATATTTGACCAACTATTTCTAATAACCGGTAATTATACTGGTTTTAGCTGGTACGCACCAATAAGACCCTACCTCTGAGCGTTAGCGTAGGTGGTGGGAGTATGTCACTTCTATTCTTATGCCGTTTAGCTTTAAAACTTAAGATTTCAAAATTGAGAAGCCCTCATCAATTTTTTGTCGATGAGGGTTGATATAATTTTGTGTAAGAAAAGATTGATATTGAAACGGAGAACGAATATAATAAGAACATGAGTTCGATAAAGAACAAATATATGTACTAAGAGGCGATTAAAATGAGAGATGTCTGTGCTGAGTGTAATAGCAAATCCTATTGTATAGAACCTTGTGAAGAGTGGTTAATTGCCCACGATCAATGCCCAGTGTGCCGGAACAAACTCATACATATTGGCGGATGTACCGAGTGCATCACGGGTGATTGGGCGAAGTGCGGTTAGGATGAAAGTCATTATGGCTCCTATAGAAATGATTGCATGGTTCGATATCCCCGGCACACCGCGCCCGATTCGCTTTCGACATGACGGTAATGTTGTGAAGGTTGAACTAATTAAAAGAATATCTGAAGAGAAGATTGCTGGTAATCGAATGAAGGTCTATGAATGTCAGAGCGAGGTTCATGGGTTAATGAAGCATTTTCAGCTAAAGTATGAGGTGAATACCTGCAAGTGGTTTTTGTATAAAATTTAAACTTTAAATGGCAATAAATGAGCAATCATGTCCTACACCGGATAACAACCGGGCGTAGGATATTTTTTGCAGGTCATAAAAAATATTCAATATAGGCAAGTACCAGATATTGTGTTTCTTGGTGATATATTAAAAGTAATTGATTTTCATCTTTAATTGGAATATAATTGCATTTAAATTGAGATTAACAAAATTATAGTAACCTAGTGATTCTACCATATTCTGTGCAGGGTATAATTTGGATGCGTTTTACTTTTTGCGTTCTCTTCTATAAAGAAAGGTTTTGTGGATGGTTAAATTAAGATTTAATCAGATTATGGAGTGGTTAGTGCTTTTTTTGTTAGGTGTTTCTTTTATCGGGGTACTGATTTATAAAGTTTTCGGTTTGTTTCTCTTTGCAATATTTGTTTTTTTGGTATACAAGTATAAGAAAATTCCGGTACTCAGCGGTTTAAAAAGCATCAAGCAGAACTTTGCGGCTATTCTGTTAGCTGCCTTTATCCTCAGACTTTTATGGGTTCTTATTATACCGACCAAACCGATTTCGGATTTTGGTTTGATGTACGGATATGCTCAGAAAGTTGCCCAAGGGGACTATAGCGGATTTCATGGTTACGGGTACTTTGCCAGATTTGCGCATGATACGGTTACTGTTCTATATTTTTCTTTGTTTTATAAGTTCAGCTCCGCTCCTTTGTTTTTAATTAAAATTGCCAATGTCTTATTTTCTACATTTTCAGTATTTCTTTTATATAAAGTAGTCGAAAAGATATATGATGACCGGCAAACAGCACTGGTTTCAATGCTTCTCTATGCCTTATATCTGCCTTCAATAATGTATAATTCTCAAACTATGCAAGAAAACATTGCCACACCTTTCTATTTGCTTAGTACATATTACTTTCTGGCTGCTGTGAAAAATCAAACGCAGGACAAGTGGGATAAAGTTAAATTGCTGGTTTTCTGCGGATTAGGACTTGCAGTTGGCCATATGTTTAGAATGGTCGGTTATATTTTTCTCTTGGCCTATTTATTCTATTACTTATTTTACAAGAGATTTAAAAGCTTGGTAATTGAGCTGCCGGTCATAATTATTTCGTGCCTTGTCCCAATTATCATTTTGAGTTCGCTGCTAGCCTCAAGTGGAATTACGGAAACACAGTTATGGAATTCTAAAGAACCCTATTGGACTTCGATTCTCAAGGGCACCAATATAGAGGCTCACGGACACTGGAATCTGGACGATGCCGAAATTCCAGAGCTATACAAGCATGATCCGGTAAAAATAACCGAAGCAAGCAAACAAATCATTAAAGACAGATTGTTAAACACGCCAAAGCTGAAATTGTTGGGCTTTTCTATTATTAAGTTTGAATCTGAATGGGCAGTACCTGACATGTCTGCTTATATATGGACTATTCCCGGAGCAGTCGATTATTTTGCTTTTGCTAAATTTTTCGCAAAATCAAACGTGATCTTAACAGGTCTAGCTTCATCGTTCTATTTAATCTTATTATTTATGAGCATTTTGGGTTTACATAGAAACAAAGACAGACCGATCGAAATAAACTTCTTTTTAATACTCTATTTAGGTTATGCATTGTTCCTGATGTTGATTGAGGCACAGGCCAGATACGCTTATATGCTTTCTTGGATCTTTATTATTTTTGCGGCTGGGGGCGTAAGGCTTAAAGATGATACAGTTGTTAAGGTTTATTCTGATAGGAGTATTGAATACTAGCCTGACATTTATGGTATATTACGTACTGGTGTTTCTAAAGGTTAACTATCTTTTGGCTAATATTTTGGCTTACTCCGCAGGTACGATAAATAGTTATTTCTGGAACAGGGCATGGGTATTTAAGTGCCAAAAAGATCACTCCGAGTTATTTTACAAGTTTGTTATAGTGAATCTTATCACATTACTGCTAAATAGTTCAGTGCTATACGTTCTTGTAACGTTTAGCTTAGGCAAAATCGTCAGCCAAGTTGCTGCTACGTTTTTCGGAATCTGGACTAACTTTCTGCTAAATAAAATCTGGACATTCAAAGTGAAGGAAGTTGAGGGATGAGAAAAGAGTTTCTGCTTTCGGTAGTGGTTCCCATGTATAACGAAGAATCGGTTGCTGAGGTGTGCTATCAACGTCTGTTAGACGTAATGAATCATAACGGCTATAATTTTGAACTGCTTTTTGTCAATGACGGCAGTCAGGACGGCACTATGGCGATACTGGAGCAGATTGCGTGTGATGATAAAAATGTTAAAATTGTTGATTTCTCGCGGAACTTTGGACATCAAACAGCTGTAACATGTGGGATTCAACTGGCATGCGGTGATGCGATTGTAATTATTGATGCTGATCTGCAAGATCCGCCTGAGCAAATTGTCCCGATGGTTAAACTCTGGCAGGAAGGCTATGATGTGGTTTACGGCAAACGCAATCAGCGGTCCGGGGAAACGTGGTTTAAACTCGTGTCAGCCAAGTGCTTTTATAGGTTCCTTTCTGCAATGTCTGATGTTGATATCCCGGTCGATACAGGAGATTTTCGGTTAATAGACAGAAAAGTAGCAGACGTGTTTTCCACGATGCAGGAAAAAAACCGGTTTATCAGAGGAATGATTGCTTGGGTGGGATTTAAGCAAACGTTCATCGAATATGATAGGGATAAGCGGTTTGCGGGAGAAACAAAATATCCTCTGAAGAAAATGTTAAAATTTGCAGCCGATGGGATATTTTCATTCTCTTCCAAGCCATTGAAGTTAATGTCGACTTTAGGGTTTATAACCATATTCATTGCTTTGCTGATTATTGTCTACTCCTTAGTTCAAAAGATCATCGGCAGAGCAACTCTAACCGGTTGGACCTCACTGATGGTCGCCATCACCTTTTTCAGTGGGGTACAACTTTTATCGTTTGGCATTCTTGGCGAATATATTGCAAGAATTTATGACGAAATTAAACAGCGTCCTTTGTATATTATCAAAAACAAATACAATTTCCATGAAGGTAACTTTCGGAGATAGCGCCAAGTCATAAATCTAGGGAGTTGTCAAACTAGCCGCTACTGGCTGGACGGATAACATTAGAAAGCACGCCAATGTCACTTTGCTTACAGTAACCCTGCGAAACAGGGATCTACTGCCGCGGATGCTGGCCCATACATTATGTTCGAAATCCTACATGCTGCCTAAATTGCACCCTCTTGCTTTTTAGATTGCAACAATAATTTCAGTTGAGCCATCTCATCTTCGATTCTATGAAGATGAGCTTGAATGTCATCTACTTCAAGCTCTGCTTTATAGTTAATAGCAAAATCAATAATCGACTCACGCTTATCACGAGCAGTCTGTCTGTTTTGGCTCATCATAATAATTGGTGCTTGGAATGCTGCAATAAATGAGAGGATTAAATTGAGCAAGATAAAGGGAGGAGGATCAAAATGGCCTATGATATTCAAAGTGTTAATTAGGATCCAAGCCGACAAAAAAGTTGCAAAAATAATAATGAAGCTCCAGCTGCCACCAAAAGCTGCAATTCGATCGGCTAGCTTATCCGGCCATCTTGTTTGTTTGAGATAATCCTCATTTAGATGATCCTCAATAGTATGCTCGTAATCATTTACAACTCCTTGTAATCGTTTTGCATAATCTTTAACGTATTTATGATTTTCAGACAAAACCATCAACCTTTCTCTGGTTTTTTTGTTGTTAATTTTATCATAGTTACATAAAATTCTATAATTTTTTTGATAGTTATCCCCATTGGTTTGCCCCAAAATTTATCGGTGAGTCATATTCCATATCAAAACAAAAACAAAGCGACTTCAGCTTATAAAGTGCTGAGGCCGCTTTTCTGGGTTATCCAGTTTTTAAGGCCCCCACCTCTATAAGTGGGGGTGGGTCCTTCGTTAACTTCAGGTGGGAAAAAACCTTATTAATTCTTTAACAAATTATTCATAAGTCATTCATCAAAAAAGCTTAGGATAGGAGTATAGTTCTTTTAGGTTCATTGAATACTTCTTAAGAGGTGAAATAATATGTTTAGGTTTATGGGCTTTGGCCTTTTGGGACTGGGCTTTTTAGGCATGGCGCTGCATTTTATACTGTGGATTTTATTGATTGTATTCGTCGTAAAAGTAATTCGTGGCCATCGAAATGGATATCATGTACTTTCAAAAAGAAATGACTATGCGCTAGATATTCTTCGCGAAAGATATGCGAAAGGCGAGATCGATGTTGAGGAATTTAATAGGAGAAAAGAAGATCTATTAAGATAAAGATAAAATTATTTAGCAATATAAATGGGTTGATGAGAAGAAAGTTATCTAGTCAGCCCACTTTTTGTTGTGTTCAGATGAAAGTTTTACGGCATGGACAAAGAAGTGGTTGTAAAGTGTAGAATTGCCAATAAGGCCAAGTGTTTGTATTTCTTAGATAATCTATTAATTAAAAGAGGATATGGAAGAAATATGTAGAATGTTGTATTGCTAGCAGTATTAATAATTCTAGAGGGGGATCGAGTTGATATTCTCTTCAGCATTATACCTGTTTTTTATCGCGGTATTTAACACTTTTACAACGCATATCTTGCTTACTAGGAAAAAGTCAATAATATTCTGCATAAATGCTTTTATCATAACTACTATTTGTGCGTACATAACTAATATTCTTGCGGAAAAATATATTCACAATCCAGTGCTTCTAGAATATGTATTATATTTGATTTCCTGTTTGTACATAGTATATATTCATATCGTATTTAATGAATCAATATCAAAAAAGATATTTGCAATGTTTAGTATTTGGATGTTCTCAACAATTTGCTTGGTTGTTTCTGTTAAAATTGCAGAACTGTTTACAGGCATTAACGAAATCAAATATAATCTTGAGATTATATACTTTCTTAGAGAGTGTCTGCAAATAATTCTGTTATTGATTACTTATTTTTATATAAGAAGTCCGTACAAAGAGATTTTTAATAAAGTATCTAATAAAACTATAGGTTTTATGTCGCTTTACCCACTTTTTGCATTTTTATTGTTAATTAACAATTATACTACGTCGATTAGCGGCTTAAAAAGCCTAGACTATACCTTGACCATGCTTTTGCTTTTAGTATTTATTATCATGGGATATGTGTTTGTATTTAGCGGGATATCATCAGCATCTCGGATAATATCTATGCAATATAGGATGGAGAGGTTGGAGTGGACATCCAGATCAGATCCCTTAACTGGGCTATATAATAGAAGATACATTATGGAGAAAATAGAAAGCGAGTTCAAAAGACCTAAAAAAAAGAAATTTTCACTTGTTATTGCGGACATTGATTATTTTAAGAAGATTAATGACACCTATGGACACGACTGCGGAGATTGTGTTCTTCAGATGATCTCAAAAAGCCTTATGGATAATGTGCGAGAACAAGATCTTGTATCTAGGTGGGGGGGAGAGGAATTTTTGCTCTTACTTCCAGAAACTGAAGTCGAAGGTGCATATACATTGATGGATCGAATCAAGAAAATAATCGGAGAACAAATTATCGAATATAATGGGAATCAAGTTTCTATTACAATGACATTTGGGATTGCCGATAGTCAAGATTATCAGTTAATAGATGATGTTATAAAGAAAGCCGACAATGCACTATATGAAGGAAAAGGCCGTGGAAGAAATTGTGTGGTTGTAGCTTAAAATAGGATACTTACCGGAGCAACAGAATACTCTGGTATTCGAGAATGATCTCGGAATAAAGAAATAATTGCGAAGCGAAGTGAAGTGATTTGAGCTATCAAATTAGTATTATTGATGTAATAAAAGCGTGGTTTCAGCCAGTTAATCCGTTGACAATTTTCATTACAATAATTCTTCTGCTGGCAATAATTAATGCTGGTAAAAAGGTGTATCATGATAAAGGAACGCCTTTGTTTCCCAAAAGTATTGTTACTTTTTTAATACTTCTGGCGACCCCTATAGTTCTAATTGGTTCTGAAATCGGTTCGGGATGGAGATTGAAAGGTGATGAATTATTGTTTAAGGCTCCACTCTCCAATTCATCAATAAATTTGAAATTATCGAGAATGGCTTTAGTTTCTAACACCAGTGAATGGGCACCTGCATCAAAAACAAATGGAGTCGGAATGCCAGGTTTAGATACAGGGGAATTTACCTTAAAAAACGGAAAGAAAGCAGTAGTTTTTTCATATTTGCATGCAGGTAAGATTGTGGTCTTGCAATATCAGGACAAGTATTATGAAATATCCTACCCGGGAGCTGAAGATCTTTATAAGGAACTCACGGCACGCGGCGTAAAAGTAGGGGTGGAGTGAATAAAAGGGGAGAAGGGAACCTGGATTTAGGGTTAGGTGCATGTCTTTAAGCTAAGATCATGCGGTCATTGTGAATATGAGAGCCGCTTTCTTTTTCGAACATTTCCAACAAACGATTAATTGTCATATTTGTTCGTTCTTCTTCACGGAGATCGAGGATGATTCGGCCCTCATGCATCATGATAGTGCGGTTGCCGACACTTAGCGCATGATCGAGATTATGCGTGATCATAAGAGTTGTAAGATTATTTTCTGCCGCGACCCGGCAAGTTAAATCCAGGACTTTTTCAGCTGTTTTGGGGTCTAAGGCCGCAGTATGCTCATCAAGCAGGAGAAGTTGAGGCTTCTGTATAGTAGCCATAAGCAAAGTTAATGCTTGGCGCTGACCACCTGACAAAAGGCTGACCTTGTTGGTGAGGCGGTTCTCTAAACTTAATCCGAGCTTGGTAAGTTCTTGTCTAAAATATGCCCGCTCCTTGGCTGATATAGCCCGGCGCAAGCGGCGAGACTGACCGCGGCGCAAAGCCATAACCATATTTTCCTCGATCGTCATGGATGAAGCTGTACCCCGCATCGGGTCTTGGAAAACACGGCTGACGAGACTTGCCCGCCTATACTGCGGCCACCCTGTGATCTCACAATCTCCAATATGGATTTCACCTTTATCTATAGGAAAGTCTCCTGCTATAGAGTTGAGTAAGGTCGACTTGCCTGCGCCATTACTGCCGATAACTGTGACAAAATCCCCGGCAGCAAGCTTTAAGGTGATCCCTTTAATTGCCATTTTTTCGTTGACAGTCCCTTTATTAAATGTTTTGAGGATATTTTGAACTCTAAGCATTGGTTACCTCCTTTCCAGCATGAGAGCCAGAACGAGGAAGGATTTTCTTTTTAATGTCGGGTGTTGTTAGGGCGATAATGACAATGACAGCGGTTACTAACTTTAAGTCAGTCGGACCCAGGCCCAACTGCAAAACCAAAGCGATAATAACCCGATAAACTATGGCCCCGACGATCACTGCTAGAATCGTTCGTTTTACCGAGGATGTTCCCACCAATACCTCCCCAATGATAACTGAGGCAAGGCCGGCGATGATCATGCCAATTCCCATACTGGCATCGGCAAACTGATTATTTTGAGCGACATAGCTGCCGGAAAAAGCGACCAGACCGTTGGATATTGATAGACCAAGAATCTTCATCATATCCGTATTAACGCCCTGGCTCCGAATCATCATTTCATTATCCCCAGTAGCACGCAAAGCAACACCAATCTCTGTTTCCATAAAAAGATACAGCAGATACCCCAGGATTAATACGCTAATTAAACTTAGGACCATCACTCCATACTGATCCATAAAGGGAAGCTTGCCGAAATCTGTAAAAATGGTCCGCATGCGCAAGAGGGGAATATTTGGCCTGCCCATGATCCTCAAGTTAACAGAGTATAGGGCGGTCATAGTCAAGATACCGGAGAGCAAAGGCGTGATCTTAAATTTCGTGTGCAACAGACCTGTAAAAGCCCCAGCCACCAATCCTCCAATGAAGGCTATTCCTGAGGCCAGCCAAGGATTTTGGCCAGCGAAAATTAAACGGGCGGCAATGGCAGCTCCAAGAGTGAAGCTGCCATCAACCGTCAAATCCGCATAATCAAGAACACGAAAGGTGAGGTAAACACCAAGAACCATGATCGCATACATTAAACCTTGTTCAAATGTTCCGGAAAATACTTGCCAGGACATAAATAACACCTCGTCGGTCTATATTTTCTGCCTTCTGCCCGGTGGTTTCTCCTGACGACACTCATGTCGTTTGTTAGGCTCAAATTTATTTAGTCTCGACAAACGTGGCATTCTTCAAGTCATCTGGAATGGTTATACCGAGGAGAGCGGCACTGGACTTGTTAATTACTGTATCAAATTCTTTCTGGCTCTGGATAGCCATATCTTGGGGTTTTGCTCCCTTAAGAACTTGCAGAGCCATCTCACCAGTTTGTTTACCTAAGTTCTCATAGTTTATCCCGATAGTGCCAAGTGCTCCCTTGTCAACTACACTGCTTTCACCGGAAATTACTGGTATCTTAGCCTTATTAGTAACTTGCAGAACAGTTGGAGCTGCAGAAACAACCATGTTGTCGGTTGGAACATACACTACGTCTACCTTACCGACTAAAGATTCTGTTGCCTGTTGTACGTCAGCAGTGCTGGCTATGGTTGCCTCAACTATCTGGAGTCCCATCGCAGCAGCAACGTCTTTGGCCATTTTAACCTGAACCTGCGAATTAACTTCACCGGCGTTGTAAATGACGCCAATTTTTTTTGCCTGGGGTACCAGTTTCTTGAGAAGTTCGAACTGCTGTTTGATTGGGTTCATGTCCGTCGTGCCCGTGACATTGGTTCCCGGTTTCTCGTTGCTGTTCACTAATTTGGCAGCAACAGGATCAGTTACTGCAGTAACTAAAATAGGAATGGTACTGCTGGCAGCAGCCATAGCTTGTGCCGAAGGGGTAGCAATTGCCAAGACAAGATTAAGCTTTTCTGAGGTAAATTGCTGGGCAATGGTATTGAGAGTTGATTGATCGCCCTGGGCGTTCTTGTAATCGACAGTCAGATTTTTACCTTCTGTGTACCCGTTCGCTGCCAACGTTTCCAGGAATCCTTTGCGCGCAGCGTCAAGAGCGGGGTGTTCGACAATTTGAATAATTCCTACTTTGACGGTTTTTTCACTTGTACTATTGGAGCCCGTTGTGGCCGCAGTACTTCCACAGCCTGTCACCACCGCTGTTAAGAGGGAAAAAATAATGAGTAATGCCATAAACCTTTTCATAAATTTCATCCTCCCTGTTTTGGACAATAAAAAACACTTCCGCAGGAAGTGCATTTGCCCATTCCCTACTGTCCTACTACACTACCAATATTCAGTTTATACTTATATTAAAGTTGGAGTCCGTTCTTGTCAATAGAAGTAGACACAATATTCTAAATAATAATCTGTTTCGACAAAGATCGAGTCATTGAATTAATTGCAATTCTTCACATATTCTCCATAGGATTGTCGAGGAACACTAACATGTTCATTCTATAATAACTTTAAGCAGCAACCGTAAAGATATTCATTTGTTTGTTCTGAATTATCTTCAGATCGTAAACAACCTTGGTTATTGTAAAAAGTCGAGGTAAATTACATTTAAGGTAGGAGGCGAGGGCATGAATTCAGAGGTTCGCTATTCTATAGTTATCCCTGTCTATAATGAAGAGGCTGTCATCGAGCAAACTTATAGGCGTTTAAAACTGGTGATGGAGTCTACTAGAGAGCCTTATGAGTTGATTTTTGTCAATGATGGCAGCTCAGATCGTACAATTGCTATCATCAAAGATTTCGGCGGTCAGGATGATGCTGTGAAACTTATAACTTTTTCTCGTAATTTTGGTCATCAAGTGGCAATTACAGCTGGTATGGATTACGCATCAGGTGACGCTGTCGTTGTGATTGACGCGGATTTGCAAGATCCGCCTGAGTTGATTTTGGAGATGATTGCCAAGTGGAAAGAAGGGTTTGACGTTGTTTACGCTAAACGAACGAAGCGAAAGGGTGAAACATTTTTTAAGAAGCAAACAGCTCATCTCTTTTATCGAATGTTAAAGGCTTCTACGGATCTGGAGATTCCGACGGATACCGGTGATTTTCGTTTGCTGGATCGCAAAGTCTGCGTGGAGCTGAAGAGGCTGCCTGAAAAAAATCGTTACGTTCGCGGCTTGGTGAGTTGGGTGGGATTCCGTCAAACCGCAATTGAGTATGAGAGAGATGAACGACTGGCTGGAGAAAGTAAGTATCCGCTGAAGAAGATGATAAAGCTAAGTTTAGATGGACTTACTTCTTTTTCTTTTAAGCCGATCAAAATGGCAATCTATGCAGGAGTTATACTGATTTTTTGCGGTTTAATCTTCTTGGCAGGGTTGTTATTCCTAAAACTATCTGCCGCCTCCAACGTGATTGCGGGGTGGAATCTGGTTATGGTGATGCAACTGGTGTTGACCGGAATTCTTCTGACTATGATGGGGATTATTGGAGAGTATATCGGACGTATCTACGATGAAGTAAGAGACCGTCCTTTATATATTGTAAGTGAATACTATGGGACGAAGAAAAAAGAACGGAAAGTGAAAGTATGTTAGTAAATATCACTAAAAATCCCCTGGAGTTTATAAAATTTTGTATAGTCGGCGCAGTTAATACTGGAATTGATTTAGTAGTATTTGCGGTTCTTTCCTCTTGGGGTTTTTCGCTTTTAATGGCGCATAGTTTATCTTATACTTGCGGAGGGTTAAATAGTTTTCTCCTGAACAGAAAATGGACATTCAAGCAAAGCAGTCATACCTCGGGGCAATTGCCCAAATTCCTGCTGCTAAATTTTTTGACATTGATGATCACTTACGTCTTGATGGTTGGGGTCAATAAGTACTTGGCCTGGCCAATGATTATTTGCAAAATAGCAGCTATAGGAGCAGGCCTGGGGCTTAATTTTGCAGGAAACCGCCTATGGGTCTTTAAGTTTGGCTCATTAATAGAGGTGGAGAGAGGTACGAGATTTTAGCCGAACAAAATGAGTAGTATGAATGCGGTCTAATCAGTGCATTAAATAAGGAGATATATTTTTCTCTTGATATGTCTTTAAGGAGGTCGTCATCTTGAAAGAAGGAGTTAAAAAGGAATCCTTTTGGGTAACGCTTATTTTAATGTTATCGGCAGTAGTGAATTTTGGGAATATAGGAATAGAAGGGTATGCTAATACTTTTTATGCTGCCGGAGTAAAAAGCATGATGATGAACCTTAAGAATTTCTTCTTCGCATCCTTTGATCCTGCTGGATTTGTAACTATTGATAAGCCGCCTTTTGGTTTCTGGATACAAACAATATCCGCCAAAATATTCGGTTTTAGCGGATGGAGTATAATTCTTCCCCAAGCTTTAGCCGGAGTAATTTCAGTTTGGCTTATCTATTATCTTGTTAAAAGGTCCTTTGGAAGCTTCGCAGGACTAATTGCAGCTCTCTGTCTGGCAGTAACTCCCATATTCGTGGCCTCAAGCAGAAACAATACAATTGATAACTTACTTGTTTTATTTATGCTGCTTGCCTGTTGGGCTTTATCTGCAGCGGCTGAAAAGGGAAAATTTAAATACCTTATCCTAAGTTTAGTCCTTTTGGGAATTGGTTTTAATATAAAAATGGTAGAAGCCTATATGGTTGCTCCCGCTCTCTATATAACCTATCTCCTTACTTCAGCTCTTCCTTATAAAAAGAAAATTAAACATCTTGTGGTAGGTTCAGTTGTTCTTTTAGTTGTATCATTGTCTTGGGCTGTAGTCACAGACTTAGTACCTGCAAATGCCAGACCTTATATAGGCAGTAGTACTAATAACTCAGTCATGCAGCTAATAATAGGCCACAATGGATTACAGAGAATTGGCATTGCCGGCATAGGTGGTAACAGTTTTGGTAAAAGCGGTAAGAATTTTGGAAGAGATGGGATCAATTTCCCTAAAGATGGCAATTATTTTGATAAAGGACAACGTTCGCAAGGATTATCTAATAATGATAGGCCGCAGATGCAGCCAGGTCGTGCTCCCACGAGGGCAAATTTTGGACAATTTGGCATGGGGGGGACTTCAAAGTCTAGTATCCTGAGATTGTTTTCTAAAAATAATATGTCCGATCAAATAAGCTGGCTCTTGCCCCTTGCACTGATCGGATTTGCCGTCGCTGCGATAGAGGAAAAATTCAAATTTCCATTTGATAACAAAAGAAAGTTAGGCTTACTTTTATGGTCTATGTGGCTCTTGCCCGAGCTTATATATTTTAGCTTTTCCCGTAATATTACTCACACCTACTATTTAACCACCATGGCACCGTCTATCGCTGCTTTAGTTGGCATCGGATTGGCAGTTATGTGGAAGTGTTTCAAAGAAGATGGGTGGAAGATATGGATTCTGCCAATGGCGTTTTTGGTTAACGGGTATGTTGAGATCTTAATTCTGTCCTATAATTATCACTTGTCAAATGGTTATGAAATAGTAATTTTGCTGACAGGGCTAATAGGTATTCTAGTTTCAATAATTCTCGCGTTCGTTAACATCAGGAGAATTAGAAAAAATACCGATCAAGTTCAGCCAATAAAGAGCGGAAACACTAAATTAAATAAGCTGCTCATCAGTACCGCTTTTCTGGGACTTTTAATAGCTCCAATTGTTTGGTCGTTTACCCCGGTGTTTTATCCCATGAATGGCAGCAGCCCTTCTGCAGGGTTGGAGCTTTCTTCAAGCAGGCAGTTCGGAAATTCTCAAACAAGTAACGATTCAAAGCTTATCAACTTTTTAGAAGCTAATAGACAAAATGCAAAATACCTTGTTGAAGTTCCGTCAGCCATGACTTATGGCTCAGATTTAATTCTTAAAACCGGACAACCTGTTCTAACGCTGGGTGGGTTTATGGGAACAGATCCAATTCTCACTTTAGACCAGTTTAAACAATTAGTTGCTGATGGAGAACTAAGATATGCAATGGTCAATGCAGGTTCGTTTAGAGGAATGGGTGGACCTGTGGGAAATAACTCAAATAATGCTATCATGAACTGGATAAAAACAAATGGGAAGCTTGTTCCGGCGAGTGAATGGCAGGATTCCACAACGTCACAAAGCACAAAGGGATATCAAGGTTTCGGTGGATTTGGAGGCCGATCAAACTCTATTGAACTATATGCTTTAAAACCCAATGGCTAACTCTAGGTCTCTGGGGCCAGAAATTGCCGGCAGCACAACAGACTCAAGTGTTTCAGTTAAATGACTGCGATCATACTAAGTAAATGTAATACCGGAGCGTTATGGGCGCTCCGGTTATGTTGTGTTTATTCGTGTTGAAAAGCATCTGCCGGATAAATAGAAGCAGGTGCTTTTCAGAATGGGATGACTGATGACACTAAAAATTTTTTTATAATTCTCATAATAATGAAGGAAATCATAAAGATTTGCGGAATAGTTTGGCTGGATAGTACTATTCCCTAGCAAGAGATACCTTAACATTTCACGGACTCTTGGGCTTGGGATCGGGCTCTTGATATGAGATCAAATTACAAAGAAGGAAGTTAGGTGAGTCTTATTCAAAGATTAAAGACTATTGAGCCGCTTCATGTGGGCTTGTTATTGATTTTCTTATCTGCCCTCATTTGGTCAGCCATTAATCCAAAGGATCTTTTTACCTGGTTTTTAGAGGTAGCACCAGCCATTATAGGGTTGGCAGTTATCGTTCTTACATATCCTCGGTTTCGACTGACTAATTTAGTCTATGTACTAATATTATTGCACTCTTTAATTCTCGTTATTGGTGGACACTACACGTATGCTGAAATGCCCTTTTTTAATTGGTTGCGAGATTATTTTCACTTAGCTAGGAATTATTATGACCGTTTGGGCCATTTGGCTCAGGGTTTTGTTCCTGCGATCATTTCTAGGGAAATACTGTTGCGAAAGTCACCCATAGGGAGAGGTAAACTATTATCTTTCCTGGTAGTTTGCATTTGTCTTGCAATTAGTGCTTCATATGAGTTAATTGAGTGGGGTGTAGCGGAGGCCACAGGGAGTGCGGCGGATGCTTTTCTTGGAACTCAAGGAGATGTATGGGACACACAGTGGGATATGTTTTTTGCTTTATGTGGTTCGGTTTTCTCTCTAGTCACACTCCGGAAATTCCATGATATAAGCCTCGAAAAAAGGAAATAGAGTTTGGAATCGTTGGCTCTTTGGATACTTGAACACAAAAAGGAGGATGTGGGTTGTGTAGTTTTTCGAATCTTGTCAGCAGGCCTGAGATAGACAGAGTAGAAAGTATCGTTACACTTAATTTTCCAAAGGTTAATAAGGATCGAAAAATTTCCGAGGTTTATTTAGAATTCGGTCAATCGTATAACTATATATATGTTTTAAGCTTAGAGGGTAAATTATTAGGTGTTTTAGATCAAGCAACAATGATGCAGGTAGAAGGTCACAGTTCATTACAAAAACACGCAGGAGAACTAATAGGCAAAGCACCTAAGTGCCTTGCCATGTATAGTTCTATTATAGAAGCGCTTTCCCTCTTTCTAAAAGAGAGAGCATATGAAATTCCAGTCACAGACGAGGAAGGACGAATGCTTGGGGTATTAAAGCTGTGGTCACTGTTTGATTACCTGGTAAGAATGGTGGGGGAGTCTCAGCAAGAACTTAATGATGCTAAGAAGCTCATTGTTACTTTAGAGACGGTCGTGGAAAATCCATATGAGGGTCTTATAGTCATTGACGAAAATAGCCATGTGGTTATGATTAATAATTTCTATTTGGAGGCTTTGGGGATTACCAGAGAAGAAGCTTTAGGACATCATATTCATGAACTTACCCCACATTCTGAACTTCCAGAGATCATTCGGACAGGAAAAGCCCAATTTGCAGAGCACTGGACAGTACGGGACCGCGAATTTATGATTATCCGAGCACCTATTAAAAAAGATGGCAAAATCATCGGTGCGTTTGGCAAAACCCTATTCAAAGATATGGGTTTGGCGCATGTCTTTGCGAGAAAATTAAACCAATTAGAAGATGACTTAAAGTTTTATAAGGAGGAGTTGCGTAAAATTCACAGGGCATCCTATGATTTCGAAGATATTATTGGTGAAGGCCCTAAAATTATTGCGACCATTAATTTAGCCCAACGAGCTGCTCGAACTACCTCAAATGTACTGTTAACAGGAGAAAGCGGCACCGGAAAAGAGTTGTTTGCCCATGCCATTCATAACGGCAGTTCGCGATGCCATGGTCCATTTATAAAGGTTAATTGTGCTGCAATTCCCGAACAACTATTAGAATCAGAGTTATTTGGCTATGCCGAAGGAGC
The DNA here is from genome assembly GCF_002196785.1 of Desulfosporosinus sp. FKA. Taxonomy (NCBI): domain Bacteria; kingdom Bacillati; phylum Bacillota; class Clostridia; order Eubacteriales; family Desulfitobacteriaceae; genus Desulfosporosinus; species Desulfosporosinus sp. FKA. The sequence goes on along the minus strand of NZ_NAHZ01000032.1, from coordinate 497,440 downwards.
TTTCACTGGTGCACGTAAAGGCGGCAAACCTGGTAAATTCGAATTGGCCAATCATGGCACTATTTTCTTGGACGAAATCGCTGATATGAGTCTGCCAATGCAGGCTAAACTTTTGCGAGTTATCCAAGAACTTGAAATTGAAAGGGTCGGCGGAACACGACCTTGCAAAATTGATGTGCGTATTATCACAGCTACTAACCGCAAATTATATGATATGGTACAAGAACGAACGTTTCGTGACGACCTTTTCTATCGGCTAAATGTTATGGCCATTGAGTTGCCGAGCTTACGTGAAAGGCCTGATGACATTGAATTACTGGCGAATTTTATGGTCACCAAATTGAACCAAAAACTGGAGACCAATGTGGAAGGTATTTCTTGTGAAGCTATACAGATACTTCAAAGCTATTCTTGGCCGGGTAATGTTCGAGAATTGGAAAGTGTCTTAGAAAGAACGATGAATGTGGTTGACGAGTCATTCATTTATCCGGAACATTTACCAGTCCAGTTAAGGCAGTCTATCGTCGGTTCGGATGAAAATCAAGGTAGAAGGCCAAATAGGATGGATGTTTTCTTAAATTCGGCTGAAAAAGATTTGGTGCTTGACGCTTTGCGGCGGACAAAGGGAAATAAAGTAAAAGCAGCTAAAATTCTTGGAATTCACAGATCAGTTCTGTATAAGAAACTAACAAAGCACGGGCTCGATAGTGAGACTTTATCGCGGGAATTATAGTCAAGACACTATGTCTTGCAATTGAGACATTGTGTCGATTAATTGGAAGAGGATGTCTTGAATTTGCGACATAGTATCTTCAGAATAAGAGGCAATTTATCCAAAATATTTTTAAAATTCACAATGGTTAAATAAAATATATCTCTCAATGTGTTATTCTGACTAGGATTTTCCTGGTCATTTTTTCATTGCTAATATTTTACTATAAAAAATCAGAAAGTTGGATTTATTCTTGCATATTAAGCCTGATGAAAGGAGTGAAGCTTGAGGAGTTTCGATGCAAAGATCACTCATTTAATAACTTGCTATAAGTTTGATAAAAAGGAGAATAAGCGTGGAAATAAAAAAAGTTGGAGTATTAGGAGCCGGCATCATGGGTGCTGGGATCGCTCAAGTTAGTGTTCAAGCGGGATATAGCGTAGTTTTGATCGATGTAGTTCCAGAAATAGCGAATAAGGCACGCAAGACTTTAAACAAGGCCTGGGCTAAGGCATTGGAAAAAGGAAAAGTGTCAGCAGAAAATGTGGCTGATTATAATGCCAGACTAATCTGCGGCACAGATATTAATGAGTTTCGAGATGTTGATATTGTAATCGAAGCAATTGTTGAAAACATTGATTTTAAGAAAAAAGTTCATAAACAACTCGGAGAACTATGTAAAGCAGAGACGATTTTAGCAACCAATACCTCAGCATTGAGTATTACTGAGATCGCTGCGGCTACTAATCGCTCCGACAAAGTGCTGGGAATGCATTTCTTTAACCCTGTACCCGTTATGAAATTAGTTGAAGTAATTCCTGGTATTGTTACAACCGATGATACTGCTCAGACAGTCATACAATTGGCTGAGAAAATGGGCAAGGAGCCTGTACTGGCTAAGGAAAGTCCCGGTTTTATCGTTAACCGCATCTTAGTCCCATATATGAATGAAGCTGCTAACGTTTTCTATGAAGGTATTGCTTCAGCAGAGGAAATCGATAAGGCTATGAAACTGGGTGCGGGAATGCCCATGGGCCCTTTAGCACTGGCTGATATGGTAGGGATCGATATTGTCTTGGCAGTCTGTGAATTTTTCTTTAAGGAATTTGCTGATTCCAAATACCGTCCTTCATTGGCATTCAGGCAAAAAGTACGTGCCGGTCACCTCGGCAAGAAGACGGGCAAAGGCTTTTATAATTACATGTAACTTAACTTCCTAAAAGCAGAGTTTTGCGATGCATAGTTCTTTGAGATTCGAGGGACAGGAAAAACTCCGTTGCTAAGCATTGCATCGCTGGTGATATAGCCAAAACCTTCGAAAATTACAAGGGGGAATTGACTTGGATATTAGGAGTGAGTACGAGAGTAAATTTGTCTCTGTAGATGAAGCAGTTAAGGTTGTTAGGTCCGATGATGTCGTTCATTACGGTGAATTTATGATGGCGTCTCATGTTTTAGATGAAGCTTTAGCTAAGAGGAAAGATGAATTAAACGGAGTTGTTATTAATACTGTTTGCTGCCCTTTTACACCCCAAACCATTATCAGCGATCCAGAAAGAAGCCATTTTATCTATAATGATTGGCACTTCAGTGGGGCAAGCAGAAAGCTTCATGACAAAAACTTGTGTAATTATATTTCTCTAACATATCATGAGGCACCAAGCTTTTTTGACCGCGGTTACGTACCTGTTGACGTAGCTATGATCAAGGTCACTCCTCCCGATAAGCATGGCTATGTAAACTTTGGCACATCAAATTCCATGACTCATGCCATGTGTGATGCAGCTAGAATAGTTATCGCTGAAGTCAATGATGCTGTACCGAGATGTCTGGGCGGCTCGAGAGAAGCCTTACATGTATCCGAAATTGATTATTTTGTTCAGGGCGATAATCGTCCCCTTCTTCAACTTCCCAAAGTCCCTATCTCCGATATTGACAGAACGATCGCCAAAATTGTTCTCGAACAAATTGAAGATGGTGCCTGTTTGCAGTTAGGGATTGGTGCTATGCCGAATGCAGTCGGAGAAATGATCGCTCAATCGGACTTAAAAAACCTTGGCGTTCACACTGAAATGCTGGTTGACTCCTTTGTGGATATGTATGATGCCGGAAGAATTACGGGAGTGCGAAAACAGATTGACAAAGGTAAGATGGTCTATACGTTTGCGATGGGAACCAATAAACTCTATGATTTCTTGAATAACAATTCAAGTTGTGCAAGTTATCCGGTCGATTATACAAACGATCCTGATATAATTTGCCAAAATGATAAGATGATTTGTGTTAATAACGCGCTGGAAGTAGATCTCTATGGACAAGTTGCCTCAGAATCATCGGGTATGCGACAGATTTCCGGAACGGGAGGACAGTTGGATTTTATTTATGGCTCCTATAAGTCTAAAGGTGGTAAGGGTCTGATCTGTCTTACCTCGACCTATGTTGACAAAGAAGGCAAGCTGCAATCGCGTATAAAACCTGTTTTAACGCCGGGATCAACTGTTACAGTACCGAGAAGTATTAATTATTACGTGATTACTGAATATGGTATGGCAATGCTTAAGGGTAAAAGTACATGGCAAAGGGCTGAAGCCTTAATTAATATTGCCCATCCTGATTTGCGTGAAGAACTCATTAAAGAAGCCGATGCCCAAAAAATATGGGTAAGATCGAGCAAGATATCTTAAAAGAAACGATTATCAAATACCATAAACATAATGAGGGGGAATTTACGATGGCAATTGAACTTAATGATGTTGTAATGGTCAGTGCCTGCCGAACGCCTATTGGTGATTATGGAGGTTCTCTCCAACCGGTGGCGGCCAATGAGTTGACTAAGATTGCTGCTGCTGAGGCTATAAAACGTGCGGGAATTGGCCCTAAACAAGTTGATGAAATTGTGGCAGGAATGTGCTTAGGGCATGGTAATGGGTCATGTCCACCTCGAATTGTAGCGATGCAAATAGGCATGGATCCAAAATCAAGTGCCACTATGGTCAACCAAAACTGCGCCTCAGGAATGCGGGCCTTGGAAATAGCCGCCATGAAACTGCAGCTGGGGAAATACGATATTGCTCTGGTAACCGGTACAGAGAGTATGAGTAATATCCCCTACATCTCACCGACAACCAGATGGGGTGCCAGGATGGGTGATGCCAAACTACAGGATGCTATGCTTGCTGATGGGCTGGTATGTCAACTGGCTGGGTCTCACATGGGCGGAACAGCTGAAAATGTTGCTGAATTGTACGGCATAACACGGGAGGAATGCGATACGCTGGCACTTCTCAGCCATAAGAGAGCAGTAAGGGCTATTGATGAAGGCCGTTTTGAGAGAGAGATTGTTCCGGTACCCGTCAAAAAAGGGAAAAAAGAATATGTGTTTGCGCAGGACGAACATCCAATTCGGGGAGCAAGCCTGGAAAGCTTGGCAAAGCTAAGGCCGGCATTTATAAAAGACGGAGTTGTCACAGCGGGTAACTCTTCGGGGCTTAATGATGCTGCCGCCGCAGCGGTTTTGATGACCAAGAAAAAAGCTCAAGAACTGGGGATTAAACCTCTCATGAAGTTGATTAATATCTGCGATGAAGGGGTGGAAGCTCGTGTAATGGGGTTAGGTCCAGCCGTTGCAATACCAAGATGTTTGAAAGAGGCCGGAATGAACTATGGAGATGTCGATTACTGGGAAATCAACGAGGCCTTTGCGGCTCAAGTCATTGGCGTTAAAAAGAAGCTCAAAGAAGATACCGGCATCACTGTGAACATAGGTACGTTTGAACAGGATGGTAACGTTAACAATAATGGTTCTGGAATTGGTTTGGGACATCCGGTTGGTGCGACTGGATTGCGCATCATTGTCAGCCTCTACTATGAACTGGAGAGACTTGGGAAAACAATCGGCGGCGCTTCTCTTTGTGTAGGTGGAGGAGCATCGATGGCTTCCCTGTGGACAAGAGATATATAAGATTTTCCCGTCATTTACCAATAGGTTAGATGGAAAATTTGGTGTTATTACAGCGTAGACGAGTTAATCGGAGCGGTAAAGACATCTATTTTCAAGTTAAAGAAATAAACAATTAGAGTTGGAGGGAATGTAATGTCTTCAAATTTTGCGGTGAATAGTATTAGAGATTTTGAATTTATCATCCAAGAATGGCTGCCAACAGAAAAAATATTTAATTACCCCCAGTTTGCTGACTACTATTCCAAAGATGATATTAAATCGGTGCTTGAGCCAGTTCTAAAAATGTGTAAAGCAGTCATAGAGCCGACCAACGGCGAATGTGAGACCCATCCCGTTACTTTTGCTGACGGCAAGGTAACGACCCCGCCAGGCTTGGGACCTCTTTTTCATAAGCTGCAGGAAGAGGGGTGGGGGACTAGTAATATCGATGAATCACCTGAGGCCATGGTTTTACCGGAAATGCTGCATGCTGCCGCCTGGGAATTGATTTGTGCTGGCAATCCTTCCCTTATGCCTTATATATTATTGACCAGCGGAGCAGCTAACTTAATCCAAACGTTTGGTGATGAAAAATTAAAGGCAATGTTCCTTCCTAAGATGATGGACGGAACTTGGGCGGGAACAATGTGTCTTACCGAGCCTGGCGCCGGTTCTGATGTAGGGGACATTACTTCTAAGGCCTACCCAACGGAAAATCCGCGAATTTTTAAGATCCAGGGCAATAAGATATTTATCACGGGCGGAAACAATGATTTTACTGAAAATATCATCCACCTTTATTTGGCTCGCATTGAGGGTGCTAAGCCGGGAACAAGCGGCATCTCTCTCTTTGTAGTGCCCAAGTATTGGGTCAACGAAGATGGCAGCCTGGAAGATAATGATTTTGTCAATACTGGCGTAGAACACAAGATGGGTCTGCACGGTTCGGTAACGGCAGCCTTATCAGCCGGTGAAAATGGAAATTGCCGCGGTTGGCTGCTGGGTCTTGACCCGCGTGAAAATGACGGCAAGGGTGAAGGTATGGCTCAAATGTTCCAAATGATGAACATGGCTCGAATGGAAACCGGACATATGGCTCTTTCTTGCATTAGTAACGCCTTTGCCAACGCTCGGGATAATGCTAAAGAGAGAGTTCAAGGGCGCCTCATGATAAATCCCAAGGCAGGACGAGTAGCGATTATTAATCATGAAGATATTAAACGTACTCTGATGATGGGGAAAGCTCATATTGAAGCAATGCGTGCCATGATGTTTAGGGTTTATCTCGCTTTTGATGAGAGACACCGTGATCCAGATCCGGAAGTAAGGAAAGCTGCCAGTGACCTCATTGAAATATGTACTCCGCTTTGCAAAGCCTATCCTTCCGACGAAGCCTGGTGGCTCATTGGAGAAGCCCTCCAGTCCTATGGCGGGTATGGGTACTGTGAAGAATATCCTTTATCCCAAATCGCTCGTGACTCAAAGATTTACTCCATTTGGGAAGGCACCAACTATATCCAAGCCATGGATTTGCTTGGCCGCAAGATGAACATGAAGGGCGGCTCGGTTTTCAAAGCCTGGGTTAAGGAAATGGCCGATTTCTATGCAGCCAACAAAGATAACGACGCCCTGAGCAAAGAGTTTGCCATTCTAGGCAAGGCGCTAAACTCTTATCAAGCTATGCTTAAGGCAGTTGCCGAATATTCAAAGACAAATATAAGCTTGATTCCTCTTTATTCCCGTCGTATTCTTACGGCCTCTGCCCAACTATTTTGTGGTCGTCAAATTCTTGATCAGGCAATCTTAGCAGACAAGAAGGCTAAAGAAGTGGGACCAAGTCACTTTGATTATAATTTCTATACGGGTAAAATTGCGACAGCGAAATACTACTTGCATAATGTGGTTCCTAATGTCTGGGCTGTTTCAGAGATTGTTATTGACGGCGATTCCTCGGCACTCGAGGCTGCGGTTGATGTTTTTGAATATTAGATCAATGTAGAGCTGAACAATAGCCTTCAGCAAATAATCTCTTTATAGCTTCACAATTAAACAGACCGTTCATTGAGAAATCGGATCCAATGAGCGGTCTGTTTGTTATAAACAAGTTCTATAGATTTTTTCTGCAAATCATAATGTCGTATTTGTACTATGACAACAATTAACATCATAAAGCAACTAGGAGGGTTTCATGAATAAAAAGAAAATAGTTATGATTAGTATGATAAGTCTATCATTAGCGTTTCTATTGGGAGTTGTCGGTGCTGACAAATTTAATGGCGGATATAAAATTACTATTACTAATAATACTGATAAAACTGCTGAATGTTTAGAACTAAAATATAAAGTTGGCAACACAATACAAACTATTTCACAGATAGAACCCCACAAATCTTGGAGAGGTAAGATTGATACTAATACAATCCAAGGCGAGAACTCAATAATTTTAACGTACAAAGACAATAATGGTAATTCCTATGAAGAATGTGTGGTCGGATATTTGGAAAAGGGTTACGAAGGACAGGCTAATGTAGTTATTAATAAAAATTGATGGTAACGGCAAATTAACAATCGTGAGCGCAGTACGTCGAGTGCGTGATTCGTTTAATTCAATGAACAAATATTAAAATGCGTTGGTTGTGAGGATCAGAAGTTCTCACTCCAACGCATTTCGTTTTACAAGTGCATTCAGGTTGATTTCAGATTAGTCAGTTATAGTTAACATCAACACATTTCACGTGAGAAGATGTGAGAGTCAAAGCAGATTTAAAAAGGCACATCGAAGAGGAGATGAAAGCATGTTTGAGATTACGACTACTTATCTAACTCCTTTATTGCAGGACTTTAAGAGGTTTATAGATAGCCTAAAGACGGAGGAAGCAGTATTATCTCCTAAAAATCATTATATGTCTAAGGAACTCTTATGGGAATTAAATCAACTCATGTGTTTTAAGACGAAAAATGCTAACCCAAAGCTTGGTCAGGGATCATATCCACTGTTGCATATGTTTTGTCATTTAGCGTTGGTTAGTAAATTGGTAGTTATGATGCCAAGTAAGGGCGGGAGATTTCATCTAAAGGTATCAGAACGCTACGAAGAATACTTAAAATTGACGATGACCGAGCAATACTTCTTTCTTCTTGAGACACTTTGGGTCGATGTTGATTGGGAAGCTCTGCAAAAAGTGACAGATGGACGTATCCTAAATGTTCGCAATATATCCTCTGTTTGGCAAGAGTTAGCTTGGGCTAAACCGGGAAAAACGTTAAATGTTAAAGGAACGGAGTCTTCTTGGCACAGCTTATTATTTAATTGGGGAAATTTTCTCTGGTACTTCACATACTTTGGTTTTTGGCAGTTTACTCTCGATAAAGAGGCTCAGGTCGGATCACGACGTAACATTAAGGCTAAAACCCTAACACCGACAGAATTCGGAGTAACTATAGCACCAATTTTGTATAAATACAGGGACTACCTAGACTGGAATCGAGTGAATATACGAAAGGGAAATTTGACGTCGCAAGTTGTCCTTGAAGGTCAGGAGATTATAATGCTGAGTATGGGTAAGATACTGCATAGTTTTACTGAATTGACTCAAGCCCGGCAAGAAAGTTTAGAAGAACCGTTTTATAAGAAATTCGTCTCTTTGGTTCCCAAAGGTGAACTAATGCATACCCTTACTCGAGGTCACTTTGATATCACAGAAAACATGTACTTATTCAAAGTATCTTTGAGTAGAGGGAAATGGCGAAGAATTGAAATGGCGGCAAAACATAATCTTCATCAATTGCATTTAGCGATACAAGAGGCTTTTGAATTCGGCGATGATTACTTGTATAGCTTCTTTATGGATAATAAGAAATGGTCAGATGATCGGTATGATTCATCTAGCGATGAAGGGACTCGCGCAGACAAAGTATCGATTGAAGAATTGGGATTATACCCAGGTAAAACCTTTCTTTACCTCTTTGATTTCGGTAATGGATGGGAGTTTAAGGTGGAAGTGGAGGGAATACACTCACATAAGCCGTTGCCTTTAATTCCTCGAGTTGTTGGTAGGCGTGGTGAGGCACCGGACCAATACGGGCACAAGTAAGTATGGGGTGAAGACTAGTTGCAAAAATGGAGACATAAAAACTGTATAACGCCTGTACTTATGCTAACAGCCATGGATGCAGTTTCCGATCGAGTAACTGGTCTAAAGGCGGGTGCAGATGATTATCGTTGTAAGCCGTTTGCCTTTGCTGAATTATTAGCTAGGATTGAAGCTTTGCAACGCCGTGGAAGAAATTTGAAGATGCCCCTTAAAAGGCTGTTAGTAAAGAATTAGACCTAAATGCTTTGTAATATTATTAATTAATAACCTGAATCTTAACTAAATTAAAAGAGTTTTAGAGATAACCATTGACAAAATCATTTGCTAAACATATACTAATTAACAAAAAAAGTAAGTTGATATTTCTTAAATAGAGCAGGCGATACACTTCGATAAAGTGTGTGGGGCTGGGCCAGCGCAAGAGCTGGCAGCAGGATAAAATACCTGTGGGACTATAATTCCAATATAATTATAATCCCACAGGTATTTTCGTTAAGTTGGGGGTGGCATTCGTGAATTCGCTGCATTTTAGCTTCATACATAAAAATAAATTGTTTTGGATAATATTTCTCTTGCTATTTTCGTTGATGGCTGTGTATATGCCTCACAGCTTAGTTGAGAACTCAGAGCAACATAGTTATGAAACTCCGTTTAATTTTATTATAAATAATAACAAACCAGTCGCAACTCTGAGAAAATTACATGAGAAATCTAAGTCTTTCATTAACAAACTATTTAGGATGACACAAATACTATCGAATCGGCTTGTTTTAGCAACGATTCTGTTAACTTTGTTCAATATGCGACTTGGGCGCTTTTCTAAAGATTCTATTCATCATGTATTCCTTTTCCTCTGTTTCTACTTCTATGGGAGTAAATACAAGCACAATAGAATCACTCTGATTTGTTACCAGTAATTGGTGTCTAAAGTTAGACATTTATTGCGTAACTAAAGAAAAATCATAGGGTGTTTTTTGTTGTGCTTAAATATTAGCTTCACGAAATTAGGGAAACGATTTCTAATGAGAATGCCGAGGTGTGATATTAAATAACGATTATTAGGAGGATTGATTATGAGCTCATTTTCAAGATCAAAAAATAGAGGACATTACCCGGATCCAAATCATGGCGGCGGACATTATAAAAGGCCGCATGGCTCGGGAGGAATATTAGGTAAAATATTTGAGGCCTTGACAGGTTCGAGTTCAAGAAGGCATTCACTGTCTGGTTCAAACCGCCACAACAGGTATTCATCGAGTCATCATCGTAAGAGTTCATGGTCTTAAACCTATTTAGACGGGACAAATTATATAAGCCGTCTGAGCAAATAGCTAACTATATAATCGAGAAAACGATAGGAGAAGGCCGATTTGGTATCTGCTATCAGGTTTCTCAGGATCAGAAATCGTATATTCTCAAGCAACTAAAAAGGGGAATGCTTAAGAAAGCGGGAGTAAAGGCTCGATTTGAGGAGGAAATTCTAAAGAGCCTACAGCATGAGAGCGTTCCTCGGTTTATTAAAAAGATTGAATGTGAAGACTTCTATGGCTATGTACTTGAATTTAAGGCGGGTAAAACGTTCGCGGACATAATTTATCTCGATAAACACGTGTTTGCAAGAGCAGAGATCTATAAAGTAGGATGCCAACTTGTCGAAATTTTAAAGTACTTGCATTCAAAGAGCATAGTTCATAGAGATATAAGGGTGCCCAATACATTGTATGATGGTCAAACGGTTAACCTTGTTGATTTTGGGCTTGCTCGTTGGATTAATAACGAGATATACAGGGCTGATATGGATTTCGCATTTATGGGAGACTTCCTGCTGCACCTGTATTACTCTTCTTTTGAACTCAAAGGCTTCAAGAAGCGCCCTTGGTATGACGAATTACTGTTGCAGCCAAAGGAACTGTTACTTTTAAAAAGGTTAATGGGTGTCAATCAACGGTATAAAAGTATTTTTGACGTTGAAGAAGATTTTCACGAGACGTTTCAAGCCAATAAATAAGAGGTGTGGTGAAATGAAAACCTCCTGGCTTCTAATATTCATGTTCTTAACAGAATATCAAAGTCAGGGGGTTTTGCTCCAAAGCTGCAGTATTGGGAGTTAGTTCATATGTCTTATTTAATAGAGTGACAATTATGAACACTACATCAATTGACAAATGGAAACTACATAATTAACATTGCATTATAAGGCAATGGCGCCGTAACAGTTGTAAAACTGACGGGGCCTTTTTCATGCTTAAAGAAGAGTTACTTAAAAGAGGTGTCAGTAAGAATTTGATAAACGCTTATCGAGGGTTACCTAAAAGTATATATATTTTTTTTATAGTTCAAATAGTAAACAGATTTGGAGATTTTGTAGTTCCGTTTTTAACCTTGTACTTAACCCAAAAGCTGGGTTTGTCATTTGAAGCTACCGGTGTAATAGTTATGCTTGCATCTTTAGTAAGAATTCCGGGCTCTCTTTTTGGTGGTAAATTTGCAGACCTTCTGGGCAGAAAAAAAGTTTATGTATTAGCTCAAACACTTGCCGGTGTTTTACTTGTACCTTGTGCTTTTCAAAAAAATCCTTCTATTAATATAATATGTATTCTATTAGCTACTCTTTTCAACGGAGCGGTAAGGCCTTCAATTAATTCGATCATTGCAGATATATTACCGCCGCATAAGAGACAGTTAGGTTATTCTTTAAACTATTTAGGGATTAATATCGGAGTGGCTTTAGGTCCGATTGTGGCAGGATTTCTATTTAACCATTCTCTGCCCTTACTTTTTTTAGGCGATGCACTAACGTCATTTTTTGCGGTTACCCTTGTTGTAAGGTATGTCAGCGAAGTCAACTCTATTTCCGCCGAAGCAGCTGTAACTGAAGAAGAAAAGGATGAGTCCGAGAATATTTTTAAGGCTCTTTATAAGAGGCCGCATATTATAATTCTCTTAATGATTTATATAATCTATAGTGCCGTTTATACGCAGCATAGATTCTCTCTGCCAATAATGTTAGATAACACTTTTTTAGCTCAAGGCCCAGAAAAATTCGGCTGGCTTATGAGTATCAATGCTTTAACAGTTATCACCTCAACGATGTGGATTACAACTATTACCAAAAGGGTTAAGCCTATAAATAATCTTGGTTTAGCTGGCGTTCTATATGCCATAGGCTTTGGCATGATAGGAGAAATCCATACGTTTTTTCTCTTCATCATATCTACTATTTTATGGACATTTGGAGAAATTCTTATGGCAACAAATTTTGGTACCTACATTGCCAATAATAGTCCGAGAAATTATAGGGCTAGATTTAGTGCTTTAAGTAACATAAGTAATGCAATAGGTGGATCGCTTGGAACTTCACTAATGGGTGTATACATAGGCACAAATGGAGTAAATTCAGTATGGTATATTATTTTTGTGATATCGTGTCTTGCGGCAATTCTCATGTTTACTTTATCTATCAATACTTGTCGATAACGACATCTAGTATCGATTATTTGATGGTTTTAAGAACCTTAGAACGGCAGAGGAATTCGGAGATGCATGTATTGCTTTGCATGTTTTGCTATATTCAGAAAATATAAAATATATTTACACATAACTATTGATATATTAATAAATGAGTAATAGAATATTAACACATAAACTGTTAACACATAAACTATTATAAGGGAGATTATCGCCGTGCCTATATTTGAGGATTATGTTTGCTTTCAAATGGGAATTGCTGCTAGGACATTGCAAAAATATTATAACGTCAAATATTCCGATTATGGACTTACTTTGTCTCAATCATTTATTCTTTTGGCTCTTTATGAACAAGATGGTTTAGGTGTAAAAGGGTTAGCTGAACGCCTGTTTCTGGATAGCTCAGCTATTACTGGATTAATCGATAGAATGGAGAAAGAAGATCTTCTGGAAAGAAGAACTGATCCCGAGGATCGGCGGGCTTTTCAGATAAACCTTACTCTAAAAGGCAGAACTCTTGCTGAACAAATACTTCCCGTTTCTCAAGATCTCAATGATAGTCTGAAATTAGCCTTAAATGATGCGGAATGGAATGGAGTCATTTCCTTCGTGAAGAAAATACAGAAATATTGTAAGTAGTTTTGTTCGGCTATATAGTTTATATGTCAATTATTGAGCAGTCGTCTTATTTTTTCGTCAATGACAGTTAATGACGGGAGCTAAAATATTTTAAAGGAGGATATTTTATGGGACACTTAACTCATGACAAAGACGAGGTTTACAGGTTACTGGCGGAGCGTATTAGCAGGAGCCCAGAAGGGGCGTCGATAAACGAAACCTTGATGGCAATTCTGCATCGTCTCTTTACCGAGAGCGAAGCCCAGGTAGGCAGTAAATTTCCTTTGCTTCCCATGACTCTGGAACAAATTACAGGCATTACCGGGATTAAGGGAGTGCAATTGAAGACTGTACTGGACGGTATGGCTGATAAAGGATTGGTGCTGGACATCCCACGGAAGGACACCGTATATTACATGTTGGCTCCGGTGGTCATTGGATTCTTTGAATATACCTTCATGCGGGTACGGGATAATGTAAATATGAAGGATTTAGCGGAACTTTTTCAAGCTTACTTTCATGACAAGGAAGTCAGGGATGAAATCTCTAGGTCTGATACCAAGATGATGAGGACAGTAGTATATGAACGCCTTATACCGTTAGCTGTGGAAACCGAGGTATTAACCTACGAAAGGGCCGGAGAAATTATCCGGCAGTCCGGTGGAGGTGCTATCTCCATATGCCCCTGCCGTCATAAGGCATCTCATCTTGGCAAAGCCTGTGACGCTCCTTTGGAAGTATGTACATCTATGGGCAGCGCCGCAGAGTGGGTCATACGCAGAGGTATGGGAAAACCAGCCACAGTGGACGATTTGCTGCGGGTGCTTGAGGAAACAGAAAAGCTTGGGTTGGTCCATAATTGCGATAATGTGATGAACAAGCCTGCTTATATGTGCCACTGCTGCAGCTGCTGCTGCGTAATTCTGACCGGCATCAAAGAATTCGGGACATATGTGACGCACCCCAGCAATTTTATTCCTGCATTAGAATCTGGAAATTGTGTGGGCTGCGGTACCTGCACTAACCGCTGTCCCATTGAAGCTATTACCATGCAGGATGACGGAAATGGAACGGAAATTCCAGTTGTAAATAAAGAGGCTTGTATAGGATGCGGCGTATGTGCCTCCGGCTGCCCCACTGGCGCATTAACCATGAGCCGACGACCGGTTTTGCATGTTCCTCCCCGGAACACGCGAGAAAAATTCACAAGAATGGCCAGGGAGAAAAAAGGGGTTTAGGCATATTTCGATTACGTTAGTTAATGGAGGTTAATTATGGCTGATATTTACCAAGTAGACTCTTTTACTACTGAACGATTCAAGGGCAATCCAGCAGGTGTTTGCGTTTTAGATAAATTTCCTGATGCTAAAAGTATGGTTAATATGGCTAGGGAGATGAACTTATCTGAGACTGCTTTTGTGGTAAGAGATAACTCTGAGTTTAAACTTAGGTGGTTCACTCCTACATTTGAGATAGATCTATGCGGACATGCTACTTTAGCAACAGCCCATATCTTATGGACAGAAGGATTTTGGGAAAAAGAGAAACCTATTATATTCAATACTCGAAGTGGAAAGCTTACTGTTAATCTTATAAATGACGATTTAATCGAAATGGATTTTCCTCGTCTAGAGTATTCAGAGGTGAATGAAGTTCCGAGTATACTAATAGACGGTTTAGGAGGAATAACCCCGACTTTCAAAGGTAAATCGAGAGAAAACTATTTACTTGAAGTTGCAACCGAAGAAGAAGTTAGAGGTATACGGATTGACCTTTCCAGACTGTTAGAATGTGAGATGCACGGAGTCATTGTAACAGCTAAAAGTTTAGGTAAGTATGATTTTGTATCAAGATTTTTTGCGCCCGAAGTTGGAGTTCCTGAAGATCCAGTAACTGGCTCGGCACATTGTGTTCTCGCCTCATTTTGGAGTGACAAATTAGGTATAGCCAAATTCAAAGCGTACCAGTGTTCTGAACGTGGCGGAGAAATAAATATAGAAGTGTTAGAAGATCGGGTATTATTAAGAGGGAATGCTGTCACAATTTTTAAAGGTAAGTTATTGGAAAAACTCTGCTAGATGGTGGTCAAACGCCGGTTCCGATTTACAAATGCAGGAGTAGTTCGGCATTGCCGTGAGCGATTTTTTCCCTGTCGGAATTGCTGACCGGTAACTGAGAAAGGAAAGCCTGCCCCTTTTCCATCGAACCGTACGGATAGTCTACTGAGAACATAATGCGGTCGCTGCCGACTTCCAACAACAGATTAAGGAAAGCAGCGGTAAAATTGAAGCCGCTGAACGTGTAATGGATATTCTCTCTCAGATAGTCTGCCATCGGACGCTGTAATTTAGTTAGATTCGGCTGCAGAACTTGATTGATCCTTGGCAACATAAAAGGCAAAGCTTCGCCCAAGTGCCCAATAATGATCTGCAGTTTGGGATAGCGGTCGAATACTCCGCTGAGAATAAGACGCAGGATATGGACAGCAGTTTCGATGTGCCATCCCCAGCCTGCCGTCGAAAGTATACTGGTCACCTCCGATGAGAAATTGCCGGTGTAGTAGGCGTCGATTATCGGCTGCGGCGGTGGCGCTGGGTGCAGGTGGATTGGCACTTGAAGCGCTTCTGCCTGTTCCATGATGGGCCAAAAGAATTTGTCGTCCAGGTAGCGGCCCTGAATGTGACCATTGATCACCGCACCCTTGAAACCATGTTGGCAAACCATACGTTCCAGTTCAGCAGCGGCGAGGTCGGGAGCAGCTGTCGGCAGGGCAGCAAAGCCCGCGAAGCGACTGGGATGACGTTCTATCGCCGCTGCCAGGAAGTCATTAGCGCTGATGGCCATTTTCACCGCTTCCTCACCAGTTAACGACTCCGTACCGGGAGAGGTCAGTGAGAGCACCTGCATGTCAATACCGGCGGCGTCCATATCAGCGATCCGACGTTCGTCGAGGTCGCACAGCTGCTCACCCTTGTTATGAAAGGCTTGTTGGCCAATTCTGTCTATAAAGCCCGGAAAGGCAAAATGCTCTTCAAGAGTAATGATGCGCATTGTCATTGATTTCCTCCTCTGATAATTTATCATTATTGTGAAGTACTCTAATTTGAGGGTAGTCGGGTACTTTACTTCGCCTCCTTTTCTTGATAAGGTTACTATAGCGCCTTCGAGTAACACGAAGTCAAGGCTTTTTTCAAAGAGGAGTCAGAGAGCATTGTACACAGTCAAAGAAATAGCTCAGAAAACAAATCTTACCGAGCATACCATCAGATATTATACTGACAAGGGTTTGGTACCAAACATACAACGCGACAAACATAACAATCGCCTTTTTGACGAAGAATCGCTTAATTGGCTGATAAGGGTGAAGTATCTTAAGGATTGCGGTATGTCGATAAAGGACATCAAACACTTTGTTGATTTGTACCTAGAAGGAGATTCTTCAATTCCTCGTCGTTATGAAATTATTTTAAAATACAAGGAAATTGCACGGGGGCAATTGGAGGAGGCAATAAGAAGAGTTGAATTTATGGAAGAAAAGGCGAAACGCTATCATAAAATCATAAATCAAGTCATTTCGGACAATAGAGGAGCAAATTAGTTCATTATTTTTCTAATTAAGGTAAAGAATAGCCACTTTCCTAAAGCCTCGCTGGTGGTCAATCATTTAATCCCTTTCCATTGAGAATTTGCGGTATATATTTTTCAACTCTTGACTCTCGAGTTTTGGATTGTTTAGGTTGAGCAAAGTAAAAAATGTATGCCCTTTGCCGTCCAGGGGTCAATGTTTCAAAAGCAGCTTTTAAGGCAGGATTTTCATCTAATTTTTTTTGAAATTCTTCAGGAATCGTAAAATCCGAAGTCTCTTTTTTAATCACCTTCAAGCCGGCCTTTTCCACCTCAATAGCTTCATAAATATAGGCTTTCAAGATGGCTTCCAAAGCGACTATTTCCTGAACATTGTTGAAGCGAATCTGGCGCCCTTGCTGAACATTTTCCGTTTGTTGGATTAGGATACCATTTGGATCTTTTAACAAGGCACCTTTGGGAAACAGAAGAGCACAGTATTCTTTAAATCCATGGATTAAAACTATGTTTTTTCCCTCAAATGTGTAACAAGGATGCATCCACTTAAGTTCTTCGGTCAACCCACAGTTAAGAACGATGTTTCTCAACTGCTCATATTCATCTTGCCACTTTTGGGCTTTGCTCAAAAATTCCTCAACTTTAGGATTAATTTTGCTATTTATCGTCATGGAGCCCCCCTTGAAAATTTAATGTGCAGCTGTTTGTCTGACTAGATTACGAATTATCTTTAGGATTAGCAAAAAACATAAGCTTAATTAGTAGTTAAATTTTCCATTCTTTCCTCTCACTCCATGCTATCCGCGCCCCGTTAACTTTAAGACGAAGTAACCGTCTCGATAAAGGTTAGCTGATGCTCGAGTGAGGAGTGTTGTGTAGGGTCAGGGGCATTGCAGGCGGTTTACAAGCTGGGGGCGTTTGATGAGGGCTTTAGCGTCTCGGGACTCTGGCAAGCGTCTTAAGCTTTAGAAAATATTATCAAAAATGGGGGGGAAAGTTTGCTTTTAGTTAGTGCCTGCCTTGCGGGAATTAATTGCAGATATGATGGCAAAAACACTAAAATTGAAGAGATAGTAAAACTCGTTAAAGATGGCAAAGCAATCCCAATATGTCCGGAAGTAATTGCAGGTCTATGTATTCCAAGAGATAGTTGTGAAATTTTAGTTACTGATGACGGTGAGAAAAAGGTTATCAGTAGAAGCAATGAAGATTTTACTGAAGTTTACAAATGTGGTGCACAGAAAACATTAACTATTGCCAAAACCATCGGAATAAATACCGCCATCTTAAAAGCAAGGAGTCCCTCATGTGGATCTGGTCTGATTTATGATGGGACGTTTAGCGGAACTCTGTTAAATGGCTATGGATTCACTGCCGAATTATTAATGGAAAACGGTATTAGGGTTTATACAGAAGAAGATTTTATATTCAAGAAAGAATAACTGCTGCGATATAGTCTTGGTGGTAGTTTAGTTCCGAAGTGGGAAATTCGTACCTGGAGTGCGTTGCAAAGATTAAATGTTGGCAGACTGAAAGAAAGGTGAAAATTTAGAGATGGCAATCAGAGAGATTCTACTACTCGGTAATCCCAAGTTATATAAAGTTAGTGAAACAGTACAAGAAAGCGAACTCAAAGAGTTAGCGGCGATTGTCAATGATTTGCATGATACACTGATCGATTTTAGAAATAAATACGGCGTAGGTAGAGCCATTGCAGCTCCTCAGATAGGCATATTTAAACGACTATTATATATGTATATTGATGAACCTGTCATTTTCATCAATCCAACGTTAGAGTTTATCGATGCTGAAATGATGGAGATTATTGACGATTGTATGAGCTTTCCTCAACTCCTGGTTAGGGTAAAGAGGTATAGAAGATGTATGATTGAATACCTAGACCTGCAATGGAAACCTCAAAAAATGATGCTTGAGGGTGATTTGTCAGAGTTATTACAACATGAGTATGACCACCTCGACGGGATCTTGGCTACGATGAGAGCGATTGATAATAAATCATTCTTTTTGCGAAGTGAATTGTAAAATTGAGGCATCTGGAAGTCAGGCATATGATGTGGAAATTTATTTGACAAACTAAACAACTATTCAATTATCTTAATAGTTAACATAATTGAATAAATTTTTTATAGGTTCCCCAAATCGGGGATAATAGGGAACCAGGTAAAAATCCTGGACGGACCCACCACTGTAGTTAGACGTTGAAAATGTACATATGCCACTGGGCAACTGGGAAGGCGTACATTTGAGTCTATAAGTCAGGAGACCTGCCTATTAAATAATGCCAGAGGACAAAGGTAAAGTTCTAGCTTTTTTTAAGCTAGAACTTTTTTGTTCTTAGTCAAAATTACGGGGAGATTGCTATGAAAGTAATTGCCAAAATTAGAATTGAGAAACTCAAGTTTCCGAATAATGAGAAGCCGGTACTTAAAAACATTAATTTAGAAATTAAGCAAGGAGATTTCATCGTCATTACCGGGGGGGTGGCCTCGGGAAAATCAGCATTATTACACGTCATAACAGGTGCGATTCCTCATTACCATAACGCAGAATTAACAGGAACCGTAACAATTATGGGACAAGATATTAAAGAAATGCCTCTCAATAGAATGCCTCAAATGGGGAGCTCCCCATTTGAGGCATACACGAGCTATGCACTTATATATGGCTGACGTTCCGCTTCCTTTAATAGCAGAATGGCTGGGGCACAGTCGTATAAACAACACAGGGGGCACGGGGGGACGGTTCTTTTGGGGCACGGGGGGACGGTTCTTTTGTGTCAAGTTAGAACGCTTGGTATAATCTGTGAAAAGGGAAGAAAGGCCGTGAAGGAATGCCTAGGAAGCCAAGAAAGAAGAGTGAAACCGGAATCTACCATGTTATCGTAAGGGGAATCGGCCAGCAGGATATTTTTCATGAAGAAGACGATTTTCAGAGATACCTGGATACAACAAAAAAGGTATCGCTAGAAAGCGGTATAAGCGTACTGGGGTATTGCTTGATGAGCAATCACGTTCATTTATTGCTAAGAGAAGACTATGGCGATGTGTCAGTGTTTATGAAACGCTTGGGTATAAGTTACGCTTACTGGTTCAACTGGAAATACGAAAGAATTGGACACGTTTTTCAAGATCGATTTAAGAGTGAATGCGTGGAGATTGACGCATATCTACTGACAGTCATACGCTACATCCACAAAAACCCCGTCAAAGCATTCATCATCAGCAAACCAGAGGATTATAAATGGAGCAGTTGCATTGCTTATTATCAAGCGGATCGAAATACTGCCATATTTCCTGATACCAGTCTAATCTTAAGCATAATACATAATGAAAAGGAAAAAGCAATAGAAGGACTAAAGAAATTCACAGAAGAGGGTGACGAAGACCACTGCTTGGATTGCGATAAGACTAAACGAATCAGCGAAAGCGAAGCCTATGAAATCACTAAGAAAATAATGAAAGGTAAACCAATAACGGTGTTACAGAAGATGGATCAGGATGTACAAAACAAAATATTGAGGCGTTTAAAAAATGAGGGATTAAGCCTGCGGCAAATATGTAGGATTACTGGCTTTCCATTCCACATTGTCCGAAAGGCTTAGATGTTGACACAGAGGAACCGTCCCCTTGTGTCCTGTTGTTCTTCATACTTCCTCGACAATGATATCCTGACAGCGGATAATCAGCTCAAGCATTCTTTTCCTGCCCAAAAGAATATGAGCTTCATAACCCTTTTCCGTGCGATACAGTTCCTGATAAAGCCAAGTGCTCCCGATAATAGGCTCTTCCCGCCTGATCATTTCAGCGGCGGTAAAGGTAATCCTGTTATAATTCGTGAATCCGCCCCGAGTGTCGAGATACATGACAACATCTTGACCAACATTAAACGCTGTTACCAGGCAATCGTGAAAAGTGAATCTTTCCCGGATGGCTTGAGGGATGTCCTCCGTCTGCTGGGCTTTGGAATACTCGTTTAATACCCGCTGTACAGTCTTGCTGTTTTCTTCACTCAGGCTTATTAATTGCTGCAGAATGTCTTTGGTGCAATAACCTAGGGAGAAGACACGTATATCTGCTATTTGCTCCAAAAGTTCACGGGGAAGTCGGTCGGAGGTTTCTTTTTGGAACGTCTCCTGAAAAATAGGGAACTCCTCCTGGCATTGACGCATGTCGAAGGGCGGGCGGGCATCATAATCCGCTATCAGCTGTTGGATGCGCTCTTTTTCTTCGGGCGGCATAACGTAAACGATTTTATCTTCTTCTTTAATCGATTCTCCGTTCATAAATTTAGCAGCTGGCATGAGGGTACACCCGTCTTGTTGCAACATAAAACGTGGGTCAACATCATAAACCTCGCGCTGACTTTTGATGAATTCTTTCTCTTTTCTTTGATAGAGCTGCAAATGGAGTGCTTCGTCATAAACAGCTGCACCGTCGTGCACATTCATGCCAAAATGCAGCCCTGTACGCTGGCACAACTTGTACCATTCCTTTGTAAGATACTTCATGCGAACTCCTCCCATCAAATATGTGTACGACAGTCTAGCTGTCAATTACTTTGATAAAATCTGTATTATTTTAAATTCGATGGTGTTCCATAAATATCCTCCTGGGAGTATTCATAGCGATTAGAGAAAAAAGTGCTGCCAGAGGAATTACCTGTCATGAAAGTAGATATAAATTTTACTGCTATACAAATGCTTCATATTTTTGATTATCTTTCAGAATATTGGTTTTTTATGGGATGAATTGGAATCTAATACTATGGGTACTGATCCTAAGCTGGAGTTGAGTGTGAAATAAAAGCAACATAGAAGGAAATTAAAGAAAATTGGAGAAGATATGGGTTGGTGGTAAAAGTTGGAGAGTGAATTAATGTTTAGGGTACTGGGCGTTACGATAGTCTCTACTTCTGGAGTTCGGAAGATGGGTTGGAGCAGGTAAAAATAATTTGTTTGGATTAGGTCAGTTGGATTTTGTCAGTGTGATTTAAGGAGGATTGCTATTGTGGTGAATATAGCGAATCAGCAAAATAAAATTTACAACTATAAAGATTATTTAAATTGGTCTGATGATCGAATTGAGTTAATTGAAGGGCAAATTTATGCAATGACTCCGGCACCTTCTCGACTTCATCAAAAAGTATTAGGAAATTTGTTTTTTCAAATTAAAGGTTATTTGCAAGATAAGAATTGTGATGTTTATATTGCACCCTTTGATGTTCGCTTAAAGGAAAAAGATGAAAACAAGGATGAAGAAATAACTACCGTTGTTCAACCGGATTTAGTCATCGTTTGTGATCCTTCGAAGTTGGATGACAGGGGATGTAACGGAAGTCCGGACCTTATTGTTGAAGTGGTCTCCCCTTCAACAGCTTCAATGGATTACATACGCAAATTAGAACTCTATGAGAAGTTTGGAGTTAAAGAGTATTGGATTGTTCAGCCGATAGATCAAGTTATGATGGCTTATCGATTAAATACTTATGGAAACTATGAGCGAGCTAAGATTTACGATAAGACGGGTAGCGTGCGGATAGAGGTTTTGGAGGGGTTGGAAGTGGATTTGTTGATGATGTTTGAGAAGTAAATAACGTGGAAAGAAAATTAATGAGGATTGAGATTGATCTGGATGACGTGGGTGTGGTTAATTATGTTAAATTCGAAAAGCTAATCGCTATCGTCGGCTTAAATGATTATGTAGAATTCGATGAGGCTCCGTTCCCGATGCGATGCGAGGCAAAGCTGAGCTCGATCAGATTATCTAAATTTATCCGTTTAACCCATTAAAATGTGTTGTATACTACAGTCTCTCGGAATTAAGGGGGCGTAAATTACAGAAACGTAGCCAAAAGCCCACGGTTTTAATCGTGGGATGAAGGCGGCTTCGTAATTTCATGTAAATGTAAATGTCTTAGCACTATGATAAACTAGTATTAGTTTGATCTTTGAAAACTGGATAGAGTAAGAGGTTCTGATAGCTAATGCGTCTATCAGGTAAAACTCTATGTGTCGTCAAGAAAAAAGACGTTAAAACGATCGTTTTCAAAGAAACTGTGGTAGCTGGTAACAGGCTATCAGCCTAGAGTACCATTGTGTACTGCTCTAGGACGGGCTAATGGCATAGCCCTGAACTTGGGGTCATACTCCGATAGCAGAAATGTACTTCGGTTTAATCACCCAAGAATCCCATCGGCTTTAGCCGTGGGAGTGTCAAAAATACAGGCAAATGGAACTGAAAGCTAAATATTGATTTTGCACAGAAACCTAATTGAGAGTGGACGGTCACGCCACTGTTCGGAGCCAGCAGAGGCATCATAACCGCTATCACTGCTTACTTTTAGAAGGTGAAACGAGGGGAGATACAAGTGATTCGACAGAGAAGCGTAAGCGAGGAGAGCGAGTTTAGATTAAATATAGGCTTCAGCTATGGCTTTCTTTCCACATTGTCCGAAAGGCTTAGATGTTGACACAGAGGAACCGTCCCCCTGTGTCTCTTTTGCGAAGTGAATTGCCTAATTGAGGCTTCTAGAAGTCAATAAATTCATTTGACAAACTAAACAAACTATTTTATTATTCTTATAGTTAACACAATTAAATAAAAAATTTTTTATAGGTGCCTCAAATCGAGGATAATAGGGAACCAGGTAAAAATCCTGGACGGACCCACCACTGTAGTTAGACGTTGAAAATGTACATATGCCACTGGGTAACTGGGAAGGCGTACATTTGAGTCTATAAGTCAGGAGACCTGCCTATAAAATAATGCAAAGAGGACAAAGGTAAAGTTCTAGCTTTTTTTAAGCTAGAACTTTTTTGTTCTTAGTCAAAATTACGGGGAGATTGCTATGGAAGTAATTGCCAAAATTAGAATTGAGAAACTCAAGTTTCCGAATAATGAGAAGCCGGTACTTAAAAACATTAATTTAGAAATTAAGCAAGGAGATTTCATCGTCATTACCGGGGGGGTGGCCTCGGGAAAATCAGCATTATTACACGTCATAACAGGTGCGATTCCTCATTACCATAACGCAGAATTAACAGGAACCGTAACAATTATGGGGCAAGATATTAAAGAAATGCCTCTCAATAGAATGTCGGACTATATGGGATACATGATGCAGGAGCCCGATAATCAAATCATTAGTTTAGATGTCTACGAGAACGTTGCCTTCGGACTCGAAAATCAAGAACTTCCTTCTGCACAAATTGAGCAGGTTGTAAAAAATGCGCTGGAGTTTGTGGGCTTGCGTGGTTACGAAGAAAGACAAACTTCGTCTCTTTCAGGCGGGCAGGCCCAGCGCGTTGTTTTAGCGGGAGTATTAGCCCTCAAAGTTCCGATTCTAATTCTTGATCAACCGACTGCCGAACTGGACCCACAAGGCCGCCAGGAGATATATAAGAGGCTGGGGGAGTTAAATGAAACTCAGAATCTCACGATAGTTTTGGTTATGGACCGGATTGAAGAAGTGCTTAATTATGCTAACAGAGTTTTAATGCTTAAAGACGGTGAAATTAGTAAAGCTTACTCACCCAGGGAATATTACTGGGCCCAAATCAAGTACCGGAAAGAACTGCTCAGAGATAGCAGGCATTATACTCTTGACAGTAATAAACCCAGGGAGAGCATAGCTAAAATCAGTAATGTTTCTTTTCTGTACAATAATCAATTGCCTGGTTGTGAAGAAATTAATTTAGAAGTTTATAGGGGCGATTTTTTATCAGTCGTCGGTTTAAATGGTTCAGGCAAATCGACGTTGGCGAAATTGCTTATCGGTTTGCTAAAGCCTGCTATGGGTGAAATTCGCTTGTTTGATCAGATAATTGCTAAAAGAAACTTGAGCAAGATTTTGGCACGTGTCGGATTTTTATTTCAAAACCCAGACCATCAGATCTTTGCCAGCACAGTGGAGGAAGAGGTGGGCTTTTCCTTAAAGCTAAGGGGTGAACGAAATGATAATCTAAATCAGAAAGTTGATGAATGTTTGCAATTCGTAGGACTGGCGGATTACAAGGAAATGCATCCCCAGCGTCTAAGCCGTGGTCAGCGTCAACTTCTGGCATTAGCCTCGATACTTGCCGGTGATCCGGAGTTCATTATTACTGATGAGCCTACATCTGGCCTGGATGAGAACCAAGGTTACATGATCATGGAGAAACTCTATGACTTAGCGAATAACGGCAAAACCATTCTGTTGATTACCCATGATCTGGCCATGGCAAAAGACTATTCAAACCGCTTAGTTGCCTTATATAAGCATCGCATCAGGCTGGATATTGAGACAAAAGACATACAGCGACATTGTGAGGAACTGAAAGCTATTGGCCTGAATTTCCCAAACACTGTTACTTTCAAGGAGGTTTATGATGACACTGGCACTTCCGAAGTTTGATCCCCGTACTAAGCTTGTTTGGTATAGTTTGATGATTTACTTTTCATTGTTAAGTCAAACTGCTGCTCAATTAGGAATCACTTTACTGGGATGTATTATTTCCTCGTTAATTCTAAGTGGTTCATTTAAACACTCTAAGGCTATGGTCATCATTCTTTTGCTTTTGGGACTTCAGATCTTGATTATTCAGTTGCTGTTTTGCCGGGAAGGTACTTTGGTCTATCAATGGGGTATCTTTAAAATCTACAGTGATGCTCTGCCGCTGGCGATTACCGGCATACTGAAAGCGACACTTATTTTCTATGCCAGTCTACAGTTCTTTACCTCTGCTTCAGCTCAAGACTTTACCCTGATGCTCATAAAATTTAGAATTCCTTATCGTTTTGCCATGCTGGTGGGATTAGGTGTTCGTTTTTTGCCCCTTATGAAAGAAGAATACCAGTCGATTATCGACAGCCAGCGAACCAGGGGCCTTAAAATGGATAGCGTTTGGGATGATCTGAAAGCAATTATTCCAACATTCCTGCCCTTTTTGTATCGCGCTGTTCGTCGCTCAACGGAAATAGCCTTAGCTATGGAGTTAAGAGGTTACGGACGGAGTAAAAACCGAACGTTTTCATCGGAAATTGTCCTGAAGTATTACGATGTTGTCTTAATTGCCTCGATGTTTTTGGTAATAAGCCTCAGCATTATTACAAGGCTGTTGCCATTAATCTAAGACCATAATTAATGATTTAAGGAGGAGAATAAAGTGAAAGAAAAATTGTTGAGGACTGACACCAAAGCACTTGTGGGAGCTGTTATTATCGGTATTGTATTTCTGATTATGGACCAGGTAACAGGGCGAATCGACGGTATCTTAGATCCGACCCTTTTGCTGCTTAACGGAACCAGCTGGGCATTTTTTACGGGCTTAATAGTTTTGATGTACAAACAACCGGCAGGTATTATCGCCGGATTGGTGGAAGCTTTTGTAGCTATGGCAACTGCTTATTCCCCCCTGGCATTTTTCTTCTTATTTGCAAATACCCTAGGTTCTATTGCGTATTCATTAATTGCCTCTCAGTTGTCCATGAAAAAACTAAGTCATCATTTGATAGCTATGTTAGGTTGTACTGTTATTGGTAACTTTTGTGTTGCGATAGGCTTGATAAATGTCTTTCATCTTGATTGGAAAATTGCCATTTTGTCTTCTGCGCTAACTACCTTAGTCGGAACCATCGTAGCAGGAATCCTTACGAAGAGCGTTTATCGTTCTTTACAAAAATCAGCATTACTCTAAAAAACTAAGCAAAAGTTCACCTTCAAAGAGACTTACTGTGATTAGATGGATAAAGGACTAGCATAAACTAATATAACTTTACTCATTACTTATAGTCTTCGCAAATACGATTAGCGCAAAGAAGTATGATCAATGTGGAAAATAGAATTATAACCTCCGAGCCAGATTGACCTATAAAACCATCCATGGTCACTGGACAGGGCCTATGGGCTCTCGGGGTTACACTCACCTGATAAATAATGCTTCTATCTGGAAAGCATTAACAAATTACAATTTCGAAGATAGAGAGAGGTCTGGTTGAGATAACCAGACCTCTTTGGTTGCTGCTATTTGTTACTGAACTCGTTGAGCTAAAGCTGAACATCGAGGCTTTTGTGGGGGGACTCTACCTAACCGAAGCAAGATATAGGAACTGCTCTCACTTGAAGTGGGAGTTTACGATTGGATAAAAAACTATATATTGACAGATCAAGGTTACATGTGTAGACTATAAATTATAGGTCACATTTGTAACCCGAGGAGAGTGCAGTAATGAAATCATTGGCTTCAAAGATATCTGAGTCGGAAGTTGAAGTTATGCGTGTTTTATGGGGAGCGGGTGAAGAGCTTCCTCTGGCGGATATCAGAAAAACGCTTGAGAAGACAAGTAAGTGGGAGACCTCCACCATAAAGACACTTCTTCGCCGCTTATGCGACAAAGGAGTCGTGCTGGCAGTTAAAAAGGAAGTCTATTATTACAGGCCTGTCGTCAGCGAATCAGAATACAACGAATATAGTACGCAAAACCTAATTGACCGCTTGTACTCCGGCAGCGCCAAAAAACTGGTAGCATCACTATTAGGAAGTAAGAAGTTTAATGATTCAGACATAGAAGAACTGCGCGGTCTCTTCAAGGTAGGTGACAACGATGAATGATACAATCAAGCTGATACTCTCACTTTCCTTATCAGGCAGTATTCTGGCAGTATTACTATTCGCAGCAAAGCCATTCATTAAGAACAGGCTGTCAAAGTCAATCCAATATTATGTTTGGCTCGTAGTACTGGTAAGGCTTTTATTTCCTTTTTCCTTTGAAGGGAGCCTTATGAATTATGTGTTTAATAGTCAGACAGTACCTGTGACGATCAGCTCTCAAAATGCTGTGAAACCAGTTTCGGGCGTAAGCGGCAACAACGCCAGTTCTGCGATACCGACCAAGGTTGAAAAAAATGTGGCCGAGGGTGTCTATGATAATGACACTGATCACAACAGATATTTAAAGGACTTATTGAATCAATATTCCTTAGACCTCTGGCTGCTCGGCGTACTCATTGTGATTGCTGCAAATTCAATCGGCTATGCTCGCTTTTTAAACTATCTAAGAAAGAGTAATACGCCGGCAAGCGACGAGCAAAAGGAACAATTGAACACACTGCTGAATGGACGACTCAAGGTCAAGCTTGTTCGAAATCATTTTGTTACCACACCGATGCTGATAGGAATTTTAAGACCCTGTATTATAATTCCTGATTCCGACTATACCAGAGTACAGCTTAAAAACATTCTCCTTCATGAGATTTCACATTTGAAGCGCTTCGATGTAGCCATAAAATGGCTGGCTATGTTGGCTGCGGCAATTCACTGGTTCAATCCCCTTATGTACTTTATAAGAAGGGAAATTAATCATGCCTGTGAATTGGCTTGCGATGAAGCAGTTATTAAAAACCTAACTCCCGCGGAAAAACAAGTTTACGGTGATACTTTGATAGCTGTTGCCGCGGAGCATAGATATCCTCTAGGAGTGATGCAGGTAACGATGAGCGAGGAGAAAAAGAGCTTAAAGGAAAGGCTGCTGGCGATCATGAACCATAACAAAAAGTCTAGGTTCATCATAACAATTTCAGTGCTGCTGCTGGCTGCGGCAGTCCTTGGGGCAGCAATACTAGGGGCAAGTGTCAGGCCTGTTGGTGATAAGCCGCCTAGAATTTACATAAATGCGGAAGACGATAAGACGAAAGAAGCACTTTCGGGAAGTTACACCTGGAAATATCTAAACACGACCATCAATGCCGATGCGGATGACCCTGTCAATTTTAAGTACGGTCCAGACAACATCGTTAATGTAGCAGCCGGACGACAGTTAATTATCGGCACCCAAAAGATAAAGTTGGATAAAGAATATGATTTTACAATTAAGCAAATCTCCGTTTACAAAGATAGTAAACCGGTTAAATTCGAGACTGCTAAGCCGAGCTTTTTGGGCAAAAATCTTTATTTACAGGCACCTCTGGATGCTGGTGAATATACATATTGTTTGATATTGGATTTTAAGGATAGAGGAACAGTAAGTTATGGATTTGTGGCGAATGTTGTCCTATATGATTTAACCGGCATTGCCAAATATCGAACACCTTATGTCGGAAACAATAGTAAAGTACTTGCCCTTACCAGCCTTCTGCCTGTACCTGATCATTCTTTCAAGCAGCAGTATATTTCCTTGCAGACAGAGGCCCATCCCTACGGTCTTACTGTTTATTATGAAGCAGTTCCAAACAAACAATATCAAGGCGAATGGCCAATTGACATCACAAAGTCGTCTATGAAATCAGCTTTAGAAAAAAATGCCCTTGTTCTATTCTGCATGATTGATAATGCTGAAAAAGTTACCTTTGCCTTTAGGAATACTCCGTCTGAGGGAGATCTTGATACCGCAAAGTATGGTTCCTCTATAACCTTTTTGCGCGCTGATATTGCCAAGAAATATGGTGATTTGTCTGCCCTCGGAAAGAACCTTGATTCACTTTATAAAATTATAGGAAACAAGCCTGTGCTGACAAATTAATCCGGTTTTTCAGGCTAAGCAAAAGTTCACCTTCAAAGAGAATTAGGTCAAGAAACAACTGAAACTAAGGGGCCATTTTAGGTGGAACAGGATTTGAGAGGGTTCATTGAATGCGTTAAATCTTATAATATTTGCAAATTGTGAAAAATTTTAGAAACTAATCTTTATTCTAAGAAGGAATTTTTGGAAAACTATAGAATAATAATAACAAGAATAAGGTGTCAAGAAGATACCTAAAGATACCTAAAAAGATTTGATGCGCAGAAAACTTTATATTTAGAACATGACCATGAAGGTCTTGCCTTAAAGAAGGGGCGGATTTTCATGGTTTTATTTTTGGAGGGGATGTTGAAAGATAGAATGAAAGTAGCTGTAATTGATGGACAAGGTGGAGGAATAGGGAAGGTTTTAGTAGGAAAATTGAGGCAGGAATTTCAGGAGACAATTGAAATATTGGCATTAGGTACAAATTCTGTGGCTACGATGATGATGGTTAAAGCTGGTGCAAACCAAGGTGCTACGGGAGAAAATGCGATGAAATATAACATGAATCATGTTGATTTCATTATAGGTACAATATCTATCATAATACCAAATTCTATGTTGGGTGAGTTAACACCTGACATGGCTGCGGCAATTGGGTCTAGTGAAGCAATTAAATTACTGCTTCCAATTAACCGTTCTAATGTTAGTGTGATTGGTACCCAGTTAGAACCGCTGCCTCATATGGCTGAGATGTTGGTCAAACACTTACAAAAAATAATGTCCGAAAGGTCTGAGTCCAATGTGTGAAGCAAATGCTTTCATAAAAAATGGCGACGTTGAGGAGCTTATATTAGAGTCCGTTGACAAAATTATCCCTGAAGGAGATATACTTGTTCTTGAAGACATCTTTGGTAATAGAAAAATCATAAAGGGTAAGATTGTAGAGATGGCTTTGGTGGAACATAGAATTATCATTAAGAAACTATGAAACGCCCCATCCGACTTAAGGAAATAACTGAAATAGAATAATTAGGATAAATTGACCATGAAGGTCTTGCCTTAAAGAAGGGGCGGGTTTTCATGGTTTTTTAGCTAGAAGCAAAGATTTAATACAACCTCTTCTTAAAAGCCGCCTGCTCAAACATGGCAGCATAGAAGATTTGTTCGCAGGCGGTTTCAATCTCTGTCAGAATAGTCAATAAGTTTGTGCTGTCTATAAAATATGGGTTGATATTAAGCAAAAGAAAGAGGCGTTGAAATGTATAGAAAGATTATGAAGGTAAGCATTTGGTTTTTCTGCTTGATGCTAATTGGGCAAATATTAATAGGCTGTGCGACTGCTCGGGTCGGAAGTAATCCCAATAATTCTGAGACGGGACATTCTGCTGTAAAAGTGCAAGAAGCAGGAAGTGCTGCAATCCAAGAAGTAACTGATCTGGTTGGTCGGGAGGTCAAAGTGAAAATTCCAGCTCAACGGGTTGTGGCCATAGGGCCTGGAGCGTTGAGGTTAGTTACATACACTAATGGAACAAACAAAGTCGTTGGAATCGAGGATATGGAAAAGAAAGTTCCTCTGGGAAGACCTTATATGGCTGCCCACCCAGAGCTTAAGAATTTACCAACAATTGGGCAGGGAGGAGCAGACTCAGCGCCGAATGAAGAAGCGTTACTTAGTGTCGAACCCGATGTAATTTTTGTCAGCTACCTCGTGGACAAGGTTAAGGCTGACAATCTCCAGGCTAAAACCGGAATTCCTGTCGTTGTTTTAAGTTATGGGTCATTGGCAACGTTTGATGAAGATCAAGTTTATCACTCTCTAGGCCTGGTAGGACAGGTTATTGGAACTCAACAGAGGGCCGGGGAAGTTATCAACTACCTTGAGAAGAGCCAGAAGGATTTGAGAGAGCGCACACAAGGTATCGCCGACACAGAGAAGCCGAAAGTTTATGTCGGAGCTATAGGCGTAAAAGGAACTCAGGGTATTGAAAGCACTCAGGCTAAGTATCCCCCCTTTCTGAACATTGGAGCTCGTAATGTTGTCGATGAAACTGGAAAAAGCGGCAGCGTGATGATTGAGCGCGAGAAGTTGGTAAGCTGGGATCCAGACATTCTCTTTATTGACGAAGGAGGTTACAGTAAAGTGCTTGCCGATGTCCAAAAGAACCCTAAATTTTACAAGTCACTGAAAGCGGTCAAAAACGGACAAGTTTACGGTCAGATCCCCTATAATTTTTATACGACGAACATTGATACGGCTTTAGCAGATGCCTATTATGCCGGAAAAGTGATTTTTCCCAAACAATTCCAGGATGTTGATCCTGTCAAAAAGGTGAATGAAATCTATACGTTTCTTTTAGGCAAACCCATCTATGAACAAATGGTTAAGGATTATGGCGGATTCAAGAAGCTTGATTTACTTCATCCGTAGGTTGTAAGAAAAAGAAAACTGGGAGCATGTAGTAGTGATTGTGGGGGTGGCAGGATATGAATAATAAAAAAGATTATTTTAATGACAAAGCAGCAAATTGGGATTCTTTAATTGAAGATGAGGTGCTCCTTAGATTACAGAGTATCGTAGGGGAACTGGCTTTGTCTCCGGGAAGCAGCGTTCTTGATCTGGGTGCCGGAACAGGAGTGCTTATTCCAATGCTGCTTGAGGACATAGGTCCATCGGGAGTCGTGATCGCTGTGGATTTCTCGCCCAAGATGTTGGCAGAAGCACGTAAAAAGTATCAATTGCCAAATTTGGAAATCTTGGAAGGGAATGCAGAGAATATCCCGCTGGCAGATCAGTCAGTTAATGAAGTCGTGTGCAACTCAGCCTTTCCTCACTTTGATGATCTTTGGCAAGCCGCCAAAGAGATGAGTAGAGTTTTGAAACGTGGAGGCAGAGTTTCTGTATTTCATCCGCATAGCAGAGATTATATTAATAATTTACATGTTTCTCTTGGCGGTGCGGTTAAGAATTGTATGATTCCAGAAAAGGAAGTGATGCGCGCAATATTTTTAGAAGCCGATTTTGAAAATATAACGATCGAAGATTCACCCCAGCGCTATCTCTTAACAGGGAGAAAAGGATAACGATTTTTGATGTAAAAGAGTGCCCGAATTAGTTTGAATGAAATACGTGATTTTTAAATTAGGAACAAGCAAGTGAAATAAGGAGCGGCTAAAGATGGATGAACAAGTTAAGATGGATTGGGAACGTTGTGTGGCAGTACAATGCACCTTCTGTGGAGAGGAAGTCATGGAACAGCGGCGAAATATACCGCTTTCTCCTAGGTAAACCATTGTATGTGGAAATGAAACAGGAGTTAGGCGGCTTTAAAAAGCTCGAATTGGAGGTGCGTTTGTTGCTAAACAGTGGAAGTGTCTCAAAAAGCGAAATAACACACTATTTGCACTACACCTGGAAGAAAAAATTGATGATGTTAACTTTAGTGATTATGACGGCTGTATTTGCCCTATATGCTATTAGTGCCGGTTCAGCCGAACTTACACCATGGCATGTAATACTTACACTGCTTGGTCAAACAGATGGGCATGCGGAGATTATTATTTGGTCAATTCGCTTGCCCAGGGTGTTAGCCTCAATGGTAGCTGGGGTAGGTTTAGCGGTGGCCGGTGCCGTCATGCAAACTATTCTCAGAAATCCTATAGCCTCTCCGAGCACCCTGGGGATAGCTCAAGGCGCAGCTTTTGGGGCTGCGCTGGCAATTATCGGTTGGGGAGCAGGCAGTTCTTCAGGTACTAGCGGAGGAGAGCTTCTCATTAACAATCCCTATATAGTTACAATGGCTGCCTTTGTGGCGGCAATGCTAACAACCATGATCATAATTTTTTTGGCCCAGTACAAAGGAGTGTCGCCGGAATCAATGGTTTTAGCCGGTGTCGCTTTAGGTTCCCTTTTCTCAGCCTCGACAATGCTTTTGCAGTATTTTACGAATGATGTCAATGTAGCTGCCGTCGTCTTCTGGACTTTTGGTGATATCGGGCGAGCATCATGGGGCGAGCTGGCGATTATGACTTGTATTGTCTTAGTCTCACTGATCTTTTTCTTGTATAACCGGTGGAATTACAATGCTCTGGACAGTGGAGCCGAAACAGCCAAAGGCTTAGGGGTTAATGTAGAAAGGACGAGGCAGTGGGGAATGTTTTTTGCTTCATTGATTACGGCTACAGTTGTTTCATTTTTGGGGATTATTGCTTTTATTGGTCTTGTAGCTCCGCACCTGGTCAAACGTATCATTGGCGGAGACAAACGCTTTCTTATTCCGGCTTCCGGTGTGATGGGAGCTCTGTTGCTTTTGGCTGCGGATACCCTTTCAAGGCGAATTATCGCACCTATTGTACTGCCGGTTGGAGCGGTAACTTCTTTCCTGGGAGCTCCGCTCTTTCTCTATCTTTTGATAAGGGGGGCTAAATTGAGATGATCTTGACGGTTAACGGTATTGAGTTTAGATATGGAAGTCGAACAATTTTAGAAAAGGTAGGTTTTTCAGTTCAGAGAGGTGAGTTCCTTTCGATTTTAGGTAATAATGGGGCTGGGAAGTCAACGTTGCTCAAGACTTTAAACAAGATCTTGCTGCCGAAAAAGGGAAGCATTTTATTAGAAGGACAGGAAGTGACTAAGCTCGGTCGTTTAGCTATCGCTTTGAAAATGGCTTATGTTGCTCAAAACTTTGAGAGCTGCCGCCAGACTGTTTTTGATGCAGTGCTCTTGGGGCGCAAACCCCATATCAAGTGGGAGGCGACAGCGGCGGATTTGACATTGGTACATGGTATTCTGGCAAAAACAGGTTTAAGGGAATTTGCCTGGCGTTACTTAGATGAGCTGAGTGGTGGAGAATTGCAAAAAGTCGTTATTGCCAGAGCTTTGGCTCAGGAACCAGAGGTTTTGCTTTTAGACGAGCCAACAAGTAATTTGGACTTAAAAAATCAAATGGAAGTATTGAAAACTATTCAAATCGCAGCAAAAGAGAAAAATATCGCAGTGATAGCCGTTATGCACGACCTCAACTTGGCTTTGCGCTTTTCAGATAAATTTTTGTTGCTTCAGGATACCAAGGTCTTCGCAGCCGGCGGTTTAGAGGTAATGACTGCAGAAAATATCGCACAGGCCTATGGAGTTCCGGTTACCGTCGAACGAATACAAAATCAAATGGTCGTTATCCCTATGTGATGCTAAATGAGTTCTTTAGTATTGAAGATAGTAAAAGATTTTATTTGCAAGCTGATCCGGCTCATTTACCCAAGTTATTGGAAACCTATGAGTCATTGGAGTTTGTGGATAAAGGCTAAGGGAAACCGCCGGCAAATTATTGCTGGCGGTTTCTCTGCATTGTTGTAGTACAATTAAAGATTATGGTCTTTAATATTTTGTATTATGTCAATTTGATTATTAAATAACAAATGCTGTCTTTTGTAGGTGCTAACCAAAATAATACCAAATAATTACTCGGTATTATAATTTAAAATATAAATTATAAAGTGTTATATAAGAGATTATTGAACTTATAATATATTTCGAACCAAATTATTGCTTAAATTTGATATTATCCCATTGTATGGAATATAAATTTCCATTTTTTAAATTATAATTAAAATTTTAACTATTTATAACAATAAAAAAATACGATTGCGAGCATATTTCTTTACTTTTGGTTTCAGTTGTATAATAGCTTAAAAATCATTAGAAGTATTTCATTATAATTGTACTTTTATTGATAAGAAATTAAAGAGAAAAGAGGTGAATTGCTTTGTCCGCAAAAATCAGGACAAAGCGACTGCATGAGGCAAGGGCTAAAACGAGAACTTGGTTTGCTTGATTTAACAATGATGGGGTTAGGGGCCATAATCGGTTCCGGATGGTTGTACGCCGCGCAGAAGGCGGGTAATCTCGCCGGCCCAGCGGCAATTTTCGCTTGGCTCGGCGGTGGCGTTGCGGTTATGTTTATTGCTTTAGTGTATGCTGAATTAGGTGCCATGCTTCCCGAATCCGGAGGACTTGTACGTTATTGCCAGTACTCTCATGGAAGTTTCGTCAGTTACATGATGGCTTTTGCCCTCATACTTGCCGATTCAACGGTTATTGCCATCGAAGCAGAAGCAGTTGTTCAGTATGCTAGTTATTATGTTCCATCACTTTATAATAACACTGCAGGCGCGATGACGGCCGCCGGATGGTGTTTGGCAGCCATTTTAATCGTTATATTTTTCTTCCTCAATTATCTTAGTGCAAAGGCTTTTGCTAAAAGTAATACTATTATAACCGCTTTGAAATTTCTAACTCCTGCTTTAACTGTCATTGTCCTTTTAACCCAGTTCCATGCTGGGAATATGGCCGCGGGTGGTTTTGCTCCCTTTGGTGTACCAGGAGTGTTTACAGCTATTTCTTCAGGTGGGATTATTTTCTCGTATTTTGGCTTTCGGCAAGCAGTTGTAATGGCTGGAGAAGCTAAAAACCCTCAGCGTGATGTCCCATTAGCAATTGGTCTCGCGATTGGCCTGGGTATCATTTTATACATTCTTTTACAAACTGTCTTTATTGGGGCTTTACCTGCGAGTGAACTGGCTAAAGGTTGGGGGCATATCAATTTCCGTTCTCCTTTTGCCCAGTTAGCCATGCTTCTTAACTTTAACTGGCTCGCTGCAATCCTCTTTGCAGATGCGGTTATCTCTCCTGCCGGGACTGGTAACATTTATATGGGGACAACCTCACGCTTGATCATGGCCCAGTCGGAAAATGGTTTTTGGTGGAAAGTATTTAAGAAAGTACATGCTAAATCAGGTGTTCCACGGCCTGCTCTCTGGCTGACTGTGGTGCTAGCCTTGGTTTGGACAGCCCCTTTCCCTTCTTGGGGAAAATTAGTTGGTGTTGTTTCAGGAGCAGTTGTCTTCACGTATATGATTGGCCCAATTAGCCTTGTAGCTCTTCGCCGTACCGCTCCCGGACTTCACCGCCCGTTTGTTCTTAAAGGTTTCAGTTTTGTGGCTGGTATTGCTTTTATCGTTAGCACTATGATCATCTATTGGAGTGGTTGGGCAACCGATTCGGTCGTAATGCTTGCCAATCTCTTTGGCCTCATACTATTTGTCGGTTTTCTGGTAGTTCGTCCTGATTTACGGATAAATATTGGTAAGCATATCAAAGCTGGCATCTGGCTTGTGGTTTATATGGTTTTCATGATTGCCATCAGCTACCTCGGAAGCTCTAAGTTCGGAGGCAAAGATTTTATCAAATACCCCATGGATCAAGTTGTCGCGATGATAGGAGCAGTTATTTTCTACTTCTGGGGAAGTGCCAGCGCATTCCCAACAGAGGAAATACTGAACGTTGTTGATGAACAAGCAAGGGACAAAAAATCGCAGAAGGCTGGCTTAGAAGCTTGATGGGCTGGTTGGGGTGAAAGTTATCGATGAGTTCACTAGTTTGACAGAATTCGAAATTTGCTAATTAAAAGAGCGTCTGTGGGCGCTCTTTTAGCGTTCTTAATACAGGAAATAGAGGATAGTGTGCTGGCGGAGTACGTAAGGTAAGTTACATAAAGCTCATTACATGACACTGGGGCAATGGTGGTAAATTGTCTTGTGAAATTGTTTTTTAAACAGGTCTCAAATTTTGGCTTTTATACTATAACAATTTGTTGTAAAATGAGTATAGACATTTGATACAACCAGTCAATTTTAAAGATTTAGATGAAAAACAAGGAGAAGAAAATGGGTAAAACAATAGCTGAGAAAATATTTGACGCACATAGGGTAAACATGCCTTTTCCAGATACGCATGTTTTAAAATTGGATAGGGTGTTTTGCCATGAAATTACCACGCCGATTGCTATTACAGATCTTATGGCAAGGGGAATGGACAGAGTCTTTGATCCCACGAAAATTAAAGCAGTCATAGACCATGTAACACCTGCCAAAGATTCTAAAACGGCTGAACAGGGAAAGATACTGCGGGATTGGGCTAAAAGGCATGGTATCAAAGATTTTTTTGACATCGGAAGAAATGGCGTTTGTCATGCCATATTCCCAGAAAAGGGATTCGTAAGACCCGGGTATACAGTGATTATGGGGGATTCTCACACCTGTACTCATGGAGCTTTTGGAGCTTTTGCTGCAGGTGTCGGTACGACTGACTTGGAAGTAGGAATTCTTAAGGGTGTTTGTGCTTTCCACTTTCCGAAAACCCTTAAATTTGTACTTCGGGGTACTTTAAAGCCCGGCGTTTATGCCAAAGACTTGATACTTTTTCTTATTAAAGAATTGACTGTAAACGGTGCTACAAACATGGTTATAGAATTTACAGGACCGGTCATTGATGCCATGTCCATGGAATCACGTATGACTCTTTGCAATATGGCCATTGAAGCCGGAGGCACTTGTGGCATTTGTTACCCGGATATGACAACCGTTGAGTATTTATGGGAATTCATAAAAGATGAATTTAAAACGAAGGAAGACGCCTTGAAAGAATACACCAAATGGGTTTCTGATGAGGATGCTTCTTATGAGAAGGTCTATGACTATGATGTTACCAATTTAGAACCGATGGTTACGTTTGGTTACAAACCGGACCAAGTAAAAACCGTTAAGGAAATGTCAGGCAGCAAAATTGATCAAGTTTATATAGGGAGCTGCACCAATGGCCGTATCGAAGATCTGAGAATTGCTGCAAGTATTCTTAAGGACAAAAAAATCAGTGATGATGTGCGTGCCGTTGTAAGTCCTGCAACTCCGGCTATTTATTCGCTGGCCTTAAAAGAAGGATTAATTGAGATTTTCCAAAACGCCGGTTTTTGTGTTACAAACCCAACCTGCGGTGCATGTCTTGGCATGAGCAATGGAGTTCTTGCTGCTGGTGAGGTTTGTGCTTCGACGACAAACCGGAACTTTAATGGCCGAATGGGCAAGGGCGGTACCGTTCATCTGATGAGTCCTGCTACAGCCGCAGCTTCAGCGCTCGAAGGAAAAATAACTAATTCGCAATTATATAAAGCGTGAGTAATGGAGGGAACAATGAAACAATTTAGCGGAAAAGTCCTATTCTTGGATAGGTGTGATATCAATACCGATGAAATCATTCCAGCGAAGTACCTTACTGAAATCACTAAAGAGGCCTTAAAACCTTATCTATTAGAGGATTTGTCTCTTACCGGGTTTAAAAATAAAGAAGATGTCAAGGACAAAGCAGTCATTGTGACAAGAGCTAATTTTGGTTGTGGTTCTTCCAGAGAACATGCTCCCTGGGCTTTGGAAGTTAATGGAATCAATGTCGTGATTGCTGAAAATTTTGCCAGGATATTCAGACAGAACATGTACAATTGCGGTATGTTTGCTATCGAATTACCAAAGGATAAGATCGAATATCTTTTTGAGACCTATGCAGGCAAAGACACTTCAATATCCATTGACATTGATAACGATAAGATTGTTGTAACTTCATCAGACCAGTCAGAAAAAATAGATTTCAAAGTCGGCGAGTTTGACAAAACTCTAGTTAAAGAAGAGGGCTGGGTCGGTTACGCTGATAAAAACTATTGATTGTATTGACTTTTTTAAACGCATGATCTATAATGGCAAAAATTAAATACACAAAGCTGTGACGAAAAATAGTACTTGTTTTAATATGCGCAGAGAGAAGATGGTTGGTGAAAATCTTCGTGAAGAAAACAGGGAAGCCATTTCTGAGCTGTTTAGCCGAATATATCTATCAGTAAGCTTTACCGGAGTTCCGACCGTTATAACGGAAGCGGCATTTTGTGCCGGCAGAGTGCAGAGTAACCTCTGAATTTAGGTGGTAACACGGATATGCTATTTCGCCCTAAGCTGATTAAACAGCTTAGGGCTTTTTATTATGGGTTTTAGCTTGTTTATCGTAAAAGCAGCGATCTGTTGGGCGATTGCAAAAAATATTGTAGAAGGGTGATTTGTTATGAGAACATTCAATATGTCAAAGAAACTGGATTATGTCTGTTATGATGTCCGTGGGCCTGTGCTGGAGGAAGCAGAGCGCATGCGCAGTCAAGGCATCGATATTTTGCGTTTAAATATCGGCAACCCTGCACCGTTTGGCTTTGATGCTCCTGGAGAAATAATTCACGAGATGACTGAAAATCTGCACAATGCTGAGGGATATTCGGACTCCAAGGGTATTCTCTCAGCTCGTGAAGCAATTGTAAATTACTGTGAATTTAAAAAAATACCGCATGTTGGGGTAGACGATGTATATACCGGCAATGGCGTCAGCGAATTAATTGTGATGGCTATGCAGGGACTTCTCGACAATGGAGATGAGATTCTCGTTCCTGCCCCCGATTATCCGCTGTGGACAGCAGCTGTCACATTGGCAGGTGGAAAAGCCGTCCATTACATCTGTGATGAGCAGTCCGAATGGTATCCGGATATACAAGATATAAGCAAAAAAATAACCCCCAAAACAAAAGGCATTGTTATTATCAATCCGAACAATCCGACCGGTGCGGTCTATTCAGTCGAAATATTGGAACAGATTGTAGAACTTGCCCGGCAGCACGGCCTTATTATTTTCTCTGATGAAATATATGACCGACTTATGATGGACGGTTTTCAGCACACATCCATTGCTTCATTGGCTCCTGATTTATTTGTTGTAACTCTGAACGGCCTTTCAAAATCCCATAAGATCGCCGGATTCCGCTGCGGATGGATGTGCTTGAGCGGAGACAAGTCACAGGCACGCGGCTATATTGCCGGGTTAAACATTCTATCATCCATGCGGTTGTGTTCAAATGTACAATCGCAGTACGTCATTAAAGCAGCCCTTTCAGACATCCATACATGCGACGACACTCTTTTACCTGGAGGAAGGATCTATGAGCAGCGCGACTATATAGTCAAGGCTTTAAACAATATTCCTGGTCTTCAGGCGGTAAAACCTAAAGCTGCTTTCTATGTCTTCCCCCGGATTGATACCAAACGGTTCCATATCACGGATGATGAAAAATTTATCCTGGACTTTCTGCATGAAAAACACATTCTTATGGTTCATGGGCGTGGATTCAACTGGCTTATGCCTGATCATTTCCGGATCGTATATTTACCCAAAATCGAGGAATTAAAAATTGCCTGTGACCGCCTAGGCGATTTTCTGGATGGGTATCGGCAGGCATGATAAGCTTTTGAAGTCCAATTCTGGTTTTTGCTGCTCTGTAAAATGAACTTTGATAGAGAAAGGCCCAGGTAAAACTGGTCAGCCAAAGCAGTAGGCAATGGGAATATTATGATATGATCGGTAAGATTAAGTCGGGATGCTTCTGTATCCCGACATTTTTTTAGTTGTAATACACCTATATGGTTTCCGTATTTACTTTTATGCTTGGGTATGCGCGCTAACAAAGCGAGCGTAAACCCATTTTTTTGAAGTTAGAAAATTTGTACACAGGATATTGAAAATTAATGGAGAATACTATTCTGAAAGGTTTAGGATTTCTTAGAGCTTTTTATAATAATTCTACGCTGAGGGGCTTAGCTAAGTATCCGTAATTATATCATTATAGGCGAGAGAGGAATAATTAAGTGATAGAGCATTCCGAAGCTTGGCATCGTGCGATGAGACGTCGACGAAGAAATAGATTTGGGCTAATTGCATTTGCTTTCTTAGTAATCGTTCTTTGCTTAATAACATTTAAACACACCGGAAAAATGACGAACAGTAATGCGATCTCCGTAACGCCCCAGTCCTCAACAGTCAAAATTCCCGACGCAGTTAAAACTGCTCTCCAAGCAGCAGCTTCAGCGAGACATCCAGATTTACTGAGAAAATTCCCCTATCCTTTTAAGGCCATGTTAGCTATTTCTTCAGATATCGACATGACTACGTTAGGGGAGTTTGAAGAGTATCATAGATTTCTAAATACTAAGGAACAAACTCCCTATGGGCAAGGTTTAGGATTGGATATTGGAGATTCCTCCTGGCTATATATCGCGAATGACACCAAAGAAAAAGTTGATAAAGAAGGACACGCTATTGACTATTCAATGTCCTATTTCCAAGGCATTGATCCAAATAAGCTTAAAGACGCGAAGAAAATAGTCCATTATTTTAAAGTTGGGTGGATTGATTCTTTGCATACCTTTGGGGACTTTTCACGAAATGATCACTCGATTAAATTCACGCGCGCTTTAGCTGTCGCCGCATGGAATGCAATGAACCAGAGTGGATTTAAACCTGAAGTTTGGATTAACCATGGATCTGAAACGAATGTTCAGAACTTCGGAATTTATAATTCTCATAATCTTTTTAAATACCAGCAAGGGGATAACCCTAAATCGCCGTACTATCATACAGACCTGACGCTTAAGAATGGGATTCGTTATGTTTGGGATTCTATGGGGGAAAATCAGTTTAGCTGGGATGACCCTTTGTTTCCAATTCATTTACGTGATGGTCAAAAGGTCTGGGGTTTCCATCGTTATACGAATGAACGAAATAAAGGTAAGATTAATTGGACTTGGGAAACACAATTTATATCACGGCAACTTACAAAAACAAGGCTGGATCAGCTTGTTCAAGAAGATAAGTATTCGATTGTGACCCAACATTTAGGTAAAGGGAATACAGGTTTTCCTTTTACTACGGAAGGAGTTAAAACACTTAATTTATTGAAAAGTTACAATGATGATGGAAAAATATTAGTTGCTCGAACTTCCCGCTTGTTGGATTATGCTAGAAGTCAAAAACATGTACATTATTCACTCGTCCAGTTAAACGGTAAGACCTACATCAATATTAATACCATAGACGATCAAGTCTTAGGTTCAAGTATTCCGTCAATAGATGAGGTTCGCGGACTCACGTTTTATGTCAATGATCCATCGAGCACCTACTTGTTCTTAAATATGAATCCAATAAATGCTGATGATATACAATGTAACCCTCGGGATGAAAAAGGCAGAAAAAGTATAGAGATAAAATGGTTTAAACCTGATTATACCGATTATACTAAGGCGGAATAGATATGGTCATAATGATTATATGCTGGGCATGATTCGCGGGAATGGAATGATTTTGTGAAATGAAGAATGCCGAAATACTGGGTTTGGCTTCTGGTGGTGGCCAGCAGATGATAATATGGAAAAACCGGAGTGTTAAGCGATACAATTATTAAACGGAGCAATTTTTGTGCTCCGTTTTATTTATTGAAATAAAGATACGATTAGGATATAATCTAATTAGATATATATCTAATTAGATTTCTTATAACATTTTAGGTTAGACATTTTGTACTTAGAACCGCTTTAAAAAGGAGATGAATAATTCGGGTGCAACTAAATCGAATTGTAAATTTTCATAAGGCATTGGCTGATCCCACGCGTATTCGTATTTTGGCACTTTTAGCTAAAGAACCTTACCATGGTCAGGCTCTTGCAGAACGCCTCGGACTGAGGCCGCCAACTATTACTCATCACATGGCAAAACTTCGTGATGCAGGCCTTGTGAGAACCAGGCGGGAGAAAAACATAATTTATTTTTATTTAGAGGATATGACATTACAACGGGATGCTCAGGCAGCTGTGAATGTCATTCTTCAATCAGTCACCCACACACTCAGTGGAGAAGAACAAGGAGAAAATTTAATGAATATTAGACAAGAAAGAGAAAGAGAGACCGTTCTTAGGAATTTCTTTACGGCTGATGGCAAATTAAAACAGATTCCTGTTCAACGAAAGAAAAAACTAATTGTATTGGAACGCATATTAGAGGGATTCATTGTTGGGCAAAGATATTTGGAAAAAGAGATTAACGAGCATATTAAAAAATATCATCCGGATTACGCTACTATTCGGCGTGAGTTTATTATCAACAACTATATGTATCGAGAGAATGGGATCTATGAAATGAATCCTCCGGAATTGTGGAGAAGAGAGGATCTACTCTAGACTGAAAGCATATCAAATTAGTATATGTTGTTGACATTAGTTATCTTCTGAAATACAATTAGTATAACAATAATTGTTGCAACAAGTAAATGAGGGTATCAGTATGTATATGTTTACAACTTATGATGAATCGGTAGGACAACTGACAAATCAAACCAATAAACTAATAATGCGCTATTTAAACTCAAAACTTGAATTGTATGATATTACTCTTGAGCAGTGGATTGTATTATTGAAATTATCACAGCAAGATAAAATCACACAGAAGAAATTGGCCGAAAATGTAGATAAGGATCAACCTACTTTGGCAAGGATATTGGACATTTTAGAAAGGAAAAAACTTGTTGAAAGAAAACCTAATGAAAAGGATAGAAGAGCATTTAGTGTTCAAATGACTGAGAAAGGAATAAACCTAAAGAAGCATGTGACACCTCTTCTTGAAAATTTATTTGCAACAATAGTTGAGGGAATCTCGGATGAGGAAATAGAAACTTATAAACGTGTTCTCTTGAAAATAAACAGAAATATTACTATTCAAGAAAAGGTGGAGAAATAATTGCAAGGACTAAATTTAAAATCTTCGGACAGACTTTGGACGAAAAGGTATACCTTAATTTTAATCATAAATTTATTTGTTTACATTGCTTTTTATTTATTGGTACCGACTTTACCTGCATTTGCTAAACAGATTGGCGGGAGTAATTTACAAGCCAGTCTAGTAGTAAGTGGATTTTCTATATCTTCGCTTATATGTAGGGCAGTGACCGGAAATCTAGCTGATAAAGTGAATAGGAAGCCGCTTTTAGTAA
Source organism: Desulfosporosinus sp. FKA (assembly GCF_002196785.1). NCBI lineage: Bacteria > Bacillati > Bacillota > Clostridia > Eubacteriales > Desulfitobacteriaceae > Desulfosporosinus > Desulfosporosinus sp. FKA. The sequence continues at coordinate 453,794 of NZ_NAHZ01000032.1, read as the reverse complement.
TTGGTCTCTTCATTTTAGCTGTATGCACTTTTTCTTATATGTTCCTCCCAATATCGGCAGTCATAGTTGTACGCATTCTTCAAGGGGTTGGTTGGGGAATGTCATCTACAGTTATTGCTGCCGTGGTTTCGGAAATGGTTCCCGGTAAACTTAGAGGCGAAGGAATGGGATATTATTCACTATCTATGATAATTTCGATGTCTTTGGCGCCAATTATCGCAATTATGGTTATGAATAGTTATAAGTTCAATGTAGTCGCTGTGTTTTCTATAATTCTAGTTGGTGTTGCAATGCTATTATTACAATTATTGAAGATTCCTCACAATAAGACCCAAAGGTTAGGTCATAAAAAAGAAAATATTATTGTATTGAGAGATTTATTTGAAAAGAGAGCGCTGTTTCCATCGTTTCTTTGCTTTTTATTGGTAATTCCTTTGTGCGGAATTATGAGTTATATCATGTTATATGGTCAAGAAATAAAGTTATCTAACATTTGGATATATTTTATTGGACATGTCTCAATGATTTTAGTGACAAGATCTTTTGTTGGAAAGTTATTTGACAGAAAAGGTCATGCTGTAGTAATTATACCCGGAGCAATATCAATGATCATAGGACTCGGAATACTCTCTTACGTACATTCTGTTACTACTCTGGTTATTTCGTCACTATTTTACGGGTTTGGATATGGTGCAGTTCAGCCATCATTACAGGCCTGGGCGGTAAACAGATCACCAGTTGAGCGTATAGGTGCGGCAAATGGAACGTTCTTATCCTCAATGGACTTAAGCTTTACCATTGGTTCAATAGTATTAAGCCTCATTGCAGAAATTAAGAGTTATGCTATAATGTATCGATTTTCTGATATCTTTATGGTTGTTTTCTTATTGGTATACGGTTTTGGACTATTGAAGGAAAAGAATAGTAATATCAATGATGAAGACTTGTTGGAAAATGTGAGTTAAATAGAAAATAACGGAGATTGTTTCTTTTCTTATTGCAGCATTTTGATGCTGCTCTTTTTGTTTTCTTGGTGATTAATCATCCCGGATATGTTCGTTTCTCAGTAAGCGTATGTTTGAATATAGTCATTGATTATTATCGAAAAATCCTTGAAACGCTGTTGGCGGATCTTCTTGGCAAGAACTTTACCAATACTTAATATCCAATTTAAACCAAATTTACAATACAATGCTATAATCTGTCCGTAATGAATTTTATTCAAGAGGGAGGTTGTGGAATGAGTACTAAATACAAAAACAAAAGCAAGATAGCAGCAATAGTTCTGACATCATCTTTTATTTTGAGCAGCATTGCTCTTCCAGCAATAGCGAGGGAGCAGACCAACAATGGGCGGTGGGTAACCGGAGATTTTCATACTCATACCTACTTGACAGATGGTAGTAATACTGAGGCAGATGTACTTAACAATGCTTTCACAAAGTATGGCTTGGATTGGATGGCAAATTCCGAACATGGTGGGACCTCAAAACGCGACCCTTTAGGAAACAATCTTACCTATCCAACTTGGCGCTGGATTACTTTAAAAGATTTGTCATATCCGATTATCCAAAATTTACGCACGCAATACCCGAGTAAATTATTGGTGCAGGGAGTCGAATGGAATGTTCCAACCCATGAGCATGCCAGCGTTGGAATTGTAAGCGATGAACCAAACTCAATCAGTGATTTTGAATACAAGTTTGATGCTAGTGACACAGATAGCAGTCGAGCGGCCGAAGGAGTTGTTAAGGACAATACAAGTCATACCGGTGCTATTGACGGTGCTAAATGGTTGGAGAAAAATTATCCTACAACCAGTTATTTGCTGCTTAATCATCCATCCAGACAACTGAAATTCACTGCTGCAGACGTCCGTGACTTTAATAATGCGGCACCGAATGTCTTCATTGGTCTCGAAGGTATCCCTGGTCATCAGAAAGAATCATTCCGTGGTGGATATGAGTCCACTGACCCTAAAGCACAAACTTATGGCGGGGCAGATTACATGCTGGCTAAAGTTGGTGGCTTGTGGGATTCTTTACTCGGTGAAGGCCGAAAAATTTGGATGTTCGCTAATTCTGATTTTCATTCAACCGCTGGTGACTTCTGGCCTGGAGAATACTCCAAATCTTATACGTGGATTAATAGTAATATCCACGAAGCCGGAAAAGGCAAAGGCTTAGACGTCAATAAAAATAATTACCAATATCTTATCGACGGCATGCATTCTGGAAATTCGTTTATTGTTTTAGGTGACTTAATAAATGGACTGGATTTTAACATTAAAAGTGGCAACACTGCTGCGATGGGTCAAACTCTTGTGACCAATAAAGGCAAGGATGCTGAAATAACCATCAAATTTAAAAGTCCAAAACATAATAACAACGGTGATCTGGTTTCGGTGAATCATATTGATCTAATTGCAGGTGACGTGACAGCTAAAGCTGAACCAGGTACTCAAGAGTATAATAGTGATCATAACAACAGTACAAAGGTAATTGCCCAATTTACCAGTAACGACTGGAAATATGCAGACGGGTGGTATACAGTCCAGTATATCCTTAAAAACATAGACAGAAGCCAATATTTCCGCCTAAGAGGTACCAATTTGGGCGTAGATGTACAAAATCAAACAGATCATAACGGCAACCCCTTAAGTGATTCTTTGGTAGGAACTAACGACTCTACTAAAGCCTATAGCGATCTTTGGTTTTATTCTAATCCAGTGTTCATCAATGTAAAATGATTATTTGTGTATCTTGATAAAGCGTCAAGAGTCTCTGGATTTTTGCCAAATGGTTTTGGCAAGGCGGAGGGGCAAAAAAAGAACACTTAGACTCCGGGATCAATTCTCGGGAATCTAAGTGTTCTTTTTAGCCCTAAAATTGGCTGAATAAATACTTTCGGTATTGGTAGTTGATTTGGAATTGTTTTAGGTAAATAATTAAATTGGATGAATCCAATGAGGTGATTTGGTATGCGGCTAGTCATTGATAGAGAAAATCATACACCTGTTTATATTCAGATTTTTGAGCAGATACGTAGGATGATTGTGGCCGGTGAGCTTTCACCTGGTTTCAGACTTCCGCCTGAAAGGAAGTTGGCTCAAAGTCTTGGCGTCAATAGGACGACGATTTTAAACGCTTATCGCGAGTTAAAAGCTGAAGGATTGGTAGGTTCTCATGTTGGAAATGGAACTGTTGTCCTTTCCTGTCTTCAGGACGAGTCGGATTTACTCAATTTCACTTCACAGGAACCTGCTTGGGATCAGATTTTTAGTCATCATGCCAATGATTTTGATTCCTATATTCTAAAGGACTTATTAACCTTAGCAAGCAGGAAAGACGTGATTTCTTTTGCCACAGGAATGGCTTCTCCGGAAACCGGGCCGCTAAATGCTTTTCTTGGCATCGAGAAAGAATTAATTGAAAGCAGAAATTATAAGCCTTTGCTTCATTCTCCTACAGAAGGCTTCAGATCGTTACGTGAGGCTATTTCCGGTTTGATGCATAAACGTGGAGTATATTGCAGCTATGATGAGATCATGCTTCTTTCGGGTTCACAACAAGGTCTGGATGTGGCAGCAAGGATGATCCTTGATCCAGGGGATATCGTTGTCGTTGAAGAACCTTCATTTTTTCCCGCGATTCAGGCGTTCAAATCCATTGGCGCCAGAGTCATGGGAATTCCAATTGATGAAAAGGGCATGAGAGTCGACTTACTTGAACAGTTATTACAAAGGTACAGACCAAAATTGATTTACACAATACCAACATTTCACAATCCTACAGGGACAGAAATGGAGTTGGAACGAAGGATACGACTGATTGAACTTGCCTATAAATATAAGGTTTTGATTATTGAGGACGATGCCTATGGAGACCTTTGTTATGAAGGTCATTCACTTCCTTTGCTGAAAGCAATGGATAATGATGGTTATGTTATTTATTTAAGTACCTTTTCCAAAACTGTTTATTCAGGTTTGAGATTGGGTTGGATGACGGCGCATAAAAAGGTTGTAAAAAAATTTGCTGCTGCAAAACAAATTATGGATTTGCATTCCAGTAGTTTATCCCAATGGATAATTGAACAGTTTATAAAAAGCGGGGGGCTTGAAGCGCATGTTCCCAGGCTTTGTAAAGACTATCGAGAAAAAAGAGATGCGATGTACGATGCACTGACTAAAAATGCGCCGTCAGATTTGCTATGGAATATGCCTAGAGGAGGTTACTACATTTGGTGTAAACTTCCGAGCGGCGTTTCGGCAGCAAAACTAATTACCAAAGCGGCAGAACGCAAGGTGGTTTTTGTTCCGGGAACTCCTTTTTTCACCTCGGGGCAGGGTGACGATTATATACGTTTAAACTTTACCTTTGAAGAACTTAAAGATATTACAGATGGGATTCAAAGGTTATGTGCAGCTATGAAAGAGTTAATAGATGAGCAAAATTATTGCGACGTTTATCCTGCACTGGAGATTAATCCCATTGTTTAATATAGTTGGTTTTTATTTTTAGTGAGATGAAGGAGGAGTTAGTATGGATTTTAAGTATGCAAAGAGAATGGAATACATCAAGGCGTCTGAGATCAGAGAGATTTTAAAGGTTGCTGAGAGACCGGAGTATATATCATTTGCTGGAGGCTTACCTGCACCAGAACTTTTCCCAGTAGAAGAAATCAAAGAAGTATGCAGGATTGTGCTTGAGGAAGAAGGCGCAAAAGCATTACAATATTCAGCCACTGAAGGATATAATCCACTCAGGCAATGGATAGCCCAAAGAATGAATCAGCGGTTAGGGACTAGCTTCGATACAGAAAATATACTGATAACCCACGGATCTCAGCAGGCGCTTGACCTGACGGGTAAAGTTTTTCTTGATGAAGGAGATATTGTCCTATGTGAAAGTCCGACATACCTTGCTGCTATAAGTGCCTTCAGAGCATATGGCTGCGAGTTTGTAGAGGTTCCTACTGATGATGAGGGGATGATACCGGAAGAACTGGATAGAATTCTGACAAACACTAAACGAGTGAAATTAATTTATATCATTCCCGACTTTCAAAATCCAACGGGAAGGACCTGGAGTCTTGAGAGAAGAAAATATCTGGTTGAGGCGGCAACAAAGCACAATGTTATGATCATTGAAGACAATCCTTATGGAGAACTGAGGTTTGAAGGCGAAAATTTGCCATCTGTTAAATCCTTTGACCAGGCCGGTTGTGTGCTCTGTTATGGAACTTTCTCCAAAACATTTTGTCCAGGTTATAGAATTGGCTGGGTTGCAGGTGAAAAGTCGGTTATTGAGAAGTATGTCCTTGTTAAGCAAGGGACAGATTTGCAAAGCAATACCCTTGCCCAAAGGGAAATTGCCAAATACCTTGAGTTATATGATATTGATGAGCATATTGCTATCATACGTGAGGTCTATAAGAGACGGAAAACTATAATGGTCCAAGCTATGGAAAAGGAATTTCCAGATGGTGTAACCTTTACGAGACCTCAAGGGGGATTATTTGCTTGGGTAGAGCTGCCCGCGAACGTTAATGCCAGAGACGTCTTGGAAAAAAGTCTGGAAAAAAGAGTCGCCTTTGTACCGGGTGGTTCGTTCTTTCCTAACGGCGGAAAGGAGAACACCTTTAGGGTCAATTATTCTAACATGCCTGAGGAGAGGATAATTGAAGGTATTAAATGTCTTGGAGAAACTTTAAAACAGTTTGTATAATTTGGGATAGACTACTAATATTGGAGGGAATCAAGGGGGAAGATTATTATGAAAACAATAGGTTTAATTGGAGGGATGAGTTGGGAATCCTCCTCTGAATATTACCGTATTCTTAATGAAGAAATTAAGCTGAGGCTCGGAGGCCTGCATTCCGCTCAATGCGTTCTTTACAGCGTTGACTTCGAGGAAATTGAAATCTGCCAAAGAAATGACGAATGGGAAAAGGCTGCTCAAATTCTGACAGGTGCTGCTCATAGTCTTGAAGCCTCCGGTGCTGATTTTATTATCATTTGTACGAATACTATGCACAAAGTTGCGGATGAGATTCAGGCAGGCATTCATATTCCCTTATTGCACATTGCTGATGTCACAGCACAAGAAGTTATTTCGAAGGGAATCAAGGTTATTGGCCTTTTGGGTACGAAATATACAATGGAACAAGATTTTTATAAATCACGTTTAGAGGCTCAGGGCATCAAGGTTTTGATTCCTCAGGAAACAGATAGAGTAATTGTAAATGATGTGATTTTTAACGAATTATGCTTAGGACAAATCTTAGAAGAATCTAGAGCTAACTATAAGCGAATTATTCAGAACCTAATTGAGCAGGGCGCGAAGGGAATTATTCTAGGCTGTACAGAAATTGGTCTATTAGTTAAACCCGAGGACTCGACAGTACTATTGTTTGATACAACCGTACTTCATGCTAAAGAGGCTGTAAACTTAGCTCTTAAATAATAAGGAACAGCCTTTCCATACCAAGAGGGAAATCAGTTTTGTGAAGGAGCGTTTTTGGACGTTCCTTTTTGCTTTTATTGCAGGAAATAAATGATAATAGTGGAATTATTATGATTATGTTTAAATGCCTGGTATGACCGCCGCACCTAAGAGCAGTAAGAGCCGTATGACTTGAAAAATTAATGATAGCGAGGGGATATATGTGAGCCGAGATAATTTAGAGAGCCTACAGAAAAGAGCAGGTTTTATTCACATAAATTAACAGGCAGCTCGTCATTCTTTATTAATATACCTTTAAACATTCTACAGCCGTTAGAAAATAGCATGGTTGTTGCAAAACATGCATTTTTAACCAGTATGTTTTTATTGCTCGTTAAAGTCTCTTTAATAATTTATGGTGTAAAACAAGCTGCAGATTTTTTAAATTCTATTGCAAACGATAAAGCCCCATATGTAATTCGCAACGTCAAACGAATTAAAAAAATTGCTTATGTGATAATTTTTTATTCGGTCGCTGTGGATATCTTATCATGCCTTTTATACTTAATTTTTGTAACCAGAATATTTACTTTGGATTTATCAAATGTCCATTTGAGTGGTATCTTAAGTGGTGTATTAAGTGGAGGGTTTATTCTTGTTATCGCCGACTTATTCAAATATGGTGTATTCCTCCAAGAAGAGTTTGATACAAAATTGTAAACTGCCTAAAAGCTGCATTTTGAGCTTGCCGATATTTATGCTCGTTTTAGTTTCTAACCATTTCGCTATAGTTTTAGCCAAGGAGAACAATGTATTAAGTATACATTGATGGAATTTATTCATTAGTAATACAATAATGGTATAATTTAACATAAGAACTATTTTCTACATATGAGGAGGAGTTGAAGAATGTTTCAGTGGCCAAAAGCGAATGATGTATTAGGTACTGTTAACCGGGGAAATGCGAGCGAATCGGGTCTCTGTACGCTATGCCGGGCAGATTGTCAAGGAAAGTGCGAAAACTGGATGTCTAGTTTAAAAGGGAGAAAAATGTTATATCCGCGGCATTTTGGCACCGTAACAGCAGGAAGTTCCAATACGACTCATATTGGCATTAACTATAATTCTTTACGGATTCAAGGGTTCAATTACGGGGCTTATGGATTGCCAAACGGATTGACAAAGAGCGCCGATGATTGTATATTCCCAAATGTCAGTACTGAAACAGAATTTGGCAGCGAAATTAAAACAAAAGTTAGAGTACCCATTATGACGGGGGCCCTGGGTTCAACCTTTATTGCCGCAAAATACTGGGATTCTTTTGCCATCGGTGCGGCATTAGTTGGATTTCCTATTGTTGTTGGTGAAAACGTCGTAGGTGTCGATAAAGAATCTGTTATGGAAAACGGTAAAATTGTTAAAGCACCAGAATTGGATCGACGGATTCAAACTTATCTTAATTATTATGACGGTTATGGTGCCATCATCGTCCAAATGAATGTTGAAGATACCCGGAATGGAGTCGCGGAATACATTATCGACAAATACGGTAATGATGTCATTTTAGAATTGAAGTGGGGACAAGGAGCCAAAGATATTGGCGGAGAAATTCAAGTAACCAGTTTAGAATATGCTCAGTTCCTGAAAAATCGAGGATATGTGGTTGACCCCGATCCCGAGAAAGCGGAGGTCCAGGCAGCTTTTAAGAATGGAGCTCTTAAATCCTTTGCGCGACACAGTCGATTGGGTTACACCGATCTTTACAATTACGACGAAGTACAGGCAGAGTTCATGAAATCAGTCGAGTATCTTAGAAAATTAGGTTACAAACGAATCTCTTTGAAAACAGGTTCTTATGGAATGGAAGCATTAGCTGCCGCTATCAAATTAGCTACAGAAGCTCACCTTGATTTATTAACTATTGATGGTTCCGGCGGAGGTACTGGAATGAGTCCATGGAACATGATGGAAACTTGGGGAGTCCCCTCAATCCTTCTGCATTCGAAAGCTTATGAATATGCTTCGATTTTAGCTGCTAAAGGACACAAAGTGGTTGATATGGCCTTTGCCGGCGGGTTAGCCAGAGAAGACCACATTTTCAAGGCTTTGGCTTTAGGAGCTCCCTTTACCAAAATGGTCTGTATGGGAAGAGGGGTAATGATCCCAGCTTTTGTCGGTTCAAATATTGAAGGTGTACTTAATCCTGAACGCAGAGCTCAAGTAAATGGAAACTGGGACGTCCTGCCGAAAAATGTTCTTGAGCATGGCTCAAAAGCAGAGGAAATCTTTGCAGGTTATTATGATGTTCAAAGTAAGGTTGGCGCTGATGCCATGAAGAAAATTCCCTACGGCGCTATCGCAGTTTGGACTTTAGCCGATAAACTCGCGGGTGGGCTTCAGCAGTTTATGGCGGGAGCACGAAAGTTCTCACTCAAGCAAATTGCCCGAACGGATATTTCTTCCGCTAATCGAGAGACGGAGCGCGAAACCGGAATCCCCTTTATTACGGATTTTCAAGACGAATTTGCTAAAAAAATCTTAAATAGTTAACTTACATCTAACAAATGGAGTAATAAGTGAATTTGGGTTGAGAGCGAAGGGGGTGTTGCAAGACTGCCACAAAACAGTCAGCAACCCCCCTCATAATTTGGAATGTAAGGTGCCCTTTTACCTTTTCAATGTAAATTTCTAAAAATAGTTGACAAAGTCAAATAAATTAGTACAATGATATCATATCTATTTGAGTGCCTAATATTATGGAGGAGGGTGCATCGTGAATTCGCGGAACATGAATTTGATACATATCATTCGGAGATTTAATCGGTTCTACACTAATATTTTGGGATTACTGGACAAGCATATTTATGAAAGCGAGTTTTCGCTTGCAGAAGTTCGGGTTTTATACGATATTGAACATATGGAAGTTTGTACAGCTAAGAAATTGATAGAAGAGTTAAAAATTGATCCGGGTTATCTAAGCAGAATAATAAAACGCTTTGAGAGTGATAGCCTTATATACAGAGTACAGTCCCCGGAAGATGGTCGGTTATATTACCTTTACCTTACGGAAAAAGGCAAAAATACTCTTTCAAAGTTGAATGATTTGTCTAATGACCAAATCTATAACTTAATCAGCAGTCTGCCAGAACGAGATAAAATGAGTGTTGTAGAAAGTATGAAAACTATCGAAAACGCTTTCTCAGGAAAACCTATAAAAATCAAAGAAAAGGTTACAATTCGCAGTGAATTGAGACCGGGAGATGTGGGTTATTTAATTCATCTTCATGGAAGGTTTTATGCGGAAGAATGTAAATATAACTATATGTTTGAAGGATATGTCTGCAAAACGATTTTCGATATGTTTAATAAATACAACGTGGAAAAGGATAGATTCTGGTTTGCAGAAGCGAATGGAGAAATAATTGGCTCCATTGCTATTATTGGACATTCTGCGACACGGGCTCAGTTAAGATGGTTCATTCTTCATCCATCATTCAGAGGAATTGGCTTGGGAAACACTCTGCTAAATGAAGCTGTGAAATACTGTCAGGAGAAAGGATATGAACAGGTATTTCTAGAAACTACAGATGACCAAAAAATTGCAATCAAAATGTACATGAACGTAGGGTTTAAGAAAGTGGCGGAACATGAAAATAAGGAGTGGGGAAGGAAATTGATTGAACAAACCTATGAGTTGAGCTTACCTCTAGGGAATATGGTTTCTAACTGAAGATCTGGAAGAATAGCTGCTTGCAATCAAGCAAAGCATTTTCAAAGCCTTTAATTTAAAAGCCGCCCCACAGCAAGGGCGGCTTTTAGTCTTTTTCATGGTTTCTCTTATCTTTATCTTTGAGATTTCCTCTGCAATTAGAATACAATAAAGTTCATGATATTTTATCAGCTTTGTTTCAAGAATTTATCAAGATTATAAAAGAACGGTAAAAAGTGCCTATGCCATGCTAAAAGCAAGCCGGTAGTCAAGCGAGAGTTAAAGTCGAGAACATATGCAGATGTATTTATTTGGTTAAGCACAATAACTGAAATCCTCATCGGTGCGCTCTGAGTCAAGTTTGGAATAGAAGGCAATACTATATAGTAACCATAAATCCCCTATTTGCTTTTTGAACTTAACCTTGTTATAATGAATTTCCAAGAAACCTGCGATGTGCGAAGATTTGATTTGGTTTTGATCCTATTTGAAATTTCGGGAATTTGAGAAACTTACTGATTAGGTCAGGCCTCTGCTGTTAGAGGAAGACTGAAAAGTAGGGTGAAAATGCCCACCTGCGAGAGCGGGGTTAAAAACCAAATAATCTAAACGGCTTTGCGGGGAATCTAATTGGTGAAATGTAATCCAGAGCACGAAATGCTCTGGATTTTTTCTTATTCAGGAAATATATTTAAGGAATTAGTTAAATCTTTCCGTCATTTGGATATTGTAACCAAAAACATCTTGTATTTTAACGTGTTTCGGAAGATAATAAAATCGCTATACATATTCCAACAATTTGCTATTTTAAACCCGCTTGTGGTAGTTGTTGAAAATCTTCGAATCTTATAGTAGTAATAAGGAGGCCGAATCATGTTAACCCCAAGACAGAATTTGTTCGAAACAATCAGAGGTGGCAAACCTGATCGTTTTGTCAACCAGTATGAATTCATGGAAATAATCATGGAAACCCGTTTTGATAAAAAGCTTCCAATCGGGGGGGAGGGCGTAAACAGCTGGGGAATCACTTACAGATGGCCCGAAGGGCAGCTCGGACAGTTTCCTGTGCATGACGACGAGCACAAGGTATTGAAAGATATTACCGAGTGGAAAAAATACGTCAAAGCACCGGTGATCCCGACGTCTGATGAATTCTGGGGTCCAGCCATAGCGCATGCCAACTCTGTGGACCGCAATGAAAAATTTGTGACAGCGTTTGTTGCACCGGGAATCTTTGAACAGTGCCATAACCTTATGAGCATGGAAGATGCTCTGATGGCCTTATATGAAGAGCCTGAAGCTATGCATGAGCTGATTGATTACCTAGTTGATTTTGAGCTGGCTTATGCAAAAGAAATAATCGACCACATCCATCCCGATGCACTTTTCCATCATGATGATTGGGGCAGTCAAAAAAATTCGTTTATTTCTCCGGAAATGTTTGAAGAGTTTTACTTACCCGCTTATAAAAAAGTCTACGGTTTCTATAAGGCCAATGGCGTCGAACTGATCGTTCACCACAGTGATTCTTATGCTGCCAACCTAGTCGATTATATGATTGAAATGGGAATTGACATCTGGCAGGGAGTCATGACGACCAATAACACGCCGGAGCTGATCAAGAAATATGGCGGGAAAATCTCTTTCATGGGCGATTTGGACAGCGGTACCATCGACTTTCCGGACTGGACGCAGGAGATTTGTGCTGAAGAAGTCAGAAGGGCTTGCACACATTGCGGAAAGCTTTACTTCATCCCCTGTTTAACCCAAGGTCTGGGCGTCAGTTCTTTCCCCGGTGTCTATGATTGTGTAAGCTCCGAGATTGATAAAGTGAGCAAGGAAATGTTTTAAGTGGAGAAAACCTCCGAAGTCATCTCCGGAGGTTTTCTCTTCATTAATTTTGAACTGTAAAACTCTACTAGCTTAAGACATAAATTTAATAATTTGTCCCAGAATAGTTTTGAAATATTCCTTGATAAGGTTGGCGATCATTCCTAAGGAGGCAAAGTTTTTATGAGTGCAGAAAGAGTTGTAGAGTTGCTTAAAGAGCTGTCTGCAACCATCACAACTGTTGAGAGTTGTACAGGAGGACATATCATTTCCGCGATTACAGATGTAGAAGGAGCATCGGATGTCACTCCAGGGGGTTATGTTACTTATTCAAACCGCCAAAAACTAGCTATTGGAATTTCTGAAGATATTCTAGAGAACTATGGCGTATATAGTTTAGAGTGTGCAAAGGCCATGGCTGTTATTGGCCAGAAGAATACCCAAGCTGATTTTAGTGTTGGAGTAACCGGAACCTTCTCAAATATTGATGTACATAATGAAGGCAGCGAAGCAGGGGTTGTCTATTTTGCAATCGTATTTAAAGCGGAGCAAGCAACTGCGGAAAAAATAAATGTCCCGATAATGAAGAGGCATGATCAGAAACAATTTGTTACAGAAATCGTTTTAAATAGAGTGGTGGATGTTCTTGAATCGATATATAATGCACTATTGAATTTCAAGGTCAAAGTGTAAACATCCTGCCGGAGCGTTCTGAACGTCATTAGATATTTACCAAAGTAAAGGTATCAAATGATAACGAACCTTTTTACAATAGTCTGTATAACCTGAGAGGTTTTTAGATAGGAATTTTTCCTCGTCCAGAAGCCGAAGAACAATGGTAAGGATTAACGGCATTACAAAGAGTACAGCCCAATAAGAACCTAAAGCAATAGGTGAAAATATCATCATTAGTATTGCCCCAGAATACATAGGATGACGTACCAACCTATAGGGTCCTGTTGAAATGACTTTCTGATTTTTATCTACTTCAATTATGGCGGAAGTATAGCTGTTCTCTTTGAAAACCAGAAATACTATATAAAATCCTAAGACAACAAAAACATTGGCCAATAAACTAATATTTAGGGGTACTCGGGACCAATGAAAGCGAAAATCAAGCCCTGCAAAAATGAATACAAAACAGAAAAACAAATTTGCCAGGGCTTGTATCGCTTTCTGGCTTTTTTCTTTCTCAGCGGTTGCCCCTGCTTTGAGACGACGTTCTAACAATTGTGGGTCCCTTTTAAATAAGTATAGAGTTATCAGTATCACCGAAATTGAAAATGTTAGCAGGTAGACCCAAGCCTGCAGGTAATTAATTGTCCATGCAGGTAAAAAAATAAAGGCAGCCAAGGCTATTATAAGCATTAAAAATCCGGCTAATGTTCTCCCTAATAAATTAATCATCACAAGCCCTCCAATTTCCTACCTGGAGTTTATTGTTTCCTAAAAACCTTCAACAATAATATACCCCAAAATAGAGAAGAAGAGGCATTTGCAATATCCTTCATTAAATAATGCTCTTGCAGTATTAATATCCGCAGCTGTCGCCAATAATTAATACCGTTATATCTGCCGCCATCGGCTTCTTCCTCATTACAGAATATACCCTGCATATTCTGGTTGGAGATTGACAGTTAACACACACACCGCTTTTAGTACAAGGATTTGGAGTATCCAGTCTTTTATTATTCATAGGAGCTGCGATCCCTTCTAATCTTGCAAAGGCGGCAGCTTCATTTTGGCAGAGTTTGTTGACACCAGCTGCGATAATTACTTTTTTGGGACCGAAACTCATGGCAGCGACTCGATTTCCTAAGCCATCAACATTTACAAGCATACCGTCCAGAGTAATGGCATTACTGCTGCATAGATATAAGTCACTCAGCATTTCTTGCCTGGAAATAGCTATCTTTTCTTCCGGGGCAATACCTGGTGCACCGTGGTCCAAAACCTTGCCGCCGACAGCGTTAACCTTATCTTGAATTCCCATGTTCTTGATTGTCATTGAGCCGCCAAAACCCACGGTCATTTCTGGTTTAACGTGATTCATAATAAAAGCCGCCGCTTCTTCAGCGGTTGCAAAATACACTGCGTCAAACTCATTCTTTTTTAAAGCTTCAACAGCCTTGCGCCCAATTGTTTCATTGTGCCATTCATTAATTTCCATGATAAATCCCCCTTCTTTTTTGCTTTAATAAATACTTTTAAACATGTTCTTATTTTTGCTCCAACGTTTAGTTTATGTGCGAGCTATATGTATAATTATATATAATAGATAAAAATATGGAAGTATGCACTTTTAGGGTAGATACTACCTAAAAGGAATGTTAGAACTATTCTCTATGAAGTAGAATTAAATTTATGCTTATTTTAGATTAATTTCACGAACATAGGAGGAAATAGAGGAAAGATGTGGAATGGTTAGAAAAAAAGAAGATTATAATAATGAATGCGTATGTAAATATATGTATTCACAGTGAAAGTTAATATGGATGTGGTAAAAACTGGAGAGGATCTATTTGAGTGACAAACATAGTATTAAAAAATATGTTCCAATAACTAGTTTTATCTCGACAGTTATAACGATCATAGTTCTATATCTTACTAAAATACCAAATCCGAATATTATATTAATCACATTAATCGTTTATTTTACTTTTTTAGGTGGTTATATTTCCGGTGCTATAAGTTGTTTGCTTACAATAACTTATTCGCTAGTTTTTTTCTCAAGTTCTGGACATCTATTAAGGTATTCTCCAGATAATTGGAAACGTGTTCTCATAAGTTGTATATTTATGCCAATAATGATTTTAATTGTTGGATCTTTAAAAAATGACCTAATAAAGAAAACAAGAGATTTAGAGCTCATTAATGAAACACTTAGTTTTAGTTCTAACCACGATTTTTTAACGGGTATACATAATAGACGGTATTTTGATGAAGCAATTACCAAGGAGTGGTTTCGGGCTATACGTGAACAAAAGCCGATTTCCATAATTATGGTCGATATAGACTACTTTAAAAAGTTCAATGATACATATGGCCACAATACAGGTGATTATTGTTTAAAAGAGGTTGCAAAAGCCTTAATAAAAGAAATTAAGCGAGCCGGTGACGTTTCCGCACGATTTGGTGGGGAAGAGTTTGCGGTTATTCTCCCTAATACCAACCTAGAAGGAGCACGCAATATCGCCGAAAATATTAGAAAATCAGTAGAAGATTTGAAAATCCGATTTGAATCATCGTTAGTATGTGATTATTTAACAGTTAGCGTTGGTCTAGCCACAATGGTTCCAGCGAAAAATAGTAGTTATTTCGAGCTATTAAATAACGCTGATGCAGCTTTATATATTGCAAAAGAAAATGGAAGAAATCGAGTAGAAATGGGTAGTACAATGGTTCCACGTTTGTGACAACAGCAATGTATGTTTTGTCGATGAATCCTATGTGGCTCATCCCTTGAGATAGCTGATGGTCTTGAGTTATTTTATGGGGGAGCAAAAGAGTCCGTCATTAATATGCAAATCGAGAATGATCGCCCTTTCAAAAGCACAAAAGCACGTGACTGGAGTTTTTCCGACACGTGCTTTTTGTGAATAAGGTCTGCACACTCGTCCTTGTATGTAGGCGGCTTTAGGGGAAGAGGTGCATCTTCTAAACAAGGTGCTGATTGTAAAACGCTTAAGCTGCTTTTGATTTGCCAGCATGGTATTGTTGATTTTTCGAGACAAGGTGCTGGGTATAAAACCACAGCGGGATATATAAAAGCAGCACACCCACTCCCACAAGTGTGGACGACCAACCGGAGTCCATGGCGTTCAGATACGTGATTCCGACTAAGTACAGCGGAATATTGACCAGTGCGCAAATCAGCGCGATGATCTTCCATCCAGAAGGAGCCTTAAATTCTCTGTGCAGCGAACGAAGCTTTTTGTCGGAGTATACTTTTACATAGGCGAACAGGCTGATGCCGTTGGCACATATGTAGCCAATTGCTGAAGCGGCAAGAACGGCCGCAGGAGATTTTAGCGTGATCAGCGCCATATTAAATAGTGCTGTGACCACCATTGCAATCACTGGAGTTCCATACATATTCGTTTTTCCGAAAATTGCCGGGAGATTCTCCTCCTTCGCCATAGACTCCATCGCTCTGGCGGAGCCGAAAAACGCAGTCTGGATGATCAGAATCATAGAGGCAATCAGCATAAACACGGCAATCGTCGCACCGACGCTTCCGAAAGACTGCTGGGCGAGCAACAACATGGGCGAGTTTGGCTCATTGATTACAGCATTTGTCCCAAGCGCTCCGATACAAGCCGCCTGTACGAAAACATAAATAAAAGCGCAGATAATGCCGCAGGAGAACAGGGATTTGGGAATGTCTGTCTTGGGATTTTTATACTCTGGTCCGTAGATAGCCGCAGTTTCCCAGCCGCAGGCGCTCCATTCAGCCATGGCCATAATTCCTACGAATATCAGAAGATCTCGGCCGCTGCTCCAGCTCCAAGCAGCGGGAAGCATATTTTGCGTGATATTGCTGAGATGGAATTTTCCGTTCAGCATTGGGGCGGCAGAGAGCACCACCAGGGGAACAATGGAAACGATGCTCAGAATATAGCCGAGGATGGCTCCACTGGCCAGACCGCGATAACAGATTAGAATTAAAAGAGAGAACACAACGAGGCCGGAAAGAATCGATAAAACCGTGGTATCGACATTTGCAAATGCGGGCAGCAGGTTGTGCAGATACTGGCCGATTAACATGGCGTATACGGCTAAAACGGAGTTCCAGGAGAACCAGTAGCCCCATGCGCTGAATCCACCTACAAGTTTGCCGATGTCATATTTGCCAATGGTGGTTCCCTTGAAGGCTTCCTGAGAAAAACCGGGCAAACCAGATGCCTGGGGGAAAACGGAAGCCATTTCGCCATATGCCGTATTTTGCATGAACCCCTGAAATATGGAAAGAACCCAGACAATGATTGAAAAACCCAGAACATATTTTGTAAAGTAACCGATGGATGGCAGAATCAGCAAGGGCACACCCATTGCAATGGCCAGGCCCTGCTTCCAATCGATAGTACGCTCGGAAGAAACCGGTGTTTGCTCTTTTTTACTCATAATTGAACGTCCTTTCCACTCCATAAGCAATAATTGGATAACCTAAAGAGATCACTAGAAATCGGAATTGTAAACTTCTCACTTTCAGTCATAAAGCCCTCCCCCAAAATTATAAACTGATTACGATAATGACAATATTCTAGAATAACAGCAACAATACCATACAATTCGACAATTATCTCAATAGCCATTTATAAATTATAAAGCCTCTATCTAAAACGTGAATATACAAAATAGCTATATGGGATATAGGTTTCTAAGATTGATCACCTTCGGTATGGCCTGCTTTAAGACAATAGATAAAAATACACCGGCTTTTCCAACAATAAAGAAAAGCCGGTGTATTGATCTGCACGTCAAAGTTGTATTAAAACAAGAAAGTTTGGTAAAACATTATCGTATTAGTTATAAAATCTAACCATGAGTTCTTTGTATATTTGCTCAGTCCATGAAGATATAGAATTTTTCAAATCAGTAACTCTCTTCAATTCAGCATTTGCTGTAGTTTTAGGGTTAAATTGGGTTGGGATACTATAATTAATATCCTCTGACTTAGGTACGCTGGCTTGGAAATAGAACTCCGGGTCAAAACGGTAAATGATAGAAAGAGTAATATTGGATTGGGTTTCAATTTTCTTAACTAGAAAATTATTTTCGCTGAATTTTTGATTTATTGTTAAAGCTTCCCGAACATCGCTTAAAAAGTTTTTGTTAAGCAAATCTATAGTCAACTCCTTTCTATACAGAGCAGCTTCTAATGTACATTAGAAGCAAATTTTATATTAAACCTGATATTTCCTTCTGCTTGTACTAATTATTACATATTTAAAATTAGCTTACAATGCTTGGAATAATGTTTTTATTTTTAAACTTTATAAAATAAAATATAATACTCTATTTAAATCGGATTATTCATTAATCAGTGAACTTGTTCAGCTAAAGCTGATAGATATGAGGAGCATCACTTACTACTTCAAAAAGTAGTTTAGCGACGCTCCCTTACCAGAATTCTTATAGTTCTTTTAATACTTGTGATTATGACAAGTTTAACAATAATATCGTGCTTTAGGTTCCAACTAAGCCGACGGATATAATGTCAGGCATTAATATATTGAGAGTCGTGACTGCTACTCCGTTGAGGGTTGCGTTATAAAGGGATACAATGTTACCTTGCATAGCAGCGAGGTAACCTCTGGCGGTTCCACCTGAATAGGCAATTACTAATTGTTGTCCCTGAGTCCAAGAATCAAACAAGCCTCCACCTTCAGGCATTATAAAACACCTCCTTATCCAAGTTTTCGAAAGGTCTGTCGTCCCTTTCTAATTTAATGTATGTTTGAAAGGGACAGGTGTGACAAGCACAAAGATTTTCTCAATATCCTCAGATGATTTCTTAAAGTCTTTTCCACACGGGCGTTTTCTCTATTTCTGGTTCTGGTTCTGGTTCTGGCGCAGAAATACCGATTGCAATGATTTTGGCCATGCGAATGTTCAGCGTTTCCATAGCCATATTATTTACAACGACATTATAAAGTGTAATTCCGCCGATGTTGATTCTCGCAATCTGGCCTTGAGCTGTACCGCCTTCCCAAGCTATAAAAACTCTTTGTCCCTGAGACCAGTTCCCTAGATTTTGTTCGATGTCTGTCTTGAGCAATATTGAGTTGATATACCCCAAAAATGTTATAAGATTAGTCCAGATGGTTTTAATGTCCTCAGATTTACAGTTTTGTAAAAACATAATATCTCTTCCAATCATTACAGTTTTAATTATTTTATGTTTCAGTAGTTTCTAAGGCGACAAGCTAACAAAATATCGAAAAGTAGATTATGCATGGTTTCAAAGACATGCCGAATAACACGTGGAAGATTTTGCCATATAATAAGTTAGTATGGTTATGGAATGGGGGGATTATTATTGGATGGTAATGCCTTAGGTATTAAAGAATTAGTATTGCAAATCGTGCATTATGTATGTAGTAATAACATGCAACAGGCATTGATGTCTGTAAAAGGACAAAGGATTCAGCTTCTAATGAGTACAAGTCCTCCAGCGGGGAGGCCCCCAAATATTACTGGTATTGTCAAAGAGGTTGATGGAGGGCTTCTTAAATTAGAACTCTCACACGGTGAAGCAACGGCCAAACCTAAAATTGGAGTTTACTCGATACGCAGCATTTTGGGGTTTGTACCTGTTTCAGCAGAAGAGGATGGGGAAGATGGATGCGGGCAATGTAAAAAAAAAATTTGAGGGGGATTATATGAACTGTTATAAAGTAACTGTTGAAATTAAACGTGGGTATGTCAGACCGAATGGTAGAGTGGCAGTTTCAATGAGCCTTCCTGAAGGAGCAGAAACAATTATTGATTTGACCAAAGTCTATATTTCCCATCCGAACGATCATTCTGTGGCTCTTCTTGAACCAATTGATGTAAGTATCGAAACTGAAGAAGATGTCGTAGTTGCTCTATTTGAAGCTGCGGCTTTATTAGATGTCTCAACAAATAATGAAATTACTATGGTAGCAGGTCTAACCGACGTAATCACGCCTGTTGGAGAAGAAGAAGAATATGATTGCCTTTATGGAAGTGCTAAGTTCAAAAAGAATATAGTTGGAAGACGCGGTGGTTCTTCTAATCGAAAGGAACGTTAATATTTATTTTAATCTTTTCTTCTACTACAATATGTTCCCACAAAAGAAACTCTTGGATAAAATATGATTGTAAAACAGGATGTGGAAGAGGTTTGATATTTTAGGAGGCCGGTGGCCTCCTTTTTATACAACATTTACAAAATTTTTACTTAGTATTTATGGACTATATTAATGAACCCGGGGTCGAATATAAACTACTCTAATAAATATATTATGGTGTTGATTTTGAGAACCGGAGAGAATTGAAGAGATTACCGGATCGCTGAAACTGTAGAGTTTCCCAATAGAATACAGACATCTTTAGCCTTTTGTAAGGCAGCTTCAAGATAAGCTTCAGGAGATTGCTGTCGTTCTTCGACGGTAGGATAAGCTTCCAAGGTTAAGCCTCCGTGATAAGCCGTCGGAAAATGTCTGCTTAGACCTACCCAGTCAATAATGCCATGCCCGGGCAGCCAGTGCCGGTCTTCCAGTCCGTCATTGTCTGACAGATGAGTCGCAACAAGGCGCTCACTGAAATTATCCAGTAAGTCATAATCCTGTTTGTTAGATAAAAAGTAATGAGAACTATCATAGCAATAACCCAGACTGTTCGATGGGATTCCGGAGAGCAGATAAGGAAGATTATCACTGCGCCGAGTGTTTTCGATGGCGATGGTTACTCCAAGCTCTTCCGCAGCCTCTACAAGCTGGCAAAAACTCTGTAGTCCATAGTGGTTGGGGTCAGGAGGATTAAGACCTTCCGTCAAATGCATAACCATAACCGGTATGTGATGAATGGCGCAGTCATTAAGCCAGCGAATATGTCGCTGAATAAATTCTGATCGGACGGATGTATGCTCCGACCATAATTCGTTAGAGTTATTATATGGTACATGTAAGTTATCTAACACTAACCCCATATTTTCAACTAACTTAGGCATATCCTCTTTTTTGGTTAGCCATGGTTTATCTTCGTCTTCCCACCAGATGGATGTTGCGTCAAATCCAGCTTCCTTGATCAAGCTGAGACGCTTTTGAAAAGGGAGTACAAAGCCAAACCAAGAGAAAATGCCCAGATGACGTTGACCTTCCATAATATCCCTCACATTTCTTGTTTCACTATATAATTACCGATAGATAATTGCAATAACGTGGGCAACCGGAATAAGAAGCGCTTGCCCCATCAAGGTTCCAGCTAACTTAGAACCGATCAGCATAACGACAAGGGCCTTGACATCTTCGTAGGGTCGATTTCCCCTTAAAGCCTGATCAGTAATAATCGAAGACTTTGGATCGACAAAAAGCATGAGAATAATATTGGCAGCAGTGTTAATGATACCTGCCGACGCCGAAGCTGCCAGACGGTGTTCAGTATTAACCAGTAATGTGGAATAGAAAGCCGACATCACTCCAATTGTATAGAGGCCGGTGACGAAAGCATTGAGCGCCATTAATTCGCCCGGGATTTTACGAAAGGGCAGAGTATTTACCATGTTCTTTGACGGTAATTTAATGTACCAAAAGAATTTTCGGATATTGTCGAATCTTAAGGTATTCATAATAATGGATGGTACAGAACCTGATCGTTCGAGGTTGCTTACTGCTTTAGAGAAGCAACTTAAAAAAGTCGGGGTTAACAAACTACCCATAAGAACCCCTAATGCCGCTATCCAGATGACTTTGCGCATAGATGGAAGTGGATTGTTCTTTTGATTAAGAGAAATATCCATCAATCCTCCAATTAAAGGGGCTTGAAGGGTATGTGCCGCCAGAGAAACCAGGTAGAAAAGGTTAAAAAAAGTATTGGACAAGGCGAATTGCCTGCTTTTAACAGAATTAAGCCGTACGGAATAAGCAAAGGTATCAATAATATGAATTAGAAATGTAGAAAGAAATAATTGAGAGATATTGAATTGCACTGTTTTACCCTCCATCCGACCTTATCCTTGATATGACTATGTTGGAAGAAGGAGAGAAATACCCGCTTTAAAACAACAAAATTATTTAGCGTTTAAAAGCTAAAATGACATATACCTATAAACATCCATTATTTGGGGTTATCCACGATATAATCAATTGAGGGAAACGAAATATTCTATATACTTATGTGTTTGAGGGATAGTGATCTGAATTTTTTGGAAATAGCCTTTATTTTAAGAAGGAATTTTAAGAAAAGTATAGAATATAAAAAAGATGATACTGTATCAAGAAGATACCAAGATCAATTTGTTACACAGAAAACTCTATATTTTAAACATGACCATGAAGGTCTTGCCTTTAGGAAGGGCGGATTTTCATGGTTTTTTTGTTTGAGGGGATACTGAATGAGATCTGTCAATTTCTATATTGTAACACTTAGACTCTGAATACAGTTTATTTGGTTGTCTTTAATGTTTTGGTTATTAGATTCGGGCAGAATCTGGTAATACACCTCCTTTTTGAAACCGCCTGTACGAACAGTTAAAGATAGTTTGCAAATTATGCTCACAGGCGGTTTTTTTTAGTCAGTGAACTCGTTCAGCTAGATTTAGTAAGCTTTAGTTGTTCGGAGAATATACAAAAGTTATAAGAACTTTTAAGGGAGGAAATGAAATGGACCAAAAACTTTGGGAAAAGGCTGTTGAGTTTCACGGCCATGAATGTCCCGGACTTGCAATCGGGTTTAAAGCATGCGAAGCAGCCATCGAAAAAATGGGGATCGGAACCTCGGATGATGAGCAGATCGTTTGTGTAACTGAAAACGATGCCTGCGGAGTGGATGCCGTTCAGGCGCTGCTAAGCTGCACAATGGGAAAAGGAAATCTGATATATCACGATTCCGGCAAACAGGCGTTCTCATTCTTTAATCGCAGCAACGGTAAAAAGCTGCGCGTTTGCCTGAAACCTGGGAAAAACAAAGACCTGGATCGGACGCAGTGGCAAGAGTACCTCTTAAACACTCCTGTAGATGAAATCTTTACTTTTTCCGAACCTAAATTTGAGCTGCCCGAAAGAGCGCGGCTCTTTAATACTGTCGTGTGCGAAATCTGCGGCGAAGGCGCTCCCGAGCACAAAATGCGTTTACAGGATGGCAAAACAGTATGCGGCGATTGCTTTAAAAGTTACAACAGAGGATGGTAATCAGAATGCACGACGTAAAACAATATAATGTCGAAATAGCTTGACAACCTACATGTCGTATACTAAACTATGAAAAATTCCACAAATTTCAACTGCCTACGGGAATGTTAGGATATAAATACCTAAGTTAACGGTAATCATACCTGATACCGGCAAGACTTTTACCCTTCCGTTAGTGAAGGGTTTTTGTTTTTAAAAGGTTAACTTATGAAAGGAAGGTTAGTCGTAATGAAAAAAGCTTTGCCTTTGTTACTCATAATGGTTTTAGTTTTGGGAATATTGACTGGCTGCGGGACTCAAACTGCTAAACAAGCAACGGATCCGACGGATCAAACAAACAAAGTAAACTCAGCACAAACCAACTATCCCCTAACAATTAAAGATGATTCCGGGACAGAAGTTTCTATACCGGCTAAGCCAGAGCGAATTATTTGTATCTTACCGAGTGCCACGGAAACCTTATTCGCGATAGGAGCGGGCAACAATGTTATTGCTGTAACCAAATATGATAACAATCCAGTTAATGTACAAAAAAAGGTAGAGTATGTGTTTCAGGATACTTTAAACCCGAACATAGAGCAGATTGTTAAGCTCAAACCGGACTTAATCATTCTGGGAGAGATTAGCCCTACAACCACTGCAGCAATTCGCAATTTAAAGATACCGGTAATTGTTAGTAACCCCCAGGATCTGGCTAATGTTTACACTACCATCAAGGAATTTGGCAAAATTACCGATACTCAAGCTTCCGCGGCGAAAGTCATCAACAGTATGCAAAATGAAGAACGAGCGATTGAAAAGAAAGTCGCCCTGGTAAAAGATACAGATCGTCCCAAGGTTTGGATTGAAGTTGACCCGACTTTGTATACAGCAGGAAGCGGCACGTTTATGGATGAATTGGTTAGCAAGGCTGGTGGTATAAACATCGCGGCAAATGTCAAGGGTTGGGTTCAATACAGTAGTGAAAAGGTAATGGCGGCAAATCCCCAAGTAATTTTATATACCTATGGCGAGTATAACGTCAACGCCAAACAAACTATTATGAAACGACCAGGTTGGCAAGATATTAACGCAGTAAAGAATAACAGGGTTGTCGAGCTTAACAGCGATTTGGTCACAGAACCAGGCCCAAGGATTATCGACGGCATGGAAAGCATCGCTAAGGCATTGTACCCCAGTTTATTCCAATAAGATGAGTATGTTTATGAAACGTAAAATTATACCATGGACGGTGGGATTACTCTTCCTGCTCTTTCTTACAATATTGGCCAGCCTATCAATCGGGTCTGTGTATGTGCCTTTTGGCTTGTCTTTCCGAATTCTTCTCGATCATTTACCGTATATGCCCCCGGCCGGAAGCCTGGTTCAAAATGCAATTATCTGGGAATTGAGGCTTCCGCGAATTTTCCTGGCTGTCTTAGTGGGAGCAATGCTCTCGGCTTCCGGTGTTGCCTTTCAAGGAATCTTACGCAATCCTTTAGCTGATCCTTATATCTTAGGGGTCTCGGTTGGTGCAGCACTGGGTGCTGCAGGCTACATTGTTTATTTGCACAACATAGCATGGTTAGGCCAACTGGGTCTGCCCTTAGTCTCTTTTGCCGGAGGCATCGTATCTCTAGCTTTGGTCTTGGTACTCGCGGAACATCATGGGCAGCGGGATAGAGAAACCTTAATTCTTTCCGGTGTAGTCATTCAGTCTCTTTTTGGCGCTTTTTTGACCTTCCTCATTGCCATTGCAGGGCACCAGATGCAAGAGATTGTCTTTTGGATGATGGGCAGCCTGGCTAATAGCAGCTGGCAGAACGTGGTTATTCTGCTGCCTTACTTTATAGCGGGTATGGTCTACCTGTTACTGCAATACCGCGATCTTAATGTCATTGCTTTAGGTGAACGGGCGGCAACTTACTTAGGGATGGAAGTGGAGAAAAAGAAAATTGCTATACTGGCTGCGGGTACTCTACTTACGGCTGCGGCTGTATCCCAAGTTGGCATTATCGGCTTTGTAGGGTTAATCGTACCTCACCTGATGCGTTTGGTAATTGGACCGGATCACAAGGTTCTCTTACCATTATCTACTGTGGCAGGTGCTATTTTCCTCCTTTGGTCAGATACAATTGCCCGAGCTGTAATACCGTCTCAGGAATTACCTATAGGGGTTGTGACAGCCTTTGTAGGTGCGCCGTTTTTTGCTTATCTATTAAAAAAAGGGT
The DNA here is from genome assembly GCF_002196785.1 of Desulfosporosinus sp. FKA. Taxonomy (NCBI): domain Bacteria; kingdom Bacillati; phylum Bacillota; class Clostridia; order Eubacteriales; family Desulfitobacteriaceae; genus Desulfosporosinus; species Desulfosporosinus sp. FKA. Next base: position 428,725 of record NZ_NAHZ01000032.1, on the reverse strand, counting down.
TAAGGAGGGGCAAAAGTGAGTCTTTTTGAAATATGCGGTGTCAGCCAGGACTATGGCTGGGGGCCAGTGCTGCAAAACATTAACTTTCACTTAACCGAAGGCGAAAGCACTGGTATTATCGGGCCGAACGGCAGCGGTAAATCGACGTTGATTCGTGTTATTAGCGGTCTGCTCGTTCCGAGCCAAGGTGAAGTACGGTTTCGGGGCAAAACTGTACATTCATACCGCAAGAGGGAACTTGCCAGGCAGATTGCGGTATTAGAACAAGAAGGAACTGCCCCCTTGCCTTTTACAGTAAAAGAAGTTGTTGCCATGGGCCGTTATCCTTGGTTAAAACCTTTTAGTGAGCTTAACCGCCAAAATGATTTGATTGTCGAAGAGGTGCTCACGACCCTAGGTCTGTGGGAGATACAAGACCAATCGGTTAATACCCTCAGCGGAGGCCAAAGACAACTGGTATCTTTAGCACGTGCTATGGCTCAACAGCCTACTGTGTTGATTCTGGATGAACCTACCACCTATTTGGACATCGGTCATCAGGTCTTGGTGATGCAGCATGTACGCCGCTGGCGCTTTAAAAAAGGCATTACTGTAATCATGGTCTTACACGATTTAAACCTTGCCGGACAATACTGTGATAAATTCCTCTTGATGGAACAGGGACATATTAGAGCATGCGGAAATGCAACAGAGGTAATGGACCAAGAAATTATTACCAGTGTTTATGGCACCCGTTTGATTAAAATAAACCACCCTGTGCTTGGTGTTCCTCAATTTTTACTTGCCTAACTCACTTTTAATAAAAATATTCAATTCCTACAGGAAATATTGTAGAAAGGTAGAATATATAAATGATACATGTAATAAAGATGGGTGAAATAGTTGAAGAAAATAGTTACATTATTAGTTATCGTTATGTGTCTACTGGCATCACCTCGAAGCTTGTTGGCGGCAACGTCCGGGAATAGTGAAACGAAATCAGTCGGAACTAAAACAGTTGGAATTGTAACTGCATCGGCGCTTAATTTACGTCAGACAGATGTATCTACCTCGAAAGTACTTACTGCCATTCCTAAAAACACTCAAGTTGATGTGATTTCTAAAAACCCAAGTAATTGGTACAATGTCAAATATAATGGTCAGACTGGTTGGGTTTCGGGAGCGTACCTAATACTTAAGACGGTTACTGACACATCATCAGAAACTACGCCAAGTGCAATATCCGGGAACGGTAAAACTATATCAGTTATTACGAAGACAGTTGGAATAGTTACAGCATCGGCCCTTAATCTACGTAAAACAGATGCAGCTACCTCAGCAGTACTTACTACTATTCCCAAAAACACCCAAGTTGAGGTGATAGCCAAGAATACCGGTAATTGGTATAACGTCAGCTACAATGGTCAAACTGGATGGGTTTCTGGGTTATATCTAACCGTGAAGACTGTTACGGATACGGCATCCGTGCCTGAAGTTTCGCGATCAGATAGTTCAAAACTAGTGGATGATGCTCTAAGCCTAATAGGTGTTCCCTACGTTTTCGGTGGAAACAGTCGTAGTGGGTTTGATTGCTCGGGTTATACTCAATACGTATTTAAGGGTGTCGGTATTTCTTTACCAAGAACTGCTGAAGAACAATTTAAATCGGGAGTCTCAGTGAGCCGGGAGCAGCTGCAGGCTGGTGATTTAGTATTCTTTTCTACGTATGCTCCGGGAGCATCGCATGTCGGTATCTATATCGGCGGCGGAAAGTTCATCGCAGCTGATTCCAATAAGGGCATTTGTATTTCTAACCTTGATGATCCTTACTATAAGAGCTCTTACCTTGGTGCCCGTCGAATAAGCTAGGAGCGCAGGGCATTAAGTTCAACTTGAAACATATAGCAACTAAGCATCGGACTTAGTTGCTTTTTTACTCTGCTGCAGTAAACACATCAATACACGTTGATGCCAACAATATATTAGTTTTTTGGCGATGAGGGAGCGTTTTGGCGCTTCTTTTTATTTTTAACATAAAGATGTTACAAGCAAAAAATGCATGTGAGGTAAGAGGCGACAAGACACGACAATTAATTATAATATTCATTTAAATATGAATATTGATTAAATTGAAAATTCGATGTATTATATAATTGTCAAGCATATTTGAATATTTGTGAAATTGCAAATTCGGCAAGGGGAGGTGGTATGGGATTTTTATTGTGTTACGAAACATCAAGTGAACCTATTGAAGTAGGCTGAATAGAAAATCTATATTTTTTAGACAAGTATCGAACAATTAAATATTCTTTCTAAAGATGAACAAGGCAAATAATCGTTTTTCAGGCTTGTTCACTTTCATTTGTCTGAAATACACAGTTTCTCAGGGAACAGTCGTAAGTTGTCCTTGAGCAAAACGACATTTGACGATTTCTGAGGTTGCCGCGGCCATTAGGTTTTATCTCTAAGCCAGCTGAGCAAATGGTAACACTTTTATAGTAAGCGCCTTCACGTCTCCAAGTAAACCATGATTCGCGGAGATGTCAAGAATTCGAGTCCGAAAAATGTGGAATAGAATCATCCGCTCGACCAAACGTTTAAGTTTACCCGGCGTGGTCGTTGAGCCTTTTCTCCCTTTTTACCTCTCTTAGTTTTCTTCTTGCGTCTCTCGGCCTTTTTTTGGGCTTGAGATTGTCTCTACGGGCAGCCCAAAGGCGTTTGAAGAAGTCGTAGAAGGTACCAACACCGGGGAAAATAAAGTTGGTTCAAGGAAACTCTTGTCCCAACTGCCTCGGCAAATGCCGAGAGGCTATTTAAAATTTAGGAGGAGGCAATTAAAAATGGATGTTAATTCTTTTAGTTTATCGGAAGAACAGGAAATGATTATGAACACGGCAAGATCATTTGCACAAAAGGAACTTCAACCTATTGTCTATGAGAGCGATGCAAATAGTATATTTCCTGTAGAACAGTATAAGAAGATGGGCGAGATGGGTTTGTTGGGCTTACCATTCTCATCAGAATATGGTGGTTCCGACGGAGATTACTTATCTTACATCTTAGCCGTCGAAGAAATTTCCAAAGTGCATAGTGCCGTTGGTATCTCATATTCGGTAAGTACCTCTCTCTGTATGGGAGGAATATATCAAAATGCTTCAGAGGAACAAAAGAAAAAATATCTTCCAGATCTATGTTCTGGAAAGAAATTTGGTTCTTTCGGATTAACTGAGCCAAATGCGGGCTCAGATGCAGCAGGTGTAAGAACTACAGCTAAAAGAGATGGAGATCACTATGTATTAAACGGTTCTAAATGCTTTATTACAAATGGTCCTCTCTCAGAGACCTTTTTAGTATTTGCTTCAACGGATATAAGTCAAGGAACAAAAGGATTATCAGCGTTTATTATTGAAAAAAGTTTCCCGGGATTTTCAATAGGTACTATTGAAAACAAATGTGGGATCAGAGCTACTCAAGTTTCAGAACTGCTTTTTGATGACTGTATTGTCCCAGCTGAAAACTTAGTAGGACAAGAGGGAAAAGGTTTTGGCATTGCAATGAAGACTCTTGATGGCGGAAGATTCGGAGTTGCAGCCCAAGGACTTGGTCTCGCAGAAGGAGCATTTGATATAGCGAAACAATATTTGAAAGATAGAATCCAGTTTGGCAAGCCTTTATACAAGAATCAGTATTTAGCATTTAAAATGGCTGAATTAGAGATCGAAATTGAACAAGCTAAGTATCTCTTGTACAAAGGAGTTCTTGATAAACAAGCTGGAAGACCTTATTCAGTTTCAGCAGCGAAGGCAAAAATGGCTTGCACAGACGCAGCGATGCATGTAACTGTAGAATGCGTTCAAATGCTTGGTGGAAATGGCTACATGAAGGATTATCATGTTGAAAGAATGATGAGAGATTCTAAGATTACTCAGATCTATGAAGGAACAAATCAAATCATGAGAATGATTATTGCCGGAAATATTTTCAAATAATTTATTTTTTTAAGAACAACCGACGGTTTGTGGAGTGATGTCGTTAAGTTGATAGGAGAGATACGAATGAAAGAGTGTATTGCTTGTCATTCTGGCCAAATAAAACAGGTGGATATCATAACAAAAGATGATGCATTTATCTTAATAGAGAATAGTGAAGTAGTTGACAGTCCTCCACAAAGCCAAAAGATAATAAAGTATGTTTGTTTAAATTGTGGATTCATAAATCTTTATGCAGAGGACTATATTTAAAATAACTGTTACCAAATAGTTTGCGACATAAGAAATCTCTCACATATGACTGACGTGTCCGCAGTGACTTAATAATTGGAATATTCTTATTCAATGCCCCGCAATTTGCGGGGCAGGTTAAGTCACTGAGGAAAACATTGGAGGAGGGGCCTAATATGAGAAAGGTTGCTATTCTGACAGCAGAAGAGGCTGTTGATTTAGTTAAAGATGGGGACACTCTTTGTACATGTGGATTTGTTGGAAATCTTCTTGCAGAAGCACTTTATAAAGCCATAGAAAAGAAATTTTTAGAGACCGGCAGCCCTAAAAATATAACTTTGTTTTATCCAGCATCACAAGGCAGCAGGAACGGCACAGGCGGTGATCATTTTGCCCACGAAGGTTTGGTAAAAAGAGTAATAGCAGGTCATTATAATACCGCTCCAAAGTTAGGCGAACTGTGTCTAGCTAATAAATGTGAAGGTTACAACTTACCACAAGGTACTTTGGAATATATTATTAGAGATGCCGCGGGACATAGGCCTGGTACAATTACCCATGTTGGATTGGGTACTTTTGTTGATCCAAGAAATGGCGGAGGTAAAATAAACGCCAGGACGACAGAAGATTTAGTAGAAGTTATAAAAATTGGCAATGAAGAAAAGCTTTTCTACAAAGCATTTCCTTTAGATATCGCTTTCCTTAGAGGTACTTATGCGGATGAGTATGGAAATGTAACCCTAGAAAAAGAAGTAGCTACTATTGAGGTTACATCTATAGCACAGGCAGTTAAAAATAATGGTGGAAAAGTAATTGTTCAAGTGGAAAAGGTTGTAAAGGGTGGTACTTTAGACCCCAGACTGGTTCAAATACCTGGTATTTATGTTCATGCTGTTGTAGAAGTAGTTGATATGAAAGATCATGAACAAAGTGTTGGACAAGAATATAATCCGGCACTTTGCGGGGAAGTAAGAGCACCTGAAGGTAATGTTGAAATGACCCCCTTGACTATTAAAAAAGTTATTGGCAGAAGAGCAGCTATGGAATTGGTAAAGGATACTGTTGTTAATTTAGGTGTAGGAACACCTGAGTATGTTGCTCAAGTTGCAAGTGAAGAAGGAATTGCAAGTTACATGACATTAACTGTAGAATCAGGTGCAATTGGAGGCAGTCCGCAAGGTGGAGCTAGATTTGGTGCTACGTTAAATCCTGATGCTATTATTGACCAAAATAGTCAGTTTGATTTTTATGATGGCGGCGGTCTTGACATGGCATTTTTAGGCTTAGCTGAATGCGATGAAGAGGGTAACATTAATGTTAGTAAATTTGGTCCCAAAATACCAGGCTGTGGAGGTTTTATCAATATAACCCAAAATTCAAAAAAAGTATTCTTCCTTGGTACATTTACGGCGGGTGGCCTAAAAGAAAAAATTGAAGATGGAAAATTAATAATAGAACAAGAAGGAAGACAAAAGAAATTTATAAAACAAGTAGAACAAGTTACATTTAGTGGAAAATATGCAATTAAAACCGAACAACCCGTCTTATATATAACAGAAAGAGCTGTATTTGAATTAAAAGAAGGTGGGCTTAACTTAATAGAAGTTGCTCCTGGAATTGATATCCAAACACAAATTATAGATTTAATGGATTTTGCCCCTATGATTGACAAAAATGTTAAGACTATGGACCCAAGGCTTTTTAGTGAAGAAAAAATGAACCTGAAGAAATAATGATTGAAATAGTTGAAGAAATAATTAAAGAAGGAGATTAATCTATGTTTACTATGGGGATTGATATTGGTTCATCATCCTCAAAGGTTGTAATACTTGAAGATGGATCGAATATTATCGCTGCTGAAGTCATCCAAATTGGAACAGGTTCTACTGGACCAAAACGTGTACTAGATGAAGCTCTTTCAAAGTCAGGTCTTAAATTGCAAGACATGGCTAAAATTATTGCTACAGGTTACGGAAGATCTTCAGTAGAAGAATCACACAAACAAATCAGCGAAATCAGTTGTCAGGCTAAGGGAGTTTTCTTTTTAGTTCCTTCAGCAAAAACAATTATTGACATCGGTGGTCAAGATGTTAAGGCAATTAAACTTGACGGTAAAGGCTGCGTTAAGCAGTTTTTTATGAATGATAAATGTGCTGCTGGAACAGGACGTTTTCTTGATGTTATGTCACGAGTACTTGAAGTTAGTCTTAATGAAATGGCAGAATACGATTCTCGTGCAACGGAACCTGCCACTGTTAGCAGCACGTGCACAGTTTTTGCGGAATCTGAGGTAATATCTCAGCTTGCAAACGGAGTTGCTAAAGAGAACATTATTGCGGGGGTTCATCAGTCAGTTGCCAGCAAAGCTTGTGGACTTGCCTATAGATGTGGGGTGGAAGAGGACATTGTTATGTGCGGAGGTGTTGCCAAAGACTTAGGGGTAGTTAGGGCAATAAGCAAAGAACTAAAAAAACCAGTAATCGTAGCGCCTAATCCTCAAACTACAGCTGCACTTGGAGCTGCTATATTTGCCTTCGACGAAGTTATTGGAGCAAATAAATAAAGGAAAGAGGTATGGAAAATGACTGATACATCGAATATGAGTGCCAAAGAATTGTTAGGTTTCTATCAAGAAGAATTATATGAAGAAGCGAGACGGGCAAAAAAAGAAGGAAAACTTGTTTGTTGGTCTGCATCTGTTGCTCCTTCTGAGTTTTGTGTCACTATGGATATTGCTATGATATATCCTGAAACACACGCTGCGGGTATTGGTGCAAGAAAAGGTGCCTTAGATGTTCTTGAAGTTGCAGATGAAAAAGGCTATAACGTGGATACTTGCTCTTATGCAAGAGTAAATATGGGTTATATGGAACTTTTAAAACAAGAGGCTTTAACGGGAAAAACACCAGAAAAGCTTGAAAAATCTCCAGCGGCAAGAATACCACTTCCTGATTTAGTAATAACATGCAACAATATTTGTAACACATTGCTTAAGTGGTATGAGAATCTTGCCGTTGAATTAAATATTCCTCTGATCATCATTGATGTTCCATTTAATCATACAATGCCAATACCACAGTATTCTAAGGACTATATCGCAGAACAGTTTAAGAATGCCATTTCTCAGCTTGAGGAAATCTGTGGTAAGAAATTCGACTACGACAAATTCTTAAAAGTACAGGAACAAACACAACGTTCTGTTGCCCAATGGAACAGAATCGCTTCTTTGTCATCACATAAACCATCACCATTAAACGGTTTTGATCTTTTCAACTATATGGCACTGATAGTTTGTGCAAGAAGTAGAGACTACGCAGAAATTACCTTTAAAAAGTTTGCAGATGAACTTGAGGAAAATCTTAAAAATGGTATCTACGCGTTTAAAGGAAATGAACAAAAGCGTGTAACATGGGAGGGTATAGCTGTTTGGCCACACCTTGGACATACATTTAAAGGCTTAAAGAATCTTGGAAATATAATGACAGGTTCAGCCTATCCTGGTCTGTGGAATCTTTCTTATACACCAGGTGATATGAGTTCAATGGCAGAAGCTTATACTAGAATTTATATAAATACTTGTCTCGATAACAAAGTTAAGGTTCTTAGTGACATAATTAGTGGAGGAAAGTGTGACGGAGTTATTTATCATCAGAACAGAAGCTGTAAGCTAATGAGTTTTCTAAATGTAGAAACTGCCGATATATTACAAAAAGGAAATCATTTACCCTATGTGAGCTTTGATGGAGACCAAACTGACCCTCGTAACTTTTCTCCTGCACAATTCGATACACGTATACAGGCATTAGATGAAATGATGAAGCAGAATAAGGAGGGAGTTTCTAATGAGTAGAATTGAAACTATTATAAGTGAATTATCTTCTATTTCAAATAATCCCAAAAAGGCTATGGAAGATTATAAAAAAGAAACCGGCAAAGGGGCAGTAGGTGTTATGCCTTATTATGCTCCTGAAGAAATAATTCATGCTGCAGGTCTTCTTCCAGTAGGTATTTGGGGAGGACAGAAGAGTATTTCTAAAGCCCGTGCCTTTTTACCTCCCTTTGCGTGTTCGATTATGCAATCCGTTATGGAAATGCAGCTGGAAGGTGTATATGATAATTTAGAAGCTATACTTTTCCCCGTTCCTTGTGACACCTTAAAATGTCTTAGCCAAAAATGGAAAGGAACATCACCTGTTATCGTATTTACTCATCCTCAAAACAGAAAACTAGAAGCAGCAAATAAGTTTCTTGCTGAGGAATATAGGCTTGTTCGTGAAAAACTCGAAAGAATATTGGATGTTAAGATTACTGATGAGGCACTAACCAAAAGCATTGACATTTATAACGAAAATCGTAAAGTAATGCGTGAATTTGTGGACATAGCCGCTGCTTATCCTCAGATTATTGATCCCATAAAACGTCATGCTATTATAAAAGCAAGATCTTTTATGGAAAAATCTAAACATACGGCTATGGTAAAAGAATTGAATTCAGAGCTTAAATCGTTACCTGTTGAAGATTTTACAGGTAAAAGGGTTGTTTTAACAGGAATTATGGCTGAACCAAATGAAGTATTAGAAATTCTAAAAGAAAACGGTTTTGCTGTTGTTGCAGACGACCTTGCACAGGAATCGAGACAGTTCAGAAATGATGTTCCATTAGGCCCAGACCCACTCTATAGATTGGCTAAATGGTGGCAAGAATTCGATGGTTGTTCTCTTGCTACAGATGCGAAGAAATCAAGAGGTCCAATGCTTATCGATACGGTTAAATCATCTAAGGCAGATGCCGTTGTGGTTTGCATGATGAAGTTCTGTGACCCCGAAGAATTCGACTATCCAATCTACTATAGACAGTTTGAAGAAGCTGGAATTAAAAGCTTATTTATAGAAATTGACCTTGAAACAACATCCTTTGAACAGACTAAAACCAGAGTTCAAAGTTTTAGTGAAATGCTGTAATTTCTAAGTGTAGAAAACTTATTTCTGAATTGAACTTGTTTCTGAATTATAAGTTAATAGAAATTTAAAGCGTATCTCTTTAGGTAATGTCTCTTGTTGTTTGTTTGCATCCTGACTTTGTGGGAAGAGGTGATATGTGACCCTTCCCACTTAGTTTGTTAAGTCGAGAATTATAATTACTTATTTAAATTTAAGTTTGCTTAAAATGATTTTACATTATGTGGTCTGACCGGCGTACATATCCGAAGGGTTATAAGGAGGTATAAGGATGTTAGCTCATGAAGTCTTGGAAGACCTTGTTCAAGTGCTCGGTCGTGAAAATGTCCTCACAGAGCAGGAAGACTTATTGACCTATGCTTATGACGCAACTGCGGCGATGAAACATCATAAGCCAGATGTTGTGGTTGCACCTCTATCTACTGAACAGGTGGCAGATGTCGTGAAAATCGCCCTTCGTCACCATGTCCCTATTTACCCTCGTGGTTCTGGAACGAACCTAAGTGGGGGAACTATTCCCATTGAAGGGGGTATCGTTCTCTCAATGCTTAACCTAAACAAAATCCTGGAAGTTGACCAGGATAACTTAACAGCAACAGTTCAACCTGGGGTGATCATTCAGGCTCTCAATGATGAAGCGGCAAAATACGGCTTGTTGTACCCGCCGGATCCAGGTACAGTCACCACAGCAACTATGGGCGGCTCGGTTTCAGAGTGTTCGGGTGGATTGCGTGGGCTGAAATACGGTGTAACCAAACATTATATTATGGGCTTGCAAATGGTCTTGGCGAACGGAGAAGTCATTCGTTGGGGAGGAAAAACGGTCAAGAACGTTACAGGGTATGATTTAGTAGCTCTCTTTACTGGGGCCGAAGGAACGTTGGGGATTATCACTGAAATAATCGTTAAACTAATTCCAGCTCCAGAAGCACGCAAAAGCATTTTAGCGGTCTTTGATGACATTGATAAAGCGGGGAGGGCCATCGCAGCCATTATTCGCAATAAAGTTATTCCGGCGACGCTTGAAATCTTGGATAATGCGACTATTCAGACCGTGGAAAACTTTGTGCATGCGGGACTTCCGATGGACGCGGAAGCAGTCCTCTTATGTGAAGTGGACGGCTACAAGGAAGTTGTCCAACGAGAAGCTGTTTTGGTAGAACGCATTTTGAAAGAGGAAGGAGCTGTTCAGGTAAAAATCGCTAAAGATGATAAAGAGCGCGATCTTTTGTGGTTGGCTCGTCGCAGCGCGCTTCCTGCTCTCGCTCAAAAACGACCGACGACCGTACTTGAAGATGCGACCGTTCCCCGAAGTAAAATTCCGGATATGCTTAAAGCAATCCGTAGAATTGCAACAAAATACAATCTGCAAATTGCTACATTCGGCCATGCAGGAGACGGGAATCTACATCCCACAATTTTAACCGATGAACGTGAATTAGAAGAAATGAAAAGAGTGCACATGGCAGTAGACGAGATTTTCGAAACGGCGATAGCGCTTGGAGGAACCCTTTCCGGTGAACATGGAATTGGTATCGCCAAAATGAAATATCTTGGCTTGGAATTTGGAGAAGCAGGTGTGGCGGCTTTGCGGCGTATTAAAGAAGCCATGGATCCCAACTATGTATTGAACCCCTTGAAGATGGTAAGGAGGGACTGATCGTGTCCGTATATAATTCACTGGATTCGATTACCGAAGAACTCCATAAATGTATGAAATGCGGAAATTGCATGGCGGTATGCCCCATTTACAAGGAAACACGCAAAGAAGTCGGAGTTGCCAGGGGAAAGATTAGTTTAGCGGAATACATTCTCTCGGGAGAAGCAGAGATGACTAAGGGAATGGCAGATCGTTTTTCCCTTTGTACGACCTGTATGGCTTGTAATACCAACTGTCCCTGCGGGGTTCGGTTCGATAAAATTATTCTGGCAGCAAGAGCGGAAGCCGTCCGAAAAAAAGGGCTGCATCCAGTCAAAAAAATTGCCTTTACTGCGTTGAAGATGCAGCGAATGTTCGATTTCGGGATGAAGGCGGGAAGTATCTTCCAAGGTGTTGCCTTGAAAAACGCGCCGAGTAGACACAGCAAATTAGCACGTATGCGCGTGGATGTTGGGATAGGTAAGGAGAAATTGTTCCCAATGTTGTCCAAGAAGACCTTGCGTTCCGAGTTCCCTGAAGTGGTTACGATTAAAAACCCAAATATGAGAGTTGGGTTCTTCACGGGCTGTATGATCAACTATTTTTACACGGACATCGGCAGAGCTGTGATCGAGGTGCTTACAGAAAATAACATCGAAGTTGTCATTCCTAAGTTCCAGGCCTGTTGTGGTATCCCAGCCTCGGTCAATGGGGATGTGGATTCAGCACGTTCTTTGGCCAAACGTAATTTGCGGGCATTTGAGAGAATGGGGGCGGATGCCTTAGTTGTCGCCTGTTCTTCAGGTGGTACTGCTTGGAAGCATGTTTATGGAGAGTTGCTTGAAAATGATCACGAATTTAAAGCCCTGGCGGATAAATGGGCTAAAAAATCCTATGATATTTCTGAGTTCCTGATTCATCAAGTTCCCTTTAAGAAAGAAGGTTTGGGTCGAGTAACGCGTAAAGTGACGTATCATGAACCTTGTCACTTAAACCGTGGACAGGGGATTAGCAAAGAACCGCGTGAAATTTTAAAAAGCATTCCCGGTGTGGAATTGATTGAAATGAAAGAGCCGGGTCGTTGCTGTGGTATGGCTGGATCATTCAGTCTTGTACACCCGGATCTCTCCGTACAAATTTCTGATCGTAAAACAGCAGATATCCAGACGACTAATACGGATACTGTAGCAACGGGTTGTCCGGCTTGTCGGCTGCAGCTGCAAAGTGGGATCGAAAATGCTGGATTTGACCGAGAAGTATTGCATACTGTTCAAATCTTGGCTGAGTCTTATCGAGTCGGTAAGTAAAAAATTGAATAATCTAACCCTAATTGAGTCCCCACTTTTCCTTGCTAATCATTCAATTTAAGGCGATCTCACTCCACAATATCAGTGAAGCGAGATCGCCTTTCGCTATCTGAACCCACTTTTATTTTTAAAGGTTAAGTTTCTACACTACACATCCCCTATTTTTTGCAAGAATATCAGCTATAATTAAGAAATTGATGCATCGATCATGGTCATATTTATTTTATAAATCAATGATAATTTTGTCAGATAATTACTTGTTCTCTCGTATTAGAAAGTGAGAAGTTTCTTAAATGAAAAGAGAGGGGTTAAAGGGTGGAATTAAATGAAACTAACTTTATCCTACAAATGAAAAAGGGAGAGAGTAGAGCTTTGGAATTTGTAGTTGACAGTTACAGTAATTTGGCATTCAAAGTTGTACGTAGTGTTTTGAATACAAGTTTCTTTTCTCAACATATTGAAGAATGTGTCAATGAAGTTTTTTGGTCAGTGTGGAACAATATTCAAAGTTTTGACGAGAGTAAAGGTGATTTTAAATATTGGATTACTGCGGTAACGAAATACAAGGCAATTGACTTCAAAAGAAAGCTTTTGAAACAAAATACTACTGAATGTATTCATGATTATACCTTCCCTGATGAAGAAAGTACGGAAAACATAATAATTTCAAAGGAAAACAGAGAGGAACTATTAACGGCAATATATGACATGAAAGATGAGGATCGAGAAATATTCATTAGAAGATATTTCTTGTTTGAGGAAATTGAAAGCATAGCCAAAACCTTTCATGTTGATAGAAATTTAGTTGATAAGAGGCTTTCAAGAGGACGGAAATTCTTAAAGGAGAAGCTTATTCCTTTGAAAGGAGAGATGTAAGATGAATTACAAAGATTTTAATCTTGAAGAAAAAGATATCTTTAAATTATTTAATCAAGTAAGCTTTGAGGAAAATGAAAGTGAGATAAATGATATGGATTGTGATGAAATATCGAAGCTTCAAAAAGAAAGGATCAAAAAATATTTAAATAAAAGGATTAAAGGCAATTTTAGTTTAAAATTATTTAAATATTGTTCCACGGCAGTTGCCGTTGGGTTAGTGTGCTTAATTGGAATCGGCACAGCTTATCCTGCCTTTGCCGAAAATGTTCCTGTCTTGAACTCGATCACCCAAGCCCTTAATAACCAATTTGGATATCATGGAAACTATGCTGAATATTCACAAATGATAAATAAAAGCGTAACGGACAATGGGATAACAGTCACAATAAATGAAGCTCTTGCGGATAATTCGAAATTGATTATAGGCTATACAATAAAAAGTGCTAAAAAGATTAATGATTTAGAGGTAGTAGGGATTTCTAAATTCTTAAAGATAAATGGAAAAGCTGTTTCAGGAGGCGGCAGCGGTATGGGGAATTATCAGGACGATAATACTTATGTGGGCAGTGAAGAAATTCATACTAACTTGCCTCAAAACTCGGATCTATTTAATGTGGATTTGGATATTGATGATATCAGGGGCATAAAAGGGAAATGGGATTTTGCATTCAGTGTGTCTAAGGACGGATTAACTAAACATAGTACTGTGTTTACCCCTAAAAAAGTAGTTGATTTCCCAGATAGTAAGGTAACTATCGATAAAGTTGTCTTTTCACCAATCGATACAGCTATTTTTGTCAGCGGAAATTATACGGATAAAAATAGGAAACTAAAAGATAGTCTTTTTGATTATGATTATTGGCTCGCTTTTGATGATAAGGGAGTAGAACTAATACCGAAAGGTATTGGCGGAGGAAGCAGTAACTCAAATACGCAGACTTTTCACAGTGAAATGGATTATGAGACCATGAATAATATGCCTAAATATTTAACGATTATTCCCTGTAGGATTATCCCTTCAGCTGGAGGCGGTGTGAAGATGGATGCAGATGGTAAGGAAACAAAGCTAAGTGTTGAAACTAAGGAGCCTGTAGAAATAAACAAAGTAATTAATGGAGTATATCCTATTGAACTTCCTCAAGGTAGATTTGGGAAGCTGATTATTAATGAAATCAATACAGAAAATAATACTACCACTATTAATTTCACAGCAGAAGGTAAAGCCCCATATTTTCAGGCAACTGAGTTCTTTTTAAAAGATAATACTGGGAAAATATTGACCCCTAAAACGTATGTGAAGCGAAAAGACATACAGAACCCTAATGAATTCACAATTGGTTTTACAGCATTAGATCCAAACAAGAAATACAACGTTAGCACAACAGCGCTAGATAATGTGGAATTAAGAGAAGATTTGAAATTTAAGATTGAGCTAAACAAGTAGTAGTTAAACTAGAAATTTGGCAAAAATACAAACAACTAAGGTCAACGGATGTAAAAGTCTCGTTGACCTTATGATTATAGCTGCCTAAGTTGATCCGTATGTTGGACCGGTCCTGTTGCAAATCATGGGTAACAATCACTATGGTGTACCGCTGAGAAAGTTCACTAAACTCTAGTTGAGGTGGTGGTCGAAATCATCCGTGTTTTAAAAACTAAGTCCCAGACATGAGAACGTATGTTTAACGATCTGACGGCACTCTCCATGAGTACTGTCCAAATGATTCTTTCGGTGCGAAAATTTATGCTATAATTAGTACAAATTATTCGCCAAGAGGAGAAACTATAACATGCTATCTGCGACAAATCCAGTGATCGTTCAGAGTGATCGATCCGTTCTCTTAGAGGTACATAATCCACTTTACGAAGAGGCGCGCGATACGTTAGCTATCTTTGCCGAACTGGAAAAAAGCCCGGAGTATATCCACACCTATCGGATCACTCCGTTATCGCTATGGAACGCGGCTTCAAGTGGAGTAAGACTTGCGGAAGTGCTGAACGGTCTGGAGCGTTACAGTAAATTTCCGCTGCCGGATTCTGTACGCACGGAAATTCAGCAGCTCATGGGCCGGTACGGCCTGGTAAAGCTCCTGCGAGATGGAGATAAGCTCCGGCTCACGACTGCAGACCCGGTAATTCTTTTGGAAATTGTTCGTCATAAAGAGGTCAAGCTTTTGCTGGCCTTTGCTGAACAGGCCAGGAACAGTGATTTCTCAAGCCCGTCTCTGACTCAGGTAGAAATCAACCCGGAAGCCCGGGGGCAATTAAAGCAGCTCTTAATGAAACTCGCCTACCCTGTGGAAGATCTGGCAGGTTATAGTGAGGGCAGTCCTTTGCCCATGGCCTGGCGCAGCGTAAATGTCAAAGGTGAGTCCTTTGGCCTGAGGCCCTATCAGCAGGAAGCCGTCAAATCCTTTCACCAACAGGGTTCAGAGCGCGGTGGGAGCGGCGTCTTGGTTCTTCCCTGCGGCGCCGGCAAGACCGTCATCGGTATGGGAGTAATGATGGAGCTGCAGTGTGAAACTCTGATCCTGACGACGAATAATAGTGCTGTCAAACAATGGCTGCGTGAGTTAAAGGATAAAACAACCCTTGAAGTCGCACAAATGGGCGAATACACTGGCGAAAAAAAGGAAATCTGTCCGGTGACGGTGGCCACTTACCAGATCCTTACTCACCGTTCTAAGGCGGGTGGAGATTTCGATCACTTTCAACTATTTAATGAAAAGAACTGGGGACTTATCATTTATGATGAGGTGCATCTCTTACCTGCCCCCGTCTTTCGTGCCACAGCAGAACTTCAGGCCAAGCGCCGCTTAGGTTTGACAGCGACCCTGGTACGGGAAGACGGCAACGAAGAAGAAGTCTTTACGCTGATTGGCCCCAAGAAAATGGATGTTCCTTGGAAGGTTTTAGAGTCTCAAGGCTGGATTGCCACGGCTGAGTGTTTGGAATGGCGAATCTATATGAGTAAAGACCGGCGTATGGACTATGCTTTAGCTGAAGAAAAGGGGAAATTCCGCTTAGCAGCAGAGAATCCCCGCAAGCTGGACAAAGTCTCTGAATTAATGGAGCGTCATAAGGAGGACCTGGTGTTAGTGATCGGGCAGTATGTAAATCAATTGGAACTGCTTGCCCGAGAATTGAAGGCCCCTTTAATCACTGGTAAAACACCGCAGCGAGAACGTGAACGCCTGTATGAAGAGTTCCGCAGCGGTCATCTGCACTGCTTAGTGGTATCCAAAGTTGCCAATTTTGCAATAGATTTGCCAGACGCTAATGTAGCTATCCAAGTTTCCGGAACTTTCGGCTCCCGGCAGGAAGAGGCCCAAAGGCTCGGCCGTATTCTCCGCCCCAAGCAGGGTGAAAGCCGAGCGTATTTTTACAGTCTGGTTTCTAAAGATACCAAAGAACAGGAATTTTCCATGCATCGCCAGCTTTTTCTAACAGAACAGGGGTATGCTTATAAAATCATGATAGAGGAGGATCTCGAGCCATGAAGAAGCCGATACCCTCTGACCAAGAACAATCCAAAAAGTGGCGGCCCGTATTTGGCCAAAAGTTGCCGTCAGGTTTTAAATCGCCCATTTATGCAGAGGAAACAAGGGAAAATCCGGCTTCGGCTGAAACGAATTCTCCTCGGTCAAGTTCACAACCTCGGTTGAAACCCAAGGAAGCTCCCGTAAAGAGGCTTAAGCCGAAAGTTTGGCCGGATTATTTTGCCAGAATGGATGCTGTGGAGCGAATTCTCTTTGCCTACATGGCCTATGCCCGGCTGGAGGATAAAAGCACCAATTATTTTTGCAGTTATGATCACGATGATCATGCCAGCTTTTACTATTTAGATTGGAATGTAACGGGGCTGGGTTATTCTGAGGTAATAAGGCTTCTCACAAAATGGTTTAAGATTGGCTTTTTATACGAGGGACGATATCCGAATACCTATAGTTTTAAAGAAGAGGCTGCCCGATCTTTTTGGCGGTTTCTTCACGCTCAAGTCCAATTTAATGAAGACATTGAACCGCAAAAGCTTTATCAATCAGATTTATTGAGCACTTTAGATAATCTTTTTAAATTTTTGATTATGGTGGATCAGGGAGACGTGCTTGTCACCCAGAGTCACCAGATCAACAAACACTCCTTAAAACGTATTTTGGCAGTCCTGACTGAGCCGGCGGGATCAGCCGAAGAATTTGATCCGGAAAGCTATTTCTTCTGGCTCTTTGCCATTGCCCGGCATTTCCACCTGCTCGGGCAAAAAGGTGATCGTTTGGTGCTGACAACGATAGCAAAAGAATTGCCTGAAAGTATTAAAGTAGAAGAACTGCTTTGTTCGATTTATCCGGAGCACTTTGAGGCTGTTCGGAATAAGGGCTTTTTCTTAGTACTGCCTGTTTTGAGCAGCTGTACTAACTGGACTAGTTGGGGTTATTTGGTCGGCAAGCTGTTTGGGGTAGATATATGTAATCTCTTAAACTATGAAATTGTCGTCAGCTTTCTCGATCCCCTGCGTTTTCTGGGTTTATTAGATTGGGGCAAGTATGAAAAGGATATTTTAGTGCGGGTAACGCCACTCGGTCAGTTAATCCTGGAAAATTTATTACAAAATCACGGGCTTGAAGCAGAGACTGCAGAAATAAAGAAGATGACAGACCAAATTTATCCCATGAGCGGTCCTGATACTGCCTATGTCCAACCTAACTTCGAAATCTTGCTGCCTCATTCCGCCTCTTGGTCTGCCCGCTGGAAACTAAGCCAAATCGCGGAGCTTGTGCAGGAGGATCAGATGCTAAAATACCGCTTGGATAAAACCTATCTTCTGAATGCTCTGAAACGGGGAATGCCGGCGGCCGAAGTTCTGCCAACCCTGAGAATTTTAAGTACATATCCTTTGCCCGATAATCTCGTTCTGACGGTTCAGCAGTGGGTTGAGTCCTTTGGCCAAGTCACGTTCCTGCGTCTCAGCCTTTTGGAATGTTCTTCACCGGAACAAGCGGCATCCATTGCCACGGCACGCAAATACCAGCAATATGTGCTGGGATTATATAGTCCGACTGCAGTTATTGTGCGCGAGATTGAAAAACTGCGCAAACTTTTGGAAAAACAGGGCATCTACCCTAGTCCGGAGGTTTTAGATGGAGAGAGTGTCGGCAAACGCGGCATGAAAGATGAAAGGAAAGGATAATGCACCTGTTTACAATAGATTCTTTTCGTTGGCAGGTCAAGAATTATGGCTTAATTTTAGATAGTTACTACGGGGCACCTATGCCGAGCATGTAAAGGGGTAGATAATGGCATGGTGAGGGAGAATTGTGAATATAAGATTAATGTCCGTTAAGGACTATGACAAAGTTAATCAATTATGGAAAAGTACTGAAGGTATGGGTATGCGTAGTTTAGATGATTCAATTGAAGGTATTGAAAAATTCATTAAAAGAAATCCTAAAACAAATTTTGTTGCTCAAGTAGAAAATATCATTGTTGGTGTAATATTGTGTGGTCATGATGGTAGAAGAGGATATATCTATCATACTGCGGTCAAAACGGATTATCGTGGAAGAGGAATAGGTAGAGCATTGGTTGATAACGTGATTAATGCTTTAAAAAAAGAAGAAATAAACAAAGTCGCACTTGTTGTGTTTTCGTCGAATGATTTAGGAAACAAATTTTGGCAGTCCCTTGGTTTTAGTAGAAGAAGTGATTTGATTTATAGAAATTTGATCATTAATGAAAAAAATATATAGTGTTTGTACCGGTACATAATTCAAATATTTCCCATGCTTAGCAATCAGATAATCTCCGTTATTTTTTAACTGGCATCTTTTTAATAGATTAAAACCCCGGCGGCTATTGTCGTCGGGGTTCGGTTACGTATCTTATTTTACTTGACTTAATAGAGAGAACAGGTAAATCAATACTGTTTGGGGTAAGTGTTTTGGCTTCATAGGTTTTGATGATAAAATCAATTATCATCTGACGTTTCATATTAATGCCGGCAAACAACAATAATAATATGCCTGTTGTCATTACAAATGCAGCTAAAATTACTTTAAGATGGTTTGTTTCAATACCGGTAAGTAAAACGTAAAATGCTAATAGTTCCCACGCTATCGCTATGGTTAAGACAAATTTGGACAAACTGAATTCTCCGTTGATCAGCGTCCCCTCATTTGTTTTTGTGAATTGTCCTTTGAAAATCCAAGGAAAAGCGTCTCTTGCCAAATTTGGGGAACTAGTCCAAAATGTGTTGTTTTTTCGGTTGATTTTTGCAATTTGATGGGGACTCGAAATAATGGAAATTGACTCGTCATTAATATTATTAATGTGATCTATCTTATTTTCACATTCTTCGACAGAAAATGACGTAATAAAGGAATATTTCATGGTTTGATTCACCTCGCTATTAAATTTATTTATATTATACACAATTCGCCTTAAAAAGTGAATATATAAAAGGGGAGATGGGCCTTCTGAAAAACATAATTATTTTATTAAAGAACATAGCTAATCTACCTTCATCAATTTTTGGTCGATGAGGGTTACCTTAAAGTGAAATAGTCCAAATGTTTCGATATTTAACCGTTACTTTACCTATAATATTTTTAAAGTAATTTAAAAATATTAAAGATAAAAACGTTGCATTTAATCCAAGAGAATTGGTTAGGGGAGAAAATAATATGCTTCATTATTTTTATAACAAACATAATGGTATCCATTATAGTCATTTTTGTAATGATTCGTGAAATTTACCATTTCATTAACGGGAGATATTACCCATACTTAAGCCGGAACAAGGAAGATAGTACTAAGAAAAAATATTCGATTTTGGCTTGTTTATGTTGCTTTTAATCTCCTTGCAAACAAATTAAAGACTACACAATTATTAAACAAACAGTCATTTTAGATATGTCTATTCTTGCCTATTTTTTAGTTGTGAAATTTATATTTCGATGCTTAATCCCCATTAATGTATAGCAAAGTCAATTTTTGGGGCCCACTATCTCACTTCTTACGAAGAAAAGTTTTTGGTGTTTGCCGATATATTACCCTATTTTGTTGGAAACCCTATTTATCATTGGGCGCATTTAGAAGTGGGGTGAAAAAGTGAAATTATCGTTTAGATGGTATGGTGAAACAGACTCTATAAAACTTGAGTATATTCGCCAGATTCCGAATATGCAAAGCATCGTTTCCGCCGTCTATGACGTGCCGGTTGGAGAAGTGTGGAGTCGTGAGAGTATTTCAAGACTAAAGGAAATGGTTGAAGAAAAAGGCCTGTTGTTTGATGTTGTTGAAAGTGTCCCAGTCCATGAGGACATTAAACTAGGCCTTCAAACGCGTGATTTATACATTAAAAATTACAAAGAAACTATTCGCAGACTAGGTGAATTTGGCGTTAAATGCATTTGTTATAATTTTATGCCCATTTTTGATTGGACTCGGACCCAGCTTGATAGAAAACTGTCCGACGGTTCAACAGCCCTGGTTTATTACAAAGATCAGCTGAAAAAGATGGATCCTCTTTCAGGCGAATTAGCCCTGCCGGGATGGGATTCCAGTTACAAAAAAGAAGACTTAAAGCTCCTTTTTGAGCAATACGCCAAAATCAATGAAGAGCAGCTATGGGAAAACATTGAATATTTCTTGAAAGAAATTATTCCCATTGCCGAAGAATCTGACGTCAAAATGGCCATCCACCCGGATGATCCACCGTGGAATATTTTTGGCCTGCCGCGGATTATCACCAGTGCAGAGAATCTTGATCGTTTTCTCAAGCTCGTTGATAGCCCTTATAATGGCTTGACTTTTTGTACAGGGTCACTAGGATGTTCAAGACTCAATAATATCTATGCAATGATTGATAAATACAGCGCACGAGGCAGAATTCACTTCATGCATGTTCGCAATGTGAAAATTCTTGATGATGGCGGTTTTGAAGAGAGTGCTCACTTTTCAGATTCTGGTTCCTTGGATATCGTAAAAATTTTATCTATTCTCCACGCAAATCACTTTGAAGGTTACTTAAGACCTGACCATGGCCGAATGATTTGGGGCGAAACGGGTAAACCAGGCTATGGCCTATTTGACCGGGCACTTGGGGCCAGTTATATCACCGGAATCTGGGAGACTCTTGGAAAAATGAGGAGGAATATTTAGTGAAAATACCTTTTGATATTGATTTGAATAATAAGGTAGCTGTTGTGACCGGTGCGGGCGGCGTTCTTTGCAGCATGTTTGCTAAAGCCATTGCCCAGTGTGGAGCAAAGGTTGCTCTGTTAGACCGTAATATAGAAAATGCCCAGCAATATGCTGATGATATCGTCGCAGAAGGATTATTTGCCAAGGCCTATAAAGTTGATGTGCTTGATAAAGCAAGTTTAGAACAGGCTAGAGTTCAGATAAACGCTGATTTAGGGAGCTGTGACCTTCTGATTAACGGAGCAGGGGGAAATCATCCGCGGGCAACAACAACAAACGAATACTATCTTGAAGGTGACCTGGATAAGGATATTGTAACGTTTTTCAATCTTGATCCTAAGGGTGTTGAATTTGTCTTTAACCTAAATTTTTTGGGTACGCTGATTCCTAGTCAGGTGTTTGCCGTAGATATGTTGGGCAAAGAAGATGCCAGTATCATTAATATTTCTTCCATGAATGCTTATACGCCTCTTACGAAAATACCTGCCTATTCGGGTGCCAAAGCTGCGATCAGCAACTTTACCCAGTGGCTGGCGGTGCATTTTTCAAAAACCGGTATTCGTGTTAATGCTATGGCTCCGGGATTTTTTGTTACCAAACAAAATCACCAGCTATTATATAATGACGATGGAACTCCTACAGCCAGAACGGCCAAGATTCTTGACAGTACGCCCATGGGACGCTTCGGTGAAGAAGAGGAGCTCATCGGTACACTCTTATTTCTGCTTGCCAAGCCTGCTTCAAGCTTTATCAACGGTGTGGTAATTCCGGTAGACGGCGGTTTTAGTGCTTATTCGGGAGTTTAAAACAGGTCTTCATCCCAATCACCGTCACAATATGAATCGAAATCGTTTTTATCCCAGCAATCAAAATTCATAGGGTTTACTGAACCAATTACCATTGCCCAACCTAAGCCAATTAAAATAACTCAATTTCTCTATTTGAAAGCAACACTTACCAAAGAGCGAAATAAAGAATGCCATCCTTGAAGAATTGTCCAAAGGGATTGATAAGGCAGTACAAAATGAAAGCTAAAAAATGGCGGAAGAAGTCTCCTATGTTGCGGGTATGTATTCCCTAAACACCATATCCCTTTGGTGCAACATAAGAACTTCTTCCTTATATAATAGTATTCCTTGATTGAACATTTGTGATAAACCATGAGCGTGGTGATTAATATCCTTGAAGACGGTGTTTGTACTCCCTCATGAAAGCGAGTATCCCAGACTTTCAGTCCGGCAGTGATTATAAAATGTACTATATTGCTGTCCTTGATCCTGTTCCAACACCGTATTGTGTCTTTCGCCGCTATAAGCGTGAACCGGAGATGGATTTGAGTTCAAGCTATAAAATGCTCGCCAGCAGTTACATGGTTGAACTTTATCACGATGATTCCTGGGCGCTTCTCGATTTACAAAAACGCATTCGCCATCTCCTGGAAACCTTGCCGCTTACGACAGTAGGCGGTGTTTTTGTTCAGAGTTTAGAAGTCCAGGACGATTTTCACATGATGCCGTCTCTGCTACAGGAGGTCAGAACCCGAGTGTTCCAGGGAGTCTTAGATTTCGAAATCACCCACCATCCCGAGTAAGAAAGGAGTGTTTGTTGTAAGATAAAAGTACCGAAAGTTGCAATTGGAAATTCCATAGTATTGCAAAATGGATATGCCTCCTCGAAAAACACTTTGACCGCCTAAACTATTCTTAATCAACAAGATGCGCACAGTATTAGAACCGACCCCATGCAGTCGTCGTGGTTGTGGAGAGTGTGGACAAGTCAGTGCCAAATTAACGGTTGGAGCCACGGCTATCGACACAATTACCAAGATCACCAGCCCCCAGATGAAACGAACGTCCATTGACGTAACCACGTTGTCCAGCCCGAATGGTTTTAAACAATTCATTGCCGGACTTGCTGATCCCGGAAAGTTCACCGTGGAAGGTTTCTTCGATACCTCGGATTACGGTCAAAATTTACTCTACAACAAGTTCGTAAGTAGCACATCGACACCTATATGATCACCTTTCCATCCATTACAGGAGCGAGTTGGACGGCCAGTTGCTTTATTGATGAGCTAGACCTGGCTGCCAACGTTGACATGACAAAACCGAGTACAACCTAATCAAGGAAGCCTATAAGGACCAGCAACAATGAATAGTTGAGAAAATTTGTCGACCTGTAATAATAGATTGCATTGAGATAGTGGAAGAAATTTGGTAAATGATGTTTATGACAATACTCCCACAATGATGTCCGGAGCCATTTACATACAATAGCTCTGGACATCATTGTGGGAATATCGTAGTTACATGTCATGATATATTTCGATTTCGCTAATAATGGAGGTTAATTATGGTTGATATTTTCCAAGTAGACTCTTTTACTACTGAACGATTCAAGGGCAATCCAGCAGGTGTATGTGTTTTAGATGAATTTCCTATTCTTAAAGTATGCTTTATATGGCTAGAGAGATGAACTTATCTGAGACCGCTTTGCGATGGGTAGTGTCTTCTAATAACCTAAGCAAATGCTCTTTGTATTCCCGCAACACTACGGTGGTGCGGGAATTCTATTTAAAGAAGAACTGATGTTCTGTTATTTATTATAATATTTTCTGGTAATCGATGAGCAAGTACTGAACGTCGGACATATAGTATATTGTGATTACCAAAATATAACAGGAGGAGGAAGAGATATGGCTTTTGGAGCAGGCGGCGGAGAATGCGGTGGAGGCTTTGGCTGGGGAGCCGGAATCGGTATTGTTGTCGTCATCATTCTTCTATTGATCGCAATGGGAATCGTTTTTTAACGAACACTTAAGACCTGAAGTTTTTTGAAAGGAGGAGATTTGATGTACGGATATGGTGGCTGGGGCGGTGGCTTCGGAGGTGGTTATGGCGGTGGCTGCGGCGGTGGCTGCATTGGAGCAGGAATCATTGCTATTGCCATTCTCATCCTTATTGCTCTTGGCGTGATCTTCTAACAATTTCAAAAGTATTAGGGGGGGTTAAAACCCCCTAATTTTTTATCCGATGGCTAATCGCCACTAAGCCTCTGGTTAAGTTCAACTTAGATTCAGATGGAGTCATCTTCTAATGCTTTAGGGACAGATACCAATGGCTAAAATAAATGTAGTGGTGAAATTTTCGTCAATGTGATTTTATTGCCATGGATATTGGTTTTTAACGAAAACTGTATTTGAAATAAATGGGGATAGAAAATGTACGGATACGGTGGCTGGGTGGCTACGGCGGTTACGGAGCATGGCTAATTGGCGCAGCTTCTACTCCAGGGAGATTCTCTCCCTCACGAGTTGTAGCGGGTTGCGGGGCTGGATATTATGCTAACACCACCTATGGAATAGGCACTGGAATAATCTCAATTGCCATCCTTATCTTGATAGCATTGGGTGTTATCTTCTAAACACTTCGACTGTCAGTTATACAGCTGACAGTTTTATTGCTTTATGTATTCATAGATACTCCCTAGGTGCAGGCACTATTAGCAGGAAATATATTGCGATTTTGTTGATTGGTAAAGGTTAATATATTGTACTAATTATAGACAAGCGTAATTAGCAAGAATTAGAATACAATGCAGCATTACCGCGTCCATCCTTAGGGATTGATGTCTCCTTATTCCTCTAGCTTCTTTTATTTCTTCGGAAATATAAGCTGTGCAGCCAGAAAGGGCAATGATTGATAGAACATTAAGAAATAACTCTACTTTATAAAAACCTCTAGGATACGTTACCAAGTATTGACCGGATAGTTTCTCATAAAGTATATTAATGTGATGTTCACTTGGTTTCCGCCAACTTAAAGAAAGCTAACCATAAATGTTCCGAGTCCTCCAAAAATCGCAGGGGTAAGAAGTACTATGTTCGGAGACGATCCTTTCGAAGCATCCAGTAGGCGATAGGGATTGTTTAACACTCAACTCGACGTGACGAAAGTCAATAGTAAGAAAACCTACAGATGTATGATGATCATAGACGGGATAGTAAATAGACATTCTTGGAGTAAGGCTAAATGGTTCAAGACGGCTGCTTCGAGAATAACTATGCTCTTTTACTACTTCCTGTTTAATTATCTCTTTTAATTCAGTCGGTTCTAACGAAAGATTGCTTGAGTCTATATCCGTAATCATTTGTTTTTGATTGTTTTGACCTGCAAATACTTCAAAAACCCTGTTAGCTGCGTCAATAATTACTAAAGCAAGGGATGCATAAGTAGCCAATAGGGTCATAGAATAAGGCGGTTTTAGTTCAATCATCATAAATTCCAAGTATATAGTCTCATTGGGCTCCATTTGCTGGCGCCAAAAAATTTGCACTTTCTGGAGATCACGTATTGCTAGTCCAATGGCACTGTATGGACGAACAAAAAACCAAAAAATTATAGTATCGGGACAAAGCCTAAATGGGTTCAATTTGCTAGCGAACCATTTCCGTCCTTGATTTAGTAATAGTGAATAATACCTTTGGAAGAAATTTGGGTCTTTACATATAACTGTAGTTCAGCACTTTGAAGGCGGGTTAAACAGCAAATTAGAATTCTCCTAAAACCAGCAAAAACAGCAAATTAGAATTCTGAAAGCACAATCCTATCGCGAAAACGTCAAAAAAAAACAGGTCAATGACCTGCAGAATCAAAACTCCGGATAACCCAATTCTTTGTACAAATGCTGCAAAGCAGCTGCGACAGTAACGCCATCAACTACGCCGAGAACAGCAGTCAGCCTTTCTGTATTCCAAAAAATATCATTCAAATTCGCCAAATGACAGCCGACATCAAAATCCGGCATGCAGGCAAAATAGCCTCTTGATGTTTTGCCAAACACAACCATGATGCTTGAACGGCTTTGAACCATAAATTCATAATGAGTACCATCGTCTTTAAACATAGATATTAGACCGGGCCAGGATTTTTTCTTGTACTTGCAAATAAAAGTATTCATGCTTTCACCTAACCCCATAGTTTGGTTTGAAAACCGGAAAGCATGATGTTAACCAGCGCGGACCTCTTTTTACCGATTCGATTTTCAACCGTAGGATTTAGTCCACTGTGGGAAAACAGTTTCTTTCCATGTTGAGAGGCATAATGCGTCATAAGATCCTTGAGTTGCTTTTCCGAAATTTGCAATTCGATATAGCCATCACAGGCCTTAATCATCTGGACTGCCAGTAATTTTACCGTAATAGGGTTTCTGATGAATTCCATGTATTTGTACTCCTTTTGTACCGGATTGGAATCTGTTTTATGCCTTTGATTTGTAAGGCGGCTAGCTTAAAGAAAGGCTATTGCAGGCCGATAATATAACCTCGGTATCTATCGTGTTCTTTTTGAGTTGAGCACCAAGAATCAGTGCGTTGGTCATAATGCTGTTGATAATACGGGGTGTTCCCTGACAGAAGTTTGCTACCGCATGAACGGCAGCTTCTTCAAGGATGCTGCGTGCAGCTCCGGCGAGTTCAATTCTTGAATAAATATAATGTTTCGTTTCATCAAGAGAAAGTCCTTCGTAGTTGTAGTGAATGACAATTCGTTGCTTAAGCGCTTCGTGTACCGGTTTTTCAAGAATGGAGCTGAGATAAGGCTGACCGATCAGAATGAGCGAAAAGCAGTCCAGACTGTCAAAATGGGTGTTCATCAGCATTTTAATGTCCCTGAGCACGTGAAGATTCAGATATTGGCTTTCATCGATCGCCAACAGGAAGGTTTTTCGTTTTTCCTTCAACAGGTACAGGAGTCGTTCTTGGATGTTCCGAAACATGACGGCTTTCTTGGGTCCGTGATCAAGCCCAAGTTCATGGCAGAATTGATGATAGAATTCTGTGACGCTGACGGTTGAAAGGCAAATGTAGGAGAGCTGATAGAGATTCGGATTTAAACTTTGGGCAAAACAGCGCAGAGCAAAGGTTTTCCCCATACCAGGCAGCGCGGTAAAAAGCCCTATACCGCGTGAACTTTTAAGGTAATTCAGACGGGAGAGCATCTGTTCATGGTCTTTCGATTGAAACGCATGGTTTTCCGGCAAGGATTTGTCAAACGGATTCAAGGTCATACCGTAAAAGGATTTAAACATCATCCGTTCCTCTCATCTTAGAATAATCAATGGCATGCTGGTTATTGCGCTTAGTGCGGCCGTTTTCAACCCGATTGGTCTGACAAATTGGATAGTTCTTGCCTTCGAAGAGAATATACGCCTCCTGCATGCGGTCAGGAAGGTATCGGATTTCAACCTTGGAACGGATAAACTGCATAGGTGCGTCATAATAAATCTTATCAATGGATAGGGTAGAATCCAGGTTTACCTTCCTTGTAACCCGGTTCATAAAGCATTCATCAAGCCATTCCTTGCTTTTGGGAATCCTAACGTGGTCGATACCCCGTTGATAGCGTTCTATGGGGGTTTCGCCGATCATCCTATGAACCGAGGTGTTCCTTGCGCGTACCTTGTCTGCAAGGAGACGGTTGAGTTCATCAAGGGATGACACCGTGGCAGGGTCAAAGCCATAGAGCCAGGATTCCTTCAGGGTTTTGAAGCTCCGTTCGATCTTGGCCTTGCTTGCTCCATCCCTTACGGGCGTATGCAGCTTGACAATGCCAAGGGAACCGCAAATCAACGTCAGTTGTTCATTGACATAAGGGGATCCATTGTCCAAATAAAGTTTTTTGCAGAGGCCATAGCGGGAAATGGCTTCCTTAAGCACCCGTTGAAAATTATAGGCATTTTCATTGTAAAAGAAACGAGAGCCTACAATCAGGCGGCTATGATCATCGATGATCTGAATTAAATAGGTACGCCGCAGCTTGCCATTTTCCTTGATATAGCAGGTGTAGGAAGTATCCGCCTGAAACATGCCGCAGGGATATTCTTCTTCAAAGGCCTTACGATCTTTCTGATTGGGATTAACAGCGGATTTCAAGGCATTATGCTTGATAAAGCGTTGAACGCTTGACAGGGAAACCTGGTGCTGATTAATGAAGCCGTCCTCTACCAGCTTGGTGTAAATAAGAGTGGCATTGATGCGGGGAAATTTATCTTTCAATCGATAAATTTCAGCGATGACCACCTCGTTTAAAACCCTTGTCTTTCCTGAATCACAGCGTTCTCTTGGCATTAAACCGTCCATGCCTTTTTTGCGGTAATATTCTTCCCACTTTTCCAGTGTTTTGGGATGATACATCATCGTTTTTCCATTCGGCAGAACCAATGGATTTCCAGTGACCCTTCGATAGTAGGCAGTTTTTGTAGGTTCGGTAAACGTGCCCTGGATCACCGGAGCAATCAGGGAGAACCGGAAATAGGCCATTTCAATGGCGGTTTTGTCGCTAAATTTGTTTTTCAAACGTAATACACCTCCAAAAGCATCATAGTATGACTAAATTTGAAGGTCTATTACTGGATTATGTGGAGAAACAAAAGGGATAAAATGTAAAATTCATCCAGAATTAAAATGAGCCGTTTGGGTCCTGCCCTGAAGAAAGGAACTATGGACGTTGGAGAAAAACGTATGTAATTGCTCGGAGGTATTAATATCCGGCATGGACGATAAAAATTCAATGGATTCCTGATAAATATCCTCAAGGATTCCAAGCCAAAGTTTTTTATGGATCAGGAAGAGCCGCTTCCATTCGTACAATGTTGAAACACTAATTTGATACTTCATGCACAAGGAGGCGACGGTTTCACTTGACCGGAAATAATCGTTCAACACAGACAAAATAAAGAGAAGGCTGTATGAACTGAAGGGGATGATGATTTCCGGAAGAATTGCGTGCGTACTCTTACAGGATGAGCAGATGATTCTGGTGATGTCTAGGATGTCTGTTGTGATAGATTGGTTTTCATAGGAAATCAGATAACGCTTGTAGGAGTCATGATAGGCCCAAACAGGGTGTTTGGCACCGCAATTAGGGCAGGCTAGCTTTAATAAAGGAATCTTTTCCTCCGAAAAGTCCTTCATGGCCCAAAGAAAGAGATGATTTGCTGATAAAGTTTTAAAATTTAGCTTGCAAAATATATTGAATAATCTTATCATAATCTCGTATATGTGCTTTCATATGCATATTGGGAAGAGAAAGAGTGTTAAGCGGCCAAGCAAAACGGACTCTTTCTCTTCTCTTTATATTATGATATTAGAATTTTCGGACAGGTCAATAGATAAATATGTCGCTTCAGATTAATCAAGTAGTTCTCATCCTGAGCCTGTGGACAGTGCCAACCTGGGGAAAAGCATTTTTAGGTCTGTCTTAAAAAGAGCTTTCCCCCAGGTCTTGGACAAGTCTGATTGAAAGTAATTCTTTAGGGTTGACTTGCCCACACTGCCCACAGGCACTACGACCTCATGGGGTATGCGTTATCCTGCGCGCATCTTATTTGACCTTCGAACTAATTTCCAGTTAGAGTTAGAGATGGTTAATAAAATACCTCACGTTACTTCAATTTCTTGAACTCGTGAGGTAGGAACTAAGTTAATCAACGAGAACGGTGTTATGTAAACCGATGGCGATTCAGAGTGTGAAACGTCACCAACATACCCAAATTGACCCGACCAAATTTTGATGAATTTTCACGCGAAATATTTTCGGGTTTAGTAGATGAAAAGAATTTTATTCTGACGCTTTATTGATTCTTTGTGTAAAAACAAATTGACGATCTACAATATAACCTCTCTAATATATGGGCTAAATCTTCCGAGATATTGCTTCAAAATTAAATTATTTTCCGGAGGCATTCTATCTCAAGTCTCCTCTCATATTAATATATAATATTCCATTATATAGAATACCGTGAAGTGTATATGGCGATTTAAGACAAAGGCATCAAATGTAACATTTTGTGCTATTTGGAATAAAATATATTGTGACCTAAACCAGCCATTTTTCCTCTTAAGATCCGCCGTCAATGATGGAGGATCTTTTAAATTGATAAGAAGGCTAATTTTGGTGTGGGGGGGTGTATCTATTTATTGGGAAGATCGTTTGGCTAAGGCTAAAGCCTAAAAAGGTTGGTTGATAGGCAAAATAGATCGAGCAACTTATAAAGTAGCATTGTACATATCTCTTTCGGAGACGGAAGTTTCCACTTCGCTCTGGGATATTTATTCTGAGGTGCAGGCGGGGGGTGCCCGTTCCACTCTTCAAAGAATAATATACCAAAAAGAACCAATATATGGAGGTTTGGCGAAAATGATTATGGGACCGAAAGTGGTATTGGTCGGTGGAGTTGCTGCCATTGGCGTCATAGCTGCCGTATTACTCAATCGTTCAGGGAATATACTTTTTCATAGTACGGCACAGCACGCTTCCTTTTATGAGTATCTCCTCATGCAGAAAATGCTTATGGATGAATACTTTACAACGGAATTCATAGAACAACATGAGGGACTTTCCTATTTGGCGGAAGACTGGCCGCAAGATGAATATGTATTGTTTTATGAGAGCAGCCCAATAAAGGAAATCGTCGATGTTGAGGCCTGTAAATCCTGGAATATCCCTTTGGATGAGGTCCATAGGCTGGAAAGGTCAAGCGAATTGTAAGTGGTCGTATAAACACAATTATCTAAGACCTCGGAGCGCAAAATTCTCCGGGGTATTTCCTTATAGCTGCTAAAGGTGCTAACCATTTTATGCCTTATCATTGAGTTACTGGGGTGATCGCGGTATGATCTTTTTCTAGATTCAGAAAAGGTAAAGAGTAATCTCATCAGGTGATTATATTTATGTGTTTGCTAAACCGACAAATCAAGCACCCGAGGCACGTTGACGTTACTTCATTGTAAGTTTTCATCGAAAATATGTTTCCATGAATGCAGCATACAGAGACTGTCGTACTGCATGAAAATGAACAAGATTGATTTGAATAAGGATATTATCAATATACGAGCGTGATTAATTGATTGAATTGATAGTCATTTCAAGATATAATATGACTATATAAAATATTAAAAAGCGGTGATACCATGAAAGCAACAATCAGACCTTCAGCAGATTTAAGGAATCATTATAGTGAAATTTCTAGGCAGTGCAGAGAATCAAGGGATGCAGTAATTATTACTGTAAATGGACGAGGAGATACATTCAGTTCTTGGATTGCAAGATTACTATCAGATGAAATCTGAACTGGAACTACTCAGAACACTTGCGGAAGCGGAAGATGATGTGAAACGTGGAAGGGTAGCACCAATTCAGGATTCGTTTAAGGATCTTCGTGCTTCTTTACTGGAAAGGAAGAATGAATGAAGTATAAAATCTTACGAACGGATAAAGCAGAGGAACAGCTTCGTGAAATCATTTTTTATATTGCAGATGATTCAGGTGATGTTGATTGCACTAAGCTATTTGGATAAGATTGAAACCGCAATCAATCGTCTTCAGGAGTTTCCAGAGTCGGGAAGTATTCCTAGATATTCGACTTTAAAAAAGCAAGGGTATAGGGTAATAATTGTTGATAGGCATCTTGTGTTTTATAAGATAAACGAAGATACTGAGTTAGTTATTATATATGCCATCGTGGATGCTAGAAGAGAATATC
Source organism: Desulfosporosinus sp. FKA (assembly GCF_002196785.1). Lineage (NCBI taxonomy): Bacteria > Bacillati > Bacillota > Clostridia > Eubacteriales > Desulfitobacteriaceae > Desulfosporosinus > Desulfosporosinus sp. FKA. Next base: position 397,002 of record NZ_NAHZ01000032.1, on the reverse strand, counting down.
GAAATTTAATATAAGAAGTCAAAAGGTGCATTCAGACTAATTACGGATGCTTTTCTCATAAGAAGAAAGAGGTCTCGTGTTAATAATAAGTTCAGCAACGGGATTAGCACTCTTCTCAAACCCGACATATTGGCAACTCCAGGCACGTTGGCGTTTCTTCATTGAACGTTTTAGGGGATGTGTATATATTTTTATAAAGGGGATGTGTGAAAACACAGCCGAGAGAAACCGCTAGAAATCATTAGATTTCGGCGGTTTTTCGGCGTATTAGGGAGAAAAATGGTATAATTAAGACAAGGAAAGAACGAATGGGGCAGGTGTTTTCTCCTTGTCAAAACCGGGAAAAAAAGTACATAACCAAGTTGTTTTTAAAGAGTACAATCAGAATCAACTGAGTTTACCGATGGATCTGGAATGTCTAATTCCTCCCAGTCATATGGTCAGAGTGGTTAACTCTGCTATCGATCAAATGAATCTTGAACCTCTTTTGGCGAAATATCCCGAAGGTGGACGTTCGAGTTATCATCCCGTCATGATGACCAAACTGCTCACCTATGCTTACACCGACAAGATTTTTTCCAGCCGCCGCATAGAAAAGGCAGCTCGCGAAAACATCATGTATATGTGGTTGTGCGGAGGAAATAGCCCGGATTTTAAAACCATCAACACCTTCCGGGGAGAACGCATGAAAGATGTGCTGGTTGAGATTTTTAGTGAAGTTGTTGAACTCCTACATAAACAGGGCTACATCAAGCTGGAAAATTACTTTTTAGACGGAACGAAAATCGAAGCCAATGCCAATAAGTACAGCTGGGTCTGGGGAAACTCAACCAAACGTTACAAGAAAAAACTGCGTGAAAAGTGCCGAGAGCTCTTTGAGTTTGCGGAGTTGACCAATCAGAAAGAAAATGAGGAGTATGGGGAACGGAACCTGGAAGAATAGTTCATTTTTGATTTTGCCAATGATTTTGGAAATAAGATTTTGACGAAATCTTGACACAGCACTAGTGATATTGTATCATAAATTTGTACCAACCGGTAGGTACAGGAGGCGATGAACTTGATAGACAAACGTCAAGAGATTGTTGAAGCAACGGCAGCTCTGATGCACTCAAAAGGGTATGAAAACACTAAACTCAGCGATATTCTAGAGGCAGCCCAGATTGGTAAAGGTCAGTTTTACCACTATTTTTCCTCGAAACACGAGTTTGGTCTGGCAGTTATTGATTATTTTTTTGATAATTGGAATCGGCGCCTGTTGGGAGAAATCCTAGGCTCTGAAAAAGATCCGAAAATTAAGTTCGATGAGATGGTGGAATGGGTGGTTCAGAATCATATATCTAACCAGGCTAAATGCGGATGTGTGTTTGGAAACCTTGCTATTGAAATGAGTGAACATGATGAAAAGTTCCGGCTAAAAATAAAAGCAGTTTTTGATACTTGGGTGGATAAATTGAAACCGGTGCTGGCAGGAATGATTAAAGAGTCGTCTCAACCAAAGTCCGAAGAGCTTGACAAGTTGGCACATGGAATTGTAGCTATGCTCGAAGGCGGAATTCTTATGATGAAAAGTCAGCAAGATATCAAAGTTCTAATTGATGTGACTGATTTGGTTAGGTATTTGGTTAATTCTTTTGTACAAGATCACTCTGCTGCATGAAGGATATTGCCATCTGTCGAGTTAATTAGTATCTATGGAAAATCCGTGATTGCCAAGAAAGAAAGGAGTAATCTATCGTGGAAAATTTAACAGTAAATCCACAGGAAGCAAACGAGCTGGTTGTGCTTTGGACCAGTGCGGACCGTGAAGTTGCATTGAAAATGGTATTTATGTATACATTTAATGCAAAAACTAAAGGATGGTGGGAAGATGTCTGTCTGATAGTTTGGGGTCCTTCAAGCAAACTTTTATCTGAAGACCAAGAACTTCAGGCTTATTTGGCCATGATGATCGAAGCTGGTGTAGAAGTGGTTGCATGCAAGGCTTGTACAGACAGTTACGGGATTACCAATACTTTAGAGAAACTGGGTATTGAAGTAAAATATATGGGGCAACCGCTTACTAACATATTGAAACGGGACGCTAAACTGATTACTTTTTAAAAAGCCCGTTTTCCGAAGAAGAAATTTATGGAGAGAATTATTTGGATAAGTGAGCTTATTTCAACTATCATGATACTTCGGGTAAGAGTCATGGGAATACTGAAATAAACAATTTCCAAGCGACTTACTGTCAGTGTCGTTGTCAGACCAAATTTCACTGCGATGGCTGACTTGCTGACGGGCGTATAGGAATTCCCATCATAGGAACAAGGTCGTAAATGAACGTGAATTACGATTTTTGAGAAAATAACAGTTGTTAAAAGAAAGAGGAATTATCATGATAAAAAGCTCCCAGGAAGCGACGAATTGTCCTTGCCCAAAGACCAACTGCGAAAGGCATGGAAAATGTTACGAATGCGTTCAGTTTCACCGTGCTAAACCAGTGATCGTATATTGCATGCGTGACGAGTATAGAAAAAAGGATTCTCTATAAAACATGATGAGCATGGAAGTTTTTCTTATTTGAGGATCAAGAAGAAGTTCAGTTATCATCAAATTTTATAAAACTAGAGATCTATATTTTGAAGTTCTAAATGATTAAATTTTAACGCGAAAGAAATGTTCACAGCGGGTGAGAACAAATATTTTGTTGGAAGAATAAGTAAACGAGAAGAGGAAGTGAAAAGTATGCCCTTCGTTAATGTTCAGATGCTGGTGGGAAGAACGGTTGAACAAAAAGCAGCACTTGCTAAAGCTATCACAGAAGCTTTCGTTAAGATTACAAACTGTCAGCCAGAGGCTGTGTCCGTAATATTTAACGACATTCAGAAAACCGATCTGGCTAAAGCAGGTAAACTAGTCTCTGAATCATAGATATTTTTATAGGCCTTTAACATAGTTGCTCTTGGCAATTTAGAAAGGGGTACTATATGATTTTAGGAATTAGTGCAAGCGGTAGAAAAGACGGTGTGACAAGTAAGATTGTAAAAGCGATTTTAGAAGCCGCAGGGCCAGAAAACGAGTATATTTCGCTTGCAGGAAAACGAATCAATGGTTGTATTGGCTGTACGCTCTGTGCTTCTGATAACAAATGTAAAGTGCAGGATGATTGGAATGCTATAGGAGAAAAGATGCTTGAAGCAGATGCAATTGTTTTCGGAGCGCCCAATTATTTTGGAAGGATGAACGCATTAGGACATGCATGTTGGGAGAGGACCTTTAGTTTCAGGCATAGAGAAGTTTTTAGTTTGGCAGGTAAGCTGGGAGTCATTGTTAGTGTGGAATACGAAAACAATGATTTTGTAAGGCCGGAAATAGAAGATTTTATGTTAAGAAATAAAATGGCCATAGTCGACTCTATGGAGGGACATGGATATTCCCAATGTTATACCTGTGGTTACGGTCATGAATGTGGAGTTGGTTATGTTGTTAGAAAACATGGTTTTCTCGATAAGATAGAACCTGAACAGATTCCTCAGGATTTCCAAGAACACGCAACAGAAAAATATCATGCCGAAAGAATTGGCAAAATATTAGGATCGATTTTGAAAAATCGCCAATGAACAGCCTAGTAGGCAAGCCTATAAATTCAAGTTAGCAAAACTTAATTAGAAGATATATTTCCTCGAATTTGATGAAATTGGCCCGAATAATGAAATGAATTTGAATTGAGAAAGCTGGAGAGATTAAAATGAACTTTGTAAAACTTGCAGAAGATCGATTTTCCCTTCGCAAATTCAGTTCAAGACCGGTGGAAAAAGAAAAGGTTGATCTTGTACTCAGAGCAGGCCAGCTTGCACCGACTGCCGCAAATTTTCAGCCGCAGCGTATCCTTGTCATCGAAAGCAGCGAGGCATTGGAAAAATTAAAGAGATGCACACCTTGCCACTTTAATGCTCCCATGGCGTTGCTTGTCTGTTATGATGAGACTGCCTCCGCTAAACGCAACTATGACAACTATAATACTGGGGAAGCCGACGCTAGTATTGTCGCAACACATCTGATGCTGCAAATAGTCGAACTTGGGCTGGGGAGTACTTGGGTTGCACATTTTAATCCAGCCACTGTCAGAGAAGAATTTTCACTACCGGAACATTATGTCCCGGTTGCCCTGTTGCCGCTAGGTTACCCGGCAGAGGATGCGGCTCCAAATGAACAGATGCATTGCCATAGAAAACCGATTGAAGAAACCGTATTCTACAATACATTTTCATAATAGGAAAGAAGCTCAGTACAGCGTGTGTCAAGGGAGGTTCAAGGCTGATAATCGTTAAGGCCGCCACTTATTTGGTGCTAGCTGCCACTTCGTAGATAGAAGACAAAGGTAGAGGAACAATGAAATTCTGATGCCTTTGTCTTTCATTTTACACTTTTGATCATCAATTTGTTGTTGACATAGAGTATACTCGAAGTTTTAAAATAATCTTACCAATATAATGTGTTTGGTAAAAAGTATAAATCTGTAGTCAGAGATGTTAAGTACTGGAGGATGGTATTGTATGTCATATTTAGGTGAAAACATCCCGAAACTTGGTTTTGGGTTTATGCGGCTTCCGATGCTCGGTGAAAAAATTGATATCGAGCAGACAAAGGAAATGGTCGATCTGTTTATGTCCAAAGGTTTCAGCTATTTTGATTCCTCCTGGGCCTATAATGGCGGAAAGTCTGAAGAGGCGATGAAGGCCGCAATCGTTGACCGTTATCCACGCGATAGCTTTCAAATTGCGACAAAGTGCCCCGTTTGGATTGTGAAAACGAAAGAAGAAGCCGAGAATATGATCTGGACTTCATTAAAGCGCACTGGGGCGGGATATATCGATTTCTATTTGCTGCATAATCTGGGGGACAGCCGCACTCAAAGCTTTGATGATTTTGAGATGTGGGATTATGTCCATGAACTTAAAGCAAAAGGCCTAGTGCGGCATATCGGGTTTTCAATCCATGACAATGCGGACGCGCTGGATAAAATTTTGACCGAGCATCCTGAGATGGAGTTTGTCCAATTCCAGCTGAATTACGATGACTGGGAGAGCCCCACCATTCAGGCTCGAAAATGCTATGAAGTGGCCCTCAAGCATCACAAGCCGATCGTCGTGATGGAACCGGTTAAGGGCGGCCTTTTGGCGAACCCTGCTACAAGCGTCCGAAAAATATTTGAAGACGCCAATCCAAGTGTTTCGCTGGCATCATGGGCTATACGATATGCGGCCTCTTTGGATAATATCATCACGGTTCTGAGTGGAATGTCGACAATAGACCAGGTGCGGGACAACGTATCTTTTATGGAAAAGTTTAAACCGCTTGATCAAGACGAGCTTGCTGTAATTGAGAAGGCGCGGAAAGCGATCAGTGAAATTCCCAGTATTCCCTGTACGGCCTGTCAATACTGTGTAAAGGGCTGTCCGCAGGGTATACTTATTCCCAATGTATTTGCAACATATAACCGCAAGTTGGTTTATAATGATTTGGCCAGCGCGAAGAGCCGCTATGGGCTTGAAACCAGGTTTAACGGTAAAGCCTCGGATTGTGTTGCCTGCGGAAACTGCGAGCGGGTCTGTCCTCAGCATATTGGTATTATTGAAAACTTAAGAACGATAGCTGAGGAACTGGAAAAATAAGAATGGCATGACTATTGCAAGCAGCAGATTTGGTGTTTTTTTTAACAAATATATAGTGATTTGTACAATAGTTTATTATGAGTGAAATAAACCATGAGTAGTTTTCAGCCGGATGTTTAAGATCTGGCTTTTTGTTTATGCCGAGACATATTAAGACCTTGTAAACAGTCAACCCACGTTGGTGTTACTTCATTGAAATATTTAGTTAAGGCATATGCTCAAAGAGAGGTATGCCTATTTTATTTTATGTTACGGTTGGACTCGTCTTTGAAAACTACTTGCAGAGGAAATTCAGGAACACAAAGGAATTTACGTGAAGTACAAACAGGGCATGCGGCCAATAAAACATTATTCAAATACCCAGCAACGACGACAGTTTATATAATGGAATCAACTGGAAAAAGGGGGTAATAATAAGTAGGCTAAATACTATTAGATGAGTAGGCAAAAATGGCGTGATTATTTGTTATGTTTATCTATTAATTGTTTCAGTTTCACTTCAGTTAATGAATTCTCCACTGGGGTATATATATTGAATCGTAAATCCATATCACCTTGTACTTGAAGAGAAGTCATATTGAAGAGCATTCTTCCCGCTTTTGCATGTCTAAATTCAATGATTACTTCCGGAGCCATACTCACTTGACTTTCTTGCCACAAAGACAGAAAGTCTGGGTAAAGATCCGACATTTCTTGTAGAAATTGATTGTACCACTCATCATTTACATACTGACCATAGTAAGCTCGAAAAATGGATATAAATCCTTTGACAAAATGTCGCCAATTGACAGCTAAAGATCTTAATTCTTTCCTTGAAAATACCAAACGAATCATGTTGCGTTGCTCGGGTGGAATTAGTTCGAAATCCAGAAAAACAAGGGCCGCTAAAGGATTCCAACCGACAATTTGAAAATGCCGGTCTGTGATAAATGTTGGACAATATTTAAGCTCAGCTATAATTCTTTCTAAAGAAGAAGGAATCTTAGACTGCATGACCCCAGGCTCATAAACTTTTGTATTCGATTCAAAAGCAAGGTCATACAGGTACTTACGTTCATCACTATTTAGTTGTAAAGCTTTTGCAATAGAATCTAACACGGATGAAGAAACTTTGATATCTCGTCCTTGTTCTAACCAGGTGTACCAAGTGGTGCTCACTCCTGCCAATTGAGCAACTTCTTCTCTCCTTAGGCCGGGCGTTCTTCTCCGAGTACCAGTTAGTAATCCGACGGAACATGCTTGAATTTTGGCGCGCCTTGATTTTAGAAATGCAGACAATGCTTCTAATCTTGATTTATCATTCAATATTGAGTCCCCCCTAAGTATATTCATAGTGTTAATTATACTATGATAATCTATAAATTGTAATAGGATAACTAACGTGTAAGAATATAGAAAAACCTATTTATCAGGGGGGATCAACATTGGAACGTGTAGTTATCACAGGAATGGGAATCGTTTCACCGTTGGGAAACAATGTGGGAGAATTTTGGCAAGGTTTAATTGCAGGTAAGTCAGGAATTTCTACTAATGATTTATTTGATGTTAGCAATATGAAAACAAAAATCGCTGGTATTGTTCGTGATTTTAACCCGGAAGAGATATTTGGTCGTAAGGATGCAAGGCATATGGATAGATTTTGTCAATTTGCCTTGGCTGCAGCCGATCAAGCATGGTTAGATTCAAAGCTGGAAATAAAACAAATTAACTTGGAACGTCTTGGCGTTTATGTAGGATCTGGAATCGGTGGAATTAACACCTTGCTTGACAATGTGGATATTCTTCGAGAAAAAGGACCAGGGAGAGTAAGTCCAACCTTGGTGCCTGCAATGATTTCAAATGCTGCTACAGCACAGATCAGTATTAAATGGGGTGCGATGGGGCCCACAATGTCACCGGTTTCCGCATGTGCAATCGGAAACACCGCAATTGGTGAAGCGTTTAGACTAATCAGGTATGGTGAAGCAGATGTCATATTTGCCGGAGGTGCCGAAGCAGCGATCACTGATTTGGCAATAGCTAGTTTTGCGAATGCAAAGGCACTGTCTTCAAGGAATAATGAACCTATTAAAGCTAGTCGCCCGTTTGATGCTAATCGGGATGGATTTGTCATGGCCGAAGGTGCAGGGATCATAATACTTGAGTCTTTATCACATGCCAAGTCAAGAGATGCACGGATTTATGCTGAGGTCATCGGATACGGTCTAAGTTCCGATGCATACAACATGGTTGCTTCACATCCTGAAGGTAATGGAGCATTTCTTGCGATGAATAAGGCTATGAAAGATGCAGGTATTTCAAGTGAACAAGTGGATGTAATAAGTGCCCATGCTACAAGTACATTGCCGGGTGATTTATCCGAGACAATTGCACTCAAGAGGGCTTTCGGAATGCAGGCTTATAAGATTCCCATAACAGCAAATAAGTCTATGACAGGGCATATGTTAGGCGCTGCGGGTGGAGTAGAGGCAATTGCACTGGCAAAAAGTTTGCAAGAAGGAATTATACCTCCCACAATTAACCAAGAAAAGTCCGATGAGCAATGTGATTTAGATTATGTACCTAATATTGCTCGTAGAAAAAATATGAGGATAGGGCTATCAAATTCGTTTGGTTTCGGGGGTCATAATGCAGTGATCGTTTTGAAAAAGTATGAGTATTCAGCCGAGAAGAACTAGAGGAAATGTCCTCATTTTTGTATTGTGGATGGAGATACTAATTCCTGAACGAAGAGGGATTTTGCCCGCATGGCAAATATACTGTTGAAATGCCCGTTTGACGGTAGAATTAGATGAACTAACAATAAAGTTTAGTAAATTTAATTCATTTAGAGTTCAATTTATTCACTTAAATGTGCAACATCGCCCCACGTTGAGACCGTGGTAAGTTTGAAAGCACTTACATTTTGAAAGTCGCCTGTACCAATGGTTTTGTGGCTGGGACTATTTTCAAATTAGCTGAAAATGTCAAGAATGTGTTAAGACTGCGTTCGTGGAANATACCCAAATTGACCCGACCAAATTTTGATGAATTTTCACGCGAAATATTTTCGGGTTTAGTAGATGAAAAGAATTTTATTCTGACGCTTTATTGATTCTTTGTGTAAAAACAAATTGACGATCTACACCTTTATATTCATAATAATTACTCCAAAGTTCGGCTTATTCAAGTTGCTTGAGGTATCCATATCCTAACAAGAGGAAATCAACGGATTAATGTTTCCATTAATAACATCATATAAAAACTAATGTTAATTAGCTGATTTGTATTTGCAAAACTGTGTATGTAGAACCATCAGCAGTCGTAATTATAATTACATTATTCGCGGTAACATTCGTAATATCTACCTCACCATTAGATACACTATACCCAGCTCCTTGTGCTTGAGTAACCCCATCAACTGTGAGACTTGTAACGGTCTGAGTTTTATCCGGTAATGTAACCTGACAACTTGGTACTCCGCTTATAGTATCAAAGGTGCCCACTAAAGCCTGTAAAGAATTTAAAGGAGTCCCTGACAATTGAGATTCAATCATATTTTGAATATCAGTTATTGAAGACTTAGAATTCTTAATAAAAATATCATTGGCTTCACTAGCCTTATAAATTTTACCATTAACTTCGTAGAAATAGCTATTCATATTGACGATTAGATCAAGAAATTTACTAGGGGTCAATATTAATTGTTGTATACTACCGATTTTAGTTGATCCTTTCCAAAAATCTCCTGTGGAAGCTAAGGCCGGAGTGGGGAGTGTAACCATTACAGTGGTTCCAATGATGAAAATAGTAAGGATTTTCTTCGGACTTATAAATAATTTCTTGCTCATTATTTCCTCCTAAAACTACTTTTACCCAAATTATACACCTTTAGCCGAAAATTTTTTACCCCATAGAACCTTGATATTTCGTTTTTTTCTTATGTTTTCTGTAGAATCTGCTCATACTGAGAGTTTTTATTGAACGTTTAGTTCAATTGTCGCCTTTGTCAAGTCAACATTATTGAAATTATAGACACTCTGCGGGATCGTATAATCTATGGTTTGTCCAGCAGTTAGCGCCTGATTGTTCGCGATTACCGTTTTTACTCCATTATTATTGACATCAATAGTTGCACTCCCATTTGACCCTGGGGTTAAGTGGACTACGACACTCTGGATTACACCATTGACCCGATTGACTTCAGCCGTTGCGGTCAATGATTCGGCTTTCTTCGTAAATGCCTGAGAATAAATCGTTTGATCTTGTCCATTTTGGCTGGCAGTGACTTTCATCGTGTATTGTCCATCATTGACAGGATTACCCGAAGCATCAGTTCCAGGCCACACCACAGAAGTCATGCCGCCAGACGTCCGCAAATTAGACATCGTATCGACATTATTACCATTTTGATCAAATATCGATAAACTATAGTTACCACTGCCAATAAATTGGACATTGAATTGAACCACGTTTTGGATCTTAACATTAAGTGGGGATGTATTGACAGTTGGCGCATTGGTCAGATCGACAGTAAACTTCACCGGATCATCGGCAGAGTAGCTATTATAAGCCTCAAGATAACGTGTGTAAACGCCGTTAGCCTGGGGAAAGGTTTCTGTATATTGTGTAGAATTGACATTGCCAATAAGATTAAAAGAATCATCGAAGATCTTATAGCCCGTAGCGTTTAAGGGGGCATTCCAGGAGTATTGAGCCTGTGTTGAGGATAGAGCCTTAGCACTGATAGCAGTTGAGTCAATCGTGTCTACGGTTCGCCCATTAACTAAATCGGTAAAGACAAAACCCTCGATCGCACTTTTCATAAACTCCTGATAGGTTATGTAAGCAAAGCCATTGTCTCCCCAGTTAGTTCCCCAGGAATTGACGATTTTAAAGGCTCCCTGCCCGTCAGGCGTTTGAATGGTGTCGTCATAACCTACAACGGCTAAACCGTGAGCTCCTATATAGCTCCTGTCATAGGTGATAAAGCTTTTTCCATTGTAGAATTCCGGATATTCATAGTTATAGCCGGCATTTACGCCGATGATCGGCAGATCTCCTGTGTTTAGATACTCTTTCGTCTGCTCAACCTTGAAACTCGACGAATCAGTTGAAGAGAACAAATATCTCCACTGTTTAATGCGATGAGGATACGCCAATTTAATGACACTAGCACTTGGCTGTGTTAGATAATCTCCCTCATTAATGGAGAAATCTGCCAAGGATGCTGCGCCCTCATTTTCTAATAGATTGCCGACGTCTTCAAATGCAGAACCATTATCTTGCCCGCCATTAATTTGATTATAGATGAAGCTTGGGCTAAATATATGGGCATTAATCGGTAATCCGTTAGATTTAACATCCCATCCGAGATCCTTAGCTTCTTGATATGTACGCAAATAATAACCTGCTGACCAGGCAGCACAATCGTTTACTGTCTGGGTTCCCACAGGTGGAAGATAAGGGGAGGAAGAATAGTCTACGGAACTTGGTAATGCACCAACATTGATTCCAGAGGCTTTTAATTTTACTTCGAGTGCTTTAGACAAGTTGGGGTCTGTTTTATTGGCTGTGTTCTGTGTGATTAGTCCAGATTTATGTAATGTAAGCTCTTGTGAGTTTTCTAAGGTCCAGTTTCCATCTGAGAGCTTGAATTGTTTTATGTAGGTCAGATTATCTTTTTTTGTAAATACTTGTTCATCTCCATTAGGCAGTGCTCTCTGACTTAAGATTGTCTCATTTGCGTCTAATGGAAATGCGTACGCTACTTTAGGAATTCCGATAAATAGAAAAAAGATTGATGAAATACACAATGTATAAACTAATGATTTTCTCATTGTACTAACCCTCACTTGTAATAATTAGAATCATCATACCACTATGCAAACATTAAGTATAGAAAGTAATATCCAAATATAAATTCACTATTAGGAACATTGACCCGATGAGCCTGTTTCTTAGGGAAACTTTAGCTTTCCGAAAGACTAGCACATCTTGCCTTGTTAGTTCTGACAGCGGTCTGACCTTGTTCTCTCTAACATAGAGTATAAAGTGGGATACAATGATCACATAGGATTGAACTGTTCTTTCTGCCTTCCCGTCGTCGAGTAAGTATTGGCGAAAACCTGACTGGATCTTAGTCTGTCCTGAAATGATCTGTTGAAGATTTCCGTTCAATTTGATTCGCTCCTTTCATTTGTCTGGAAACACAAAAAACCCCACGTCCTTTTGTTTGGACGTGAGGCGTGAATAGAGCCGATGCTCGTGTCGCTGTGCCACTGTGTCACTTGGTTTGACAAATTCTTTTCTCCTCATTATTCGCATCATGCAGCGTATCTAGCAGTAGTAGCATTTTTCGTTACTTAATCATCGCCACTACTTTCGGTTTAATTCCAGTCAATGTCTGAATGGCTAACGATTTCACCTTTAGCTATTTCTTTTTCTGATTGGGTTAACCTCTCTCTCTCCAGAGGCGTCAGCTTTGTAAAATCACTGTCCCATGCAAGGACCATTCTTTTAATCATTTCGAATGCTAACTCCTGTTCCGACTCAGGGAGCATATCAAGCATATCAATAATTTGCTTTGAGACTGCGGACATATTATCATCTCCCTTACTTGTAAATGTCTCCTCGTGATCCGATATCCTTAATCATTAACACTTCTTCGTCATTAAGATTTGTATACTCATATAATACCCGATATTTTCCTATTCGCAAACGAAGAATAGGAGGATTTATACCCTGCATCTGCTTAATATCACCCTTTGGGGGTACTTCAAGCAGCCCTTCTATTCCTGTTTTAATTCTCTGCTTTACAGACTTATCAAAACTATTGATTGCCTTGACTGCACCTCTGGAATATACAACTCGCAAGCTCCTCCCTCCCTTCATTTAGATTCATTATACAACAGGCTACCAATTCATGCCATTAGTTTCACTCCTTTCTTAGTCTCTTTGAAACGCAGAGGAAGCCCCACGTCCTTTTGTAGGAACGTGAGGCTTGAATTGTAGCGACAATGCTGACAGTTGTGTCACTGTGTCACTTGTTTTACAAATTCCTTTCTGTGGCGACTTCGGTACTTTGAGTAGTTTGCAAACTCCGTTTCTGCTCAACTGACTATCTAATTTAGATTAGGTAGCAAGTCTCTATTTGGTCCTTTGTTGCTATGAATGGCTTTCTAAGATATTCAATGATTATCGGAAATTTTTACAGTGAGTTTATCAAAGTTTTGCAGCGAATTTTGATAAATAAATACTTTTACTATTAGGTAGAATAACTATCAAATTCTAAAAAGAAGGATAGAAAATTGCTATCCTTCTTATACACATGATGGCTTTAAGTCAATTTACGGATTATAGATAACTTTAGTAGCCACTTCGGCGATCTTTTACAGTGAGATTCTAATGTGCCGATCATTTGCCCACCTGCCCACATGTTTTCTCTATTAACTTTAAGTTGATTTCGTAGAATTAGCTACGCTTGTAATCACTTTTTATACCAAATTTACTATCGCAATTTCGGGTTCAGATGCACTAATTGATTGTGACTGTCGTAGTTATGCCTCCATGAACAAAAGTTATTATATCAGTTGTATAGGAGGATGGATTGTAAATAAAACTATAAAAACCATCAGTGCCTGTGTACGTTCCTGTAGCAGTGATGATACCGACTTGTGAACTTGTAACTAATGTATTGGCTCCTGTAGGGTCGTAACGTAACGATCCTGAACCCCCAGATACAAACGTGACAGTAGTAGCATTCACACTATTTTGCGACACGACATTCCCATATTGATCAACTATATTAGCTTCTAAATATCCGCCACCAGAAGACCATGAAAAGGATTCAAAAATATTACTAGAAATTTGAGTACCAACTGTGGGTAATCCACTAATCGGTAGGCCACCTACACCCTGTGTAAGAAGTTCTACTGCATACGGTGATCCTGCAGCGACAGTGATTGTGTTAGTTGATTTCAAAATATTGCCCTTGCAGTCGACTAAGTACAGGTAATAAGTACCTGCAATAGTTGGTGTTGTAATGGATGAACTTGAACCATCACCTGCAAGATTCGTAATTGAAGTAATATTAGCGGAGCCGCCGCTATATAACAATCCCGACGCGCTATCAGGAGCAATATAAACCATTTCTCCCGATTGTGGAGCACTGCTTAAGCTAATTGAGGTACCAGCTGCTGCGCCATTCAAATTAGTCTGAATCACCGTAGACATGTCGGATGCCTTAACTGTCACTGTATGCGTTGAAGCTGGAGATATCGTTCCAGATTTAATTATATATAATTTGTAAGAACCTGGTGTGGTCGGGATTATAATGCTTCCAGTAGTGGTCGAAGTAATGGTTGATCCATTAGCAATTAAAGATGAAGCAGAGGTAATACCCGATGGTGCCAGCCATGCTGTTTCACCAGAGGCAGGTGCACTACTCAGGTTCAATGTTTCTCCAGAAAAGATACAATTTACGTTTGATGCAAGGACTGTATTCTCATCAGTCGTTGCACTTATTCCACCATTCCTTACCTATCCTCATTAGAGGATTTCGGTAGGTCTACACCGTACGTGCGGCTTTCACCGCATACGGCGTTCCATCGATGATACAAAATATAACTATATTTGGACATTTTAACATTTATTTCGACCAGCTTCGACATAATCCAAACATATCACCGACTGGACCCCTTCGCTCCGGCAAGTTTTATCCTCCCACCAAGTTACCAGGGTGGTGCATACGGCATGCCCTCATCACTACTATAGGTCTGCTGACTTCCTGCAGGTTCATCAGAGCTAGCTCTCCTCTTCCTGCAGGCTCTCAAACGTTCCGTCTTGTCTATCCCTATATTTGACGTCCTTAGGCCTCCGTTCGTCGGTATAAGCGAGATGAGTTTAACAGCAAATTGTTTTCATCCTCATAGTAGTATCTCAATTACTAGAACCAATTCCCAGCTAACGGTATCCTTGAAAGAATCAGCTTCTTACCCTAACTCATAACGGATTCGTCTTCCTAGCCATAGTCGCCTTTTATGGAACCCCGCCCCTTGCAAAGGGTACGACTTCACCTGACTTCAACCTCAAAGGATTACTAGCTATTGCGGTTGCAGGATATTAGGCTCATGATTCGATGCTGTTTTCACGGGTGCGACTTTCACGTACCTAATCGACAAGACAATTAAAGAAGAAGGCCTTAGCGACCACATTTGTTGTGATTCACTAAAGCCTTCTGTCTTCGCCTATTTCACTACATTAAGGTAGTTTATAAGACAACGTTTCGTGATTTAATTAGAAAGCACCTGTTGCAGTTGGAGTGATAGTCAAGATTAATGCCTTCGACGAACCTTCTTTATCTGTCGGTCCAGCTACAGGCGTAAATACTCCAGACGGAGCAACAGTTGTTCCAGTAAATGTACCCAAGGTAATGGTCAGAGTTTTACCATCAGCCGAAAGCGCCACAGTATTTCCGCCAGTGGCAACCGTAACACCACCTGGAGTAGCAAAACTTCCCACTCCTGCAATAGTTCCTGCAGTTGTAGTATCACCAAGAGTTGTTGTAGAAGCAATAGCTGCAGCTCCAGGTGTTAATCCAGCAATTGACACAGGTTCACTGTAGGTGATTACAATCTTATCACCTGCTTCGGCAGTACCTACTGTACCAGTTCCATTAACTAATGATACACTTGCAACATATGGAGAATCATCGACTGCCACGGTTGCATTTGTGCTTGATATTGAATTACCAGCGAGTGACTTAATGCCAGTACTTGGTACATAAGTAAGTGTACCGTTTTCAGTAACATTCGTGCTTCCGTTTACAGTAGTTACGGTTACTACAACTGATGTGGTTGTGGGCATTGAGACTTGTACCGTTGCAGTACCAGTATTCAAAACGGTTAAACCTTTGAATGTTCCAAGGTTTGTACCACCAACTGTAGCAGAACCATCCGAATTAAAGCTCATTGTAAGACCAGTTTTAGGGGTTGAACCATCCCAACCGGAAATAATAGAAGTAGGATCAACATTTTTATTATACGTAACAGTGAAAGTATCCGTTGCTTTCAACTGAGAAGTGGTACTAAGAGCAACAGATACAGGAGCAAAGGTAGACACAGTTACACCAGTTGTATTAGCTGCCAAAAGATTACCATTCGTATCTTTAGCCTGCATATAGTCGGCGCTAACCGTGCGAACAGTTACTGGTTGAGAAGGATCAAGAGCATCTGCAGCGTTTAGAGTGAACGCTATTGCATTGACTCCTGAAGCAACACTACCCTTAATTGCACCCTGAACTGGTGTTGCGCTATAGCCCGTTAATACCTTACTTCCTTGTACAATTTGAATTGAATTTTCAAGAGCGCCACCAATTTGACTAGCCATAGTTTCACTAAATGTGGCGTCTACCTCTGTCGGACTAACAAGTGTAGCACCCGATAGAACTGGAGCGATCGCACTGGATGCAGTACCTGCAACTGTCTTGCTAGAGGCAAGCTTTGTACCATAGATATCGGTTGTTGACGATGATACGGTTGTAACAGTACGTACTCCAGCTGTAGTCGTGCTACCAGCAGTTAGTGTTACATTACTTGGGAATGTGAATAATAGAGTATGTGATGTAGTATCAGTTGAATCAATTGTTACTGCAGAAGGGGTAACCCATGTCGAACCATCGGCAGTGACTTGGAAGTCAGAAGGAGACACAGTACCAAATGCATTTCCTGTAGCTTCAACTAATTTAAGTGTTGAAGAATTGACAACTTTTAAGCTCGGAGTCCCAGCGCTGATATCAATCGCTGTAGCAGCTGTAGTCAGTACAGAACCAGAATCTGGAACATAGAGATTGCCAGCAGCGTCCGCAACAGTATTCAAAGTTGTGCCTGAAATACCACCAACATAAATGGTATCTCCAGTGGCTGGAACAGTAGTACTTGGTAATGTAATTCGAACAGACTGATTGCCGTTAAATGGTACTATCGTACTACCTGATGGTAAAGCACCTCTAGTACCTGCGGCCGTTTTGTATTGGTAAGCGGCAGTATTTAAAACTGAATATGTTCCACTAACACTCATCGCACGATTGAAATTAATAACAACAGACTGTCCTTCAAAACCAAATGTAGATACAGCAGGTGCAGATGTGTCAACAACAGTGATCGATGCAGGTTGAGCAGAAAGGGTATTACCCACAACATCTTTGACATTATTAATCGCAACTGTATACGAACCAGATGTCATGGCTGATGTAGTAAGCTCGATTTGTTTTTGATTAGTGTTTGCAACAAAAGCAGCGTTGCTAACAGTGACAGTATTACCTTTACTATCAGTTACAACATAATTCCCAGCGTTTTGAGCGGTTGAAGAATCCATAGAAGCTGAGAAATACACCTCTACATGCGTCGTATCCTTATCTGTCACGCTTGTAAGTGATGGTTGAGCATTTGCTGTAACTGTAACTGACTGACCATAAGTATTTGCTGCAACGTTACCAGCTAAAAGATTGCCAGAAAAATCAGCAACGCCAGTTACAAAGAAATAGTCAGTTCCGGCTGTCAAAGGCTTATTGGTACCAGTAAATGAAATTGTATATGTTTGTGAATCAACTTGTGTTATTGAATCAGCGGTCTTTGAATTATCGGATGCACTATTTGAAGTATTCCAGTAAAAATGAGCCAGATCAGCAGAAGTGTTAATATTGACTGGCTCGCTAAATTTAACTGTCACACTTGTTTGGCTATTTGCCGTTATTCCTGCGACTGAGGGTGCAGTGGTTCCAGCATTAATTGTAACAGTTTGCGAAACTGATGGTACTTTATACCCTGCATATGATGCAGCATCATTTGCAGTTCCATTTTGCTTAATTGCTATTGTATGTGGTCCCTGTGATAATCCACCGGTAAAGGCAAGTGTCAATTGTGTATGATCTAAACTATACGTTGCTGAAGCCTGTGAAGTAGTCAACGCTGTTCCATCAAGTACAATATTGTTGAAGGTTGAACCTGTGAAGGTCTCACAGTTTTGTGTTGGCTCACTAAACGTAATATTGACATTTTGGTTACCTAACGAAGTTATAGATGTTACCGTTGGAACTGCTTGATCCTGTGGTGTAAAGTTTGTCGAGGATGTTGTCATCACTTTTCCGTTTGAGTCTTTGACATTTGCTACGGTCAGAGTCTCCTGGGTAAAGTTAGCCATCCCTGCACCAGAAACATTTAAAATAACTGTTTTTCCATCTGGTTGAAGAACGGCACCATTAGGATCAGCAAGCAACGTCCCGCCTGACAGTGTATAATTAGCGCCAGTTTGTGCAGACACTGAATCAACTGCCTGATTAAATGTTACTTTGACTTGTTTCACGTTAATAGCACTTACCGAAGCAACTGCTAAAGCTTGTTGTGTAGGAACAGGAGTTCCAGTTACTGAAGAAGCAATCTTTGATTGAACATCAGCTAAAGCAGCATTTGGATTGCTCAGGAAAACATTATTTGCTGCAGTAGCATCATATAAGTTTCCGTTAATTTCATATTTATAGTTGCTCATATGAGCTACTAGATCAAGGAATTTTGTAGGCTGTAATATCAGTTGACCAACGTTGCCAACATCTTGGGAGCCATTCCAAAGATCGCCTGTCGCTGCAAATACTGGAGTAGCAGCCATAGCAGTAGAAAGCACGGTAGCAATGGCGATTTTCGACATTCCCGCAATTAACTTATTTTTCATTTTAGTGCTCCTTCAAATAAGATTTTGAGTACTGAGGGGTAAGAGGCACCCCCTCAGTACTTGATTTTGTCTTATAGTTTATTAAAAAACTAACTAATTCTGTTTAATTATTGACCAACAACTGTATAAACTGTTCCATCAACCGTTACAGTAACTACATTGGTAGAAGTAACGTTCAGAAGGCTTAAAGTATTTCCACTTACTGTATAATCCGTTCCACTAACCTTAGTAGCACCATCTACAGTTACAGCAGTTACTGCTTGGTAACCTGTAGGTAATGTAATTTTAGCATAGGTTTGGCCAAATGCTGAGGTAAAGGTTCCTGGCAATTGATTAGCAGCAAGGGCTTTAATAGTGAAGTTAACCGTTGTTGTGTTTCCGGAAGTATCTTTGACAGTCAGAACATATACACCAGCGTTGGAGATTGCAGTACCCAATGTATAGTTAGCAACTGGATTTCCGTTTTGAGTAAGGGTTACACTGGCGATGTCAGTAGCAGTACTAGCAGGTGTAACAGCGGAAGTATAAGTTGAACCGGTAGTTACGCCTGTTACGGCAGGAGCAGTTGTATCAGTAGAGCTGCCTACGCTAGGTTCAACCTCAATATCGAGGGTCTTAGCATATCCTGAAGCAACGCCAGACAATGTGATCTTATCACCAGGTTGCAGATTAGTACCTGCAGGGATTCTGCCGTCAGTCAATTCGACAGGAGCCGAAGCAGTTGTTGAACCAGCTCTGGTTACTGTCATGCTGAGATAGGACAACGCCATAGCTTTGGTGCCATATTGATCCTTAGCATAGATATATACAGGAGAACGTCCAGTGCTAGATCCGGAGGTATCAAATCTTTCGAGAAGAGTATTATCCTTCAGGTAGTCAACGCTGACCTGAGCATCGTCACCTAAATCATTAAGTTTAACGCCTGGTTTAAAGGTAGCTGCGGATACATAGATACCTGATGGAATGGGATCTGCTGTTGAAGATTTAATAGGAGTTGTTACGGAGTGGATTACACCATCAGCACCATTAATCGTTACGCTTAAGGTCGTGCTGGAAGAAGTAACGTTGTCTCCTAATTTCTTGCCATACACATAGACATCTTCCCAATCATAAGGCTCCCAATTCGAGTCTGTAGAATCCTTAACATATGCGGCAAAGAAGTCTTTGCTGTCAACACTGGCTCCGAGAACAGAACCATTTGCCAAGATGACTTTTGAACCGCTTGAAGACTTACCATAGACATATGGTTCAGCTGCATAAGCTTTTTGTCTACCAGTAGCTGAAGCCTCATCAGTAGCATCAGCAACATAGATTGGATCTTTAACCGTATCAACATAGTAGTCCTTGATATCGTTGTTTTTCAGGACGGAGATAGTTACTGATTTGGTATCAATTGCGGTGTCCGGAGTATTGTGTGCAGGATCAGCAAGGTTAATTAAAGAGAATTTAACTGTGCCGGAACCACCATTAGCTGTTAAACCAGGGTTAGCCACAATGCGAATACCATTTCCGCCGTAAGCTACTGGAGAACCATTCGTTAAGCTCTCGCCGGAATCCGAACCAAGAACCTGAAGATCACCGGTAGCAGACGCTACAACTTGATAGTTGAATTTAGGATCAGCTGTTGTTCCTTCGCCGCCTTGGTATTTACCTTGCATGTCAATGACGCGGCCATATTGGTCTTTTACGGTGAAGCCGCCGTAGTTCCAACCAAAGTCAACGCCTTGTTGTGCGCCGCTTTGCATATTGGTAGCCACTACGGATTGGTCTAATTGTAAGGTATCAGCTTTAGCAGCTTTTTGAATGTTGATAGTAATGGAGCTGTATTTACCGGTTGAAGTATTGGCTGTAATAACTTGTTGTCCGTCAATGCCAAATCCTGTTTCGGTTTTCGGACCGCACCACAGACTGGCAGTTCCATCAGAGTTTTCTTTCAAGAATGCATTCGTGATGGTAAGGTCAGTTGTGCTGAGATCAGAATACTTGGTCAGTTCTTTTCCGTTTTGGTCTAAAGCACGGAAAGGAATTTGTTTGCACTCGTCAACAGCAATGCTGTCGGCAGGAGCCATAATGGTAAAGCTGTCAATCTTCGAAGATTTATATAAGGTTGTGTTCAGAGTTGAAGTTGTTCCATTCCAAGTCATAGCCGTAATTACTGTCGGCATGTCCACTGTCAGGGAATTACCTGAAGTGTTGTTAACAATAACTTTGATAACTGCTTTGTTGGAATCGCTGGGATCTTCTTCAACGCTGGCTTGTACGTATGAGTTTGAAGTAGTAAGGAGGTTATCATTGCCATTTCCGTCGGAATGGAGGATCAAGCCGCCTTTAATCAAATCATAGTTAGTTGTTGGGTTACCGCTGATGTCTTTAGCGGTATAGCTGGCATAGAATACGCTGGAATCTCCATCGGTTAATTTCTTGCCGTCAGCATTGGTAAGTTGGCCGAGTTGGAAATCACTTAAGGTACCAACTTGGGTTGATGTATTTAAGGTAGCACTCGTTGATACACCGGAAGTTGAATCATAACCGGTGATGACAACGGTTGAGAATTGCATCAAGTTTTGAACATTGGAGTGTAATGTGAGCAAGCCGTCTTTAGCATCAATGCTGCCGACGCCGCTTTGGAAGTTCAAGCTATTAGCCAAACCACCGGTTGTAATATCGTTGCCGTATTGGTCTAATACTTTATAGGTTGCATAACCTGTTTGGGTGTTATCTTTATTAGTTACAACACCTAATTTGGTAGCTGTGATGTTAATAGCAGCGATCTTTTGTTGATCAACAGTTACTGAGGTGTTTCCCAGATCTGTCGAGCCGTCTTTAACATCAACGGTGTAGGTGCCTTGTGGAAATGCTGCTGAATTTTGCAGAGTAGCTTCGGTATTACCGGAGTTCCAAGTAGTCGTTACTGTAAAAGGAGTGTTGAACTCTTCTACGTCGAAAGTAACTTTTGAAGTATCAGCAGGTGCATGGTTGAAGACAACTTTAAAGCTGTCAGCTGCAGTAGCTGTTACGGAAGTTACGGATAACGGACCGTTGTTGTTCGGGCCGGTTTGACCGGTAACAATTGCGGTACGTACGTTTTCAGGAACAACAGCTTCGCCGCCGAGAGCTGTTACTACAGCATTCTTATCAAGTTTGCCATGTACAAAGGTGGTAGCTGCAGGAGCAGTTCCGTTCGTAAGAACGATCGGTGAGCTGGTTTGAGCAGCGAGGGGTGCTCCGGCAAGAGCGTCAATTCTGGTTTCACCGTTAGCAACAAATACGTTGGTGAATTTCAGAGCTGAGCTGAAGTCTTGGATAACTTGATTGTTGGTGTCATAGGCAGTGGTTCCTGCATGACGTGTAGCGCTTGGTAATTGTGCTTTAACTGCGTCGCTGATGATTCCTGTTCCACCGATAACATCTGAAGATGTAATTCCTGAGTTAGAAGCTAAATAGGAAGAAACGCTGGCAGGAAGTGAGTCTTTGTCAGTTAAGAGGATCGGCTCATTAGCAGCGGAAGCGATAGAAGCAATTGAAAGAGCATCAGGAATTCCGTTTGCAACCGCAACCTTGGTTACACCACTCATTTTCTTAGCAATGTTTACGGAAGTTGCAGCACGGTCTATACCGCCGAGGGGAACAACTGTAATGCCCATGCCGGTGAGTTGATCAAGAACTGATTGTTTAATAACAGCAGTTCCGCTTGTTACATAAACAGTTTTAACGTTCAATTTGGTGAGTTCAGCTTTGGTATCAGCATCAAGTGTGCTTCCAGCACCGGTTAAAAGGATAGGAGCTTTTAAGTAAGTGGCGAGCGGTCCAGCTGTGAGAGCATCAACCATACCATAGGAAGTAGAGGATGCAAGGATTGCTGTACCAGTCCAGCCTGTTTGATCGGCAATTGCATTTGCAGTTTGAGCTGCAGTAGTACCTGCCAAACGGGTGGGCATTGTGGGCGCTGTAGTCGTTGCACCGTCAGCAAAAGCGTTGAACGGTACTGTCGTCAAGGCCATTCCAGCGATAGCTAAAGATGCTAAGGCTTTTTTAGTTTTTTTCATGTAGTGAATATCTCCTCTCGTCTTTGGATCTCTTCTGTCTGGTGAATGACTATCTCTTTTCCTTACCTAAGGACGTCTTTTAGTCGTCCCTCACCCCCTTAACATGAGTAGCACAATCTTTAGACATTGCGCAATATCTAAAAGTAGACCTTGAGCTTTAGCGGGAGCGTCCCCCCTGAAGATGATATCTCATCCGCCCAGGTTACCCTTTAGAACCGCATCGAAAATTTGAAACCACAAAAAAGGGTCTACATTAGCTATATGTATTCTCCATAATAACTAATATTCCTGCTTACTGTCCGAATTTTTTTTAAGGTCTTCAAACTAAAACCTCATTCTCGGACGGGTTTCGAATCTGCAGTTAGTACTTTTTTTATCAATGTAGTTTAGTTTACACTAAAAACCATTAGTTTTCCACCATTAGCCAAAAAAAATACATAAAAAAAACTAATGAGCTAATTGAGTATACCACAAAATATCATCTTAAATGTGGATATTCTGTTAACATCCCATAAATATTTTGTTGAGGAGGTTTCAGAGATGTTACAAGTGGTTCAGTCAAAGTTTTAGTTTTTAATAAAAAAAGCTAGAATCCTTTGTACTTTAAAATACCCTTATATATCCCCTGAGCCGTTTTCTGCTGAAAATCCGGTGATCCTAAGAGCTTCTCTTCCGTAGGATTGGAGATAAAACCAACCTCAATGAGAACTGCCGGCATCTTCGTGTTTTTGATAACATAAAAGGGTGCATCCTTTACCCCCCGGTCATATAAACCAATCTCTTTAACTAACTCACTTTGGATATTGTCGGCAAGCGTCTTGGATTGGCCGGCTGCGGAACTGGCTGAACTGTAATACGTTGTTGTTCCGTTGGAACTCGGATTGCTGAAGGAGTCATTATGGATGCAGATAAACAGATCCGCGTTATCATCATTCGCTATTTTCGTTCGCGCCTGGAGATCTGAAAGTTCGGAGTATTGTCCGACAGCCGGAGATACGTCTGTACTTCTGGTCATGATGACTTGTGCGCCTGCGGAGCGCAGGACACTGGCCAAATCAAGCCCAACAGCCAGAGTGTTATTTTTTTCGTAGGTGCCTGATGGACCGATAGCTCCCGTATCCGGGCCGCCATGACCTGGATCGACAACAATCTTCATTCCTGCTAATAAGGAAGGCGGCGGTATCGTTCCCTCGAGCATCCCTTTGACTTGATCGGAAATAACGGCTGTCCCCCCGATAATGACTGCGGAATTCGAACTTTCGTCGGCTTTAGACAGCACAGAATAGGCTGCTCCCGGCAAGGCGTCCTTTTGAGTCATAATAAGCTCTGCGCTTTCTTTGGCGGCCAGAGCTCCTGCAGCCAGGGCATCGGGAAAATTCTCCCCGGTTACCACGTATGTTTTGGGAGCGGTTAAATCGTCTTGAGCAAAGTCATAGACCTCCGCCGCAGTCTCGTAGCGGTCTTGACCGGCAATTCGCTGGACATCCGGCAGTCCGGTCAACGTGGAACTGGACACCACCGCTTCTCCGCCGACGACAATCGTATGGGTATCACCTTTTTGCTGAAAGGCCGCAAGTTCTTCTTTCGTAGCTTCAGGCATTGTGTTGGCTTTTGTCAGAAGTATCGGCGTCTCGGTCTTTCCTGCGTAAGCAGAAATAGACAGAGCATCCGGGAATTGTTCCCCGCTTACCAGGATAACCTGACCTTTGGATCCAACACGTTCAGCAACCTTTTGCGCCGTCTCGTATTGATCCTGCCCCCAGATTCGATCTGGTTTAGAGATCCCGGCGTTTTCAAGATCCGTTTCCACCTGAGCGCTTAAAGCTGCTGTTCCTCCTAAGAGAATAGCCTGTTTAGCACCCAAACGTTTAATTTCATCCATGACATAGGGATCGACCCCCTGCTTCTGAGTCAGAAGAATAGGGGCATCCAACTCGTGCGACAGCGGCGCTGCAACCAAAGCATCGGGAAAGTTATCGCAGTTCGCCAATAAGACAGTATCTGCATGCTGCCACCCTGCCTGAGAAACTTGTATGGCAGTGTCTATTTGCCTCACCCCGGAAATCCTGGTGGTTGTAAAGTTCAACTGCGATGCCTGAGCAGTATTTTGCAGCCCTAACAGGAAACAGAAGACAAAAAGCAGCATCCCCATAACTTTCCATTTTAAATGTGACACATTAACGACCTCTCCTTTTCTACAAAATACTTTGTAATTCGATATTAATGACCGATGTCCTGCAAAGAAATGTGGTATTTTATCCCACACCTACGAAAGTAATGCTTCCACGCTTTGCACAACAGCATCAGGAAGTGCGACTTTCCCTCCCAAAGCCTCTATTTGCTTACCCTTCCACGAAGTGAGCAGAGTAATAAGACTGGAAGGCAGCTCTGTCCTGGTCGGAACCAGAACGACCATCGAACCTTGCAGTGCCGCCCTGACTGCTCCCGTCAGAGCATCGGGAAAGTTCTCCCCCGTTGCTAATTCCAGCTTCGAAGAATTTGGCGGATACGCCTGCAAAACGGCAGCTGTAGTATCATAGGCCGTATTACCGGCAATTCTTTGGGGAAGAGGCAGCTGATCTTCAACGGCCGAACTTATAACGGCCGTTCCGCCAATGACCAAGGTCTTGGAAACCTTAAGTTCCTTAAGCGCTGTTTGCGCCTCTTCTGCTAGTGCATCTGCTCCAGTCAGCAGAATCGGAACTCCTTGACGCGCCGCCCAGGCGGAAATGGCTAACGTATCCTGAAAATGATTGACATTAGCAATCACAGCTCGTCCTTCTGTACCCAGTTCTTCTGCAATAGCCCGCGCCGTACCCTCTGCTGTATACCCGTAAAGGCGTTTTACAGTGTAGGTTTGCTGAAGTTCCAGCTCAATATTCGCTGAAAGAGCAACCGGGCCGCCTAAAAGATAGATGGTTTTGGGAGCAAGGCGCTGGATTTCGCTGCGAACTTCAGGTGTGAGTCCGGAGCTGGGGGTAAGCAAAATCGGAGCCTGGAGCTTATAGGCCAAAGGCGCACCGGCTAATGCATCCGGAAATTGATTGGCTTGAGCGAGGATTACCGTATCTGCTCCGGTAGGAAAGGCAGCCTGTGCAATCTGAATCGCCGTTCCTTCGGCCGTTGTGCCTGCAAAACGCTGGACTGACTGATTGGCGGCCTGTATTGTTCCCACGGCATATATCCCCGGATTAAAAAGGCCGAAATTAATTTCCCCATTTTGCAGTTCTCCTCCTAAGGCGATCCAGCGTGCGCCGTCCCAGTGATAAATAACGGTGTTTTGCATTTCGTTCAGAGAAGGATCACTGCATTTTAAAGCAAGCATTTCTTTCGGTGTCTCGCTTCCCCACTCTATGTCAAAGGCCGGCGTTAAGAACCTTGCTTCGTTCGGAAGAGCTTCCGGGATTGCGACAGACGTCAGGGAAACTTTTGCTGATGCTGGGAAGGCTTGAGGAGGAACTGACAGTGTTAAGGCAGCAGACCCATCTATCGTCTCGACACTACCTCCCAAACTATTGACATCCGCCGGTGAAGGCAGAGTTTCTTGGGTTTGCGCGGCCAGGGTTACGGCACGGGCAACATCAACTAAGCCGTAACCGTAATCATTGTCCCGCCCAGGCGTTCCCAAATCTTTGACACCGGCTTCCAGCGCTTCAACGACTTGGTCTCGTGTCCATTTCGGATGCTGCCCCCAGATAAGAGCCGCTTCACCGGCCACAAACGGTGAAGCCATCGATGTTCCGCTGGCATCAGCATAGCCTGAGCCCTCAGCCAAACTCCACCAATCGCTGGTAATTTTGTCGCCTGGGGCGGCTAAACTGATTTCCGGACCGGTTGCCGAATATGGAGCAACGTCATTATTTTTGTCCGTTGCCGCAACAGCCAGAACATGCGAATCTGAAGCAGGATACGTGACCCCGGGATTTTTTTGCGAGGAAGGATCGAAGTTGCCGGCGGCAGCTACGAGCAAACATCCTTTATTATAGGCGTGAAGGACGGCCTGACCAATCACCTCTGAGAATGCTTCATCATCTGATCCCAGACTTAGATTAATAATTTTAGCTCCGTGATCGGCAGCCCAGACGATTCCGCTGGCAATGGCGTCATCATAGCCATCGCCGTCGAAACTGACTGCTTTGATAGGCATAATTTTCGCCTGATAGGCCACCCCGACAATGCCTACATTATTTCTCTCCGCTGCAGCAATTCCGGCAACATGGGTGCCGTGTCCGTTATCATCTTGATTTGCCCCAGGTGCATCACTCTGGGTAATCGCATTGTACCCCGGGACAATATTATCCTTTAAATCGGGATGGTTAAGGTCTATGCCCGAATCTACGATGGCAATAGTTATACCCTTGCCTGTTGCCCCCATACCCCATGCTCCCGCAACATCTCCGTTCACAAGGGACCATTGATCTTTAACATACGGATCAGAAGGCAAGGTGGTCAAGGAATCGCCGGCTATCTTGTGACGATGATTTTCCTGAGCACTGAGTACCCCGGGAACTCTTTTCAGGCTTGTGATCATCGCCGCTATATTGACCGTTTTAGCAAACCCCAGCGTTGCAAAATTCAGCGGTCCCTGACGCAAAACCGTGGCCTTAAATTCTTGGGCCAGCTTTGTGACATCGGTTTTAGAGGCTAAGGAGACGACAATCTGCGAGGTGTGTGAGGAAACAGAGCTTGCTCCCGCCGAAGACGACCCGGCTAATTTCACTGTGCTATGAGACTGAGACTGAGACTGAGATTGAGACGGAGGTTGAGTTCTGGTTTGGGATTGAGTTAAAATTTGGTTTTGAGTTTGTGACGTTCGCGGTGTAAGATGGTTCTGACTTGTTAAAGACAAGGGTATAAGACTCACATTCAATCCAATTATTAAAAAAGGAACGAGGAGATATTTAATTTTAGGTGTTACTTCTTTAATTAAGGAACTTTTTATACTACGAATATCTTCCACCTCTTTATGTACGAGTTAATGCTTACGATTAATTCGACAAAAATCGTCACTTTCCTTTTCCCTTTTTTGCCCTGAGCCGAAAATAATCTCCTACAATCTCCCTAATTATTTTGATATTGGCAGTTGGATTTATCTAAATTTCGGCAGGTTTTCTCATTTTTGTAACGAATACTTAGTGGCAGCCAAATGCTTGTTAATAAATCCCTGTAAAGGAGGGGAAGGATTATTAAATTCTTCACAAGAAAATCTAAGATAACTAATCACAATCAGCCATACAGCACCAGCAAACACAAATTCCGCCTGGTCTCCTGCACCATTGCCCTTATCTGCGGTTTAGCCGTTATAAGCAATCTGGTTCCCTTTCATTCCCTTGTAGCCCAGGCCGCTCCTACTGATTCCGTCACAGACCGAATCTACGGCAATACCCTCTACGATACGGCCATAGAAATCTCCAAAGCCGGTTGGGATCAAGCTCCCGTTGCTGTCCTCGCTACAGGGCAAAACTTCCCGGATGCGCTCACAGGATCTGTTCTGGCGCATAAAGTAAATGGACCTTTGCTGCTTACAGAATCCGATCATTTAGATCCTGCTGTTTTAAGCGAGCTGAAACGACTGGGGACGAAAAATGTCTATCTGCTCGGCGGAACCGTTGCTCTAAGCAGTTCTATTGAGCAAACCCTGATCGACCAGGGGATTACGCCGACACGTCTCGCTGGGACGGATCAATATGGAACTGCTGCAGCGATTGCCGGTGTGGCGACTCCGACCTCGGACCAAGCTTTCATCGTTAATGGTGAACATTTTCCCGATGCGTTAAGTATTTCTTCTTATGCGGCGGCTCACGGGATACCGATTTTACTGACGCGTCCGGATTCCTTACCTTCAGACACCGCCTCGGCTCTTGCCAAAATGGGCGTCCGGCAGGTTACTCTGATCGGCGGAACAGCTGTTATTCAGAAAACCGTAGAAGACCAGCTGGCGAAACTCCCGCAGCCGGTTACTGTTACCGCCCGTTATGCCGGATATGATCAGTACGAAACAAATAGTATCGTTCTAAATCAGCTTCCCTTTGACAGTTCTCATGTCTATGTTGCCACAGGCGAAAATTTCCCCGATGCCTTAGCAGGTGCGGCCCTCGCGGCAAAAACGAATTCTCCGATCTTTTTGTTTCCTTCAAAACCCTTAGCTTCTTATACATCCGCTTATCTCGATCAAAAACGATCTTCCGGCACTGCCTTTACGATTCTTGGGGGGTGGGGCGTGATTAATTACAAGATGGAAAGTATCCTGCGTACGGGAGTTGTGCAGCCCCGGATTTCCCTGCAGTTTACTCAAGGCGGGCTCAGCGGAGCGAAGGGAATGCTCAGCCAGCTCCAATCAATTCCTTCACCGGCTACCGATTATGCAGACCTGATTGGACCGAGCTGGTATTACCTTGATGACGCGGCCAATGGCAATGTAACCGGGGGCTGGGATGCCACCCCGGAAAACTATACTCAATTCACAAGCGCCGTCCATGCCCGCGATCTCAAGGTTCTGCCCGTAATTCAGTCAAGCTGGGCGTCTCCCAAAACTGTGGACACAGTCTTGTCTTCACCAACTACTCGGGCAGCCTTGGAAAACAAGATTGTCGCTTTAATCCAAAGCACTAACTCTGACGGAATTGTCATCGACTTTGAACTCATCAGCGGCAGTACAGGACCCTATCTTACGCAATTTATGCAAGAACTCTATGCTAAACTTCATCCTCTGAACAAGTTAGTCATTGAAGCGGTTATGGCTCGCACAGGCTCCGAGTCTTGGCTGTCAGAATTTAATTACGCTGCTTTAGCGCAAAACGTGGATTACCTGGATGTTATGACCTATGACTACAGCCATTCAACTCCCGGGCCTATTGCGCCCCTTGATTGGATGAACAAGGTTATGCAATACACTGAAGGTCAAGGTGTTGATATGCATAAAGTACTCCTCGGTATCCCTTACTACGGCAATGACTGGTGGACTACGGGCAGCGGCAGCGACGCCACCTATCAGCGCAAAGCCGGCGGTATGGCCGAACTTGAGGCTTTAGCGCAAGGACCCATTCAGAGAGATTCCTCTCAAGTCCCTTATTTCAATTACACGGATTCAGCCGGAAACCATACTGTTTATTACGACGATGCTCAGAGCTGGAACGCTAAACTGTCCCTGCTCAACCAATATGGACTTGGCGGAATCGGAGCCTGGTCACTCAACTGGTCACTTAGTCCTGCAAGCTCTAACGCCATCTTCCCACTCCTTAAGCAGTATTTGCGCTAAGAGAAAAGCCGCCACTAATTTACTGAATAAAATAGTGGCGGCTTTTTGGGGCAAAATTCGAGTACATATTTGCAGTGAACTCGTTCAGCTTCTGTTTATTGTTTATAATATTTCTCCGGATTTGTGTATTAAATCTCATTTTGTCGAGGATGACGAACTAGGAGAATTTCAATTTCATCTTTTTCAAGCCGATAGAAAACTTTGTACGGCCCAGATTTTCCAATAGATAATAGTATTGATATGAGCGAATCAACCGCTGATCTTCTCCAGTGGATTTTCATAAAGAACCTAACGCTTTATCAATTTCTGGATCAGAAAGAATCGGGTTATCTCCTTCTAAAGCCTCTAATAGCAGTCGTTTTTCCTCGTCATCAGTTACTTCGTAAACATTAGCATCATTATTGTCCGGATATTGTTCGACTTCGAATAATAAAAATTTCCGGTTACCAATTTCAAAATAAGATGAACCTGAATTAACTGCTTCAAGGATGTCCTTATTTTCGATTTTAGTTGCTTTCAAACTATCAATCTCCTCTCCCAAACAAAGGATTGAGATAATTATATCATGATTTGCTGGATTGTCCCCAAAAAATTATTGATCGGGCCAGATCCGGCTCATCATTGAGTTAAGAATGATGGCTAAACTAACCTTGAACATATAATACCCGCTTTTAAAGGGGGTGATTGATGAGCTGCCTGAAATACGAGCGTCCATTTCCACCGAGACTTCTATTACCCGTATGCCGTTTTTGACCAGGGTTACAATGGCATCGGGTTCCGGGTAGTCTGTGGAATAATGGGCCGAGACCATACGCAGGGCTTTCTGATTATAGGCGCGAAATCCTGAGGTGGGGTCCGTATATTTCCTGCGCACGACGGACTGGATCGTTTTGCTTAAGAGATAGATTCCCATACGCCGGGACAAGGAGGATTTATAGGCCGTTTTGCTCAAAAACCGCGATCCGATGGTGACATCGGCCCTGTCCCTGAGAATGGGCTCAGTCAATTTCCGGATCTCTTCAGCCCGGTGCTGCCCGTCTCCATCGACTTGCAGAGCGACATCATAGTGGTTCTTAACGGCGTAGAGAAACCCAGTTTGTACTGCTCCTCCGATTCCCAAATTCACAGGCAGGGAAATGACCTTTGCCCCATGACTGCGGGCGACCTCCGCCGTTTGATCTGTCGAGCCGTCATCGATGACTAGAACATCCAGCCAAGAGGATACTTCTTTTAGATTATCCACCACGGTGCCGATATTCCGAGCTTCATTCAAGGCCGGAACAATCGCTAAAATTCGTTGCATACCTTCTTTTTACACGTCCTTATGCGGACTAATTTCCGCTGCTTGTTTCTGCTTCCTGATTTGCGTGGATTTTATCTGAGGGCTCTGCTGAAAATTTCTTAAGTCATCTTCAAGTAAGGCAATTTTCTGCACCAACACACGATTCGTAGAACTCAATCTGGATATCTCCAGAGAAAAATGGACACAAAGAATAAAGACCAAGACCCCGAAGATTACGAAAATTGCGGAGGGTGCGTAGTAAATTCCCATAAGCTCCGCCAAGTATTCAATCCCGTTTTTCCACAAGGATAAAAAAATCATGCCGAAACCCGCAACAATCCAGATTAAAGAATATTCCACGGCCAGACGTCGCTGGCGAACTTGTTCGATAATAAAACCTGTGACCAAAATACTCATAAAGAGTACGACGATTTGGACACGCGACATCGTTTATGCCAACCTCCTCTGGACGCTTCCCCGTCTTCCCAGCAGCTTCCCGGCTCCTTGAAGGAGCAGCACAAAACCCAGGGACCCCAGCAAAATCATTGCCGGCATCACCGGCAGGCGATAGCGTCCACCTGAAACGACTGAGATCATACTCACGATAAAGCTGTAGTAAAGGATATAAAGCAAAAGAAAGCTGTATTTCTTCAGCCAAATAATACTTAGGATTATTCCGCTTAAGCCTAAAAGCAGATACCACTTGTCCAGGAAGGACCCTTTCATTTTATAGGACTGCCCGTCTTCGGGGCTTACGGGCTGCCAAAACAGATTCTTTTCTTTGGCAAAGGTGCGCTCCAGGAACAACACTGGATGGCTTAAAATATAAGAAACTCCCAGACTCTTATACTCTTTTTCCTGCTCCAGGAGAGGAAGTTTGTCAATCCTTGCTTTGACTGCCGGGTCATAGCTTGGTTGATCCATGACGAAATAACTGTTGGTGATCGTTCGCGGGTTATTCCCTAAATAAAACTCGTAAGAACCGTAATTGGAAACGGCTATAAACTGGTGATATTTCAACTCATTACGTATCCACCAGGGAGACATGACTACAACGGTCATGAAGAGGATCAGCATAAAATCCCGCAGCGCCTGCTTCAGCCGCCAGCCTTTCATCCAGAATATCCAAAATCCCAGAACCGGGAAATAGAGCAAAAGCAAGGGACGAACAAGGTTGGAAACGCCTATCACCACTCCCAAAATCAAAAGAGTCGTTAGTTTAGGGCGGCTGATTTCGCGGGCATAGCGCGCCGAATAATACAGGAACAGCCAAATGGCCAAAACATACGTCGTTTCTGTCAAGACATACATCCCCCAGAACGCGAACAAGGGGTAACCAAGTGTCAAGACGTAAGGTATCCAACCATACCTCTTACCGAACAGAAGTTCACCGGTCTTGAAAGCAAGTACCGCGCTGACGGCTCCAAGCACACCATGGAGAACCATAACTACCATTGCGTAACTTTTAAAACCGAAAACTCCATAAATTAAGGCCAAAAGCAGAGGGTAAACCGGTCCTATCACATAGTCACGCGTCTTAGGAAAAGCTTGGACAACATGATTAACGCCTTCCGCAAAATTCACCGTGTTCATCAGGCCTTTGCCCTGGAGAAAATTTTCAGCGATATTGGAGTAAAGATAGCCGTCCGGAGAGATAAAATAGCGTACCGGATAGGATTTTATATATAGAAGCTCAATGCCTAAGGCTATGAAGAACAGGAGGCCTGTTATCCATAGCCTTTTATATTGCTGTGCCAATGAATCAACCCCCGTGTTCTTCTCCATAGAATTAAGAAGACGTCAGCAGACTTTTTAAAGTCTGCTCAGTAGACGTTGAGATAACTCCTGTTCCGCCGAGTATATAAGCCTTCGTTGTTTTTCCGCTTTGAGCCTTCAGGTAGGCCTTTGTATCAGCGTTTAAGCTCCCTTGCGGAATTAAGAGCAAGGGGCTTCCCGTAACGGCGGCAAAAGCTCCTCCCGC
Organism: Desulfosporosinus sp. FKA; assembly: GCF_002196785.1. Lineage (NCBI taxonomy): Bacteria > Bacillati > Bacillota > Clostridia > Eubacteriales > Desulfitobacteriaceae > Desulfosporosinus > Desulfosporosinus sp. FKA. Next base: position 364,070 of record NZ_NAHZ01000032.1, on the reverse strand, counting down.
CAATCCGTCCGGAAACGTTTCGCCCGTCGCAATAACTAACGTTGTTGGGTCTTGTTGAAAATAGTTTACAATCTTGATCATCGTATCATATTTTGTCTCCCCAGCCAAGCGCACCGGCCCATAGTTCTCCAAGGGACCGCCCTTGCTGTCAAAGGCTGTGGAAACGGCGTATTTCCCGCCGACGATAATCGTTTTCGTTACCTTGTAATCTTGCAAAAGCTGCAGTGTTGAGTCAGGCAGCGTATTCCGTTCCGTCAGAAGGATAGGAATCCCCAAGGCAGCAGCCGGAGCCGAGGCGGATAAAGCATCAGGAAAGCTCGTCGCCGAAGCAAGGATAACCTGCGTGCTGGGCCCCATTCTGCTGGCAATTGCCGCAGCGGTATCGGCCGCGGAATTCCCATAAATACGTTCATAGGGCAAATTGGCCTGGGTCAGGGCATCCGTTACTTTTGGGCTGATGGCCCCTTCTCCCCCGATAACAAATACTTTTGTCCCTGCGCCCAAGCGTTTCAGTTCCTGTAAGACATTGCTCTCCAGTTGGTCAGGGGCTGTTAAAAGCAGGGGTGCCTTTAATTTTCTGGCCAGAGGGGCTGCCGCCAGGGCATCCTGAAAGCGGTCCACCCGGGCCAAAAGCACAACCGGAGCAGAGTTATCAGCCCAGCCTTCTTGGGAAATCTTAATTGCCGTATCTTCAGCATGGGTCCCGTAAAGCCGGGTAATTGCCGCACCCGCAGTCTGTGACGGCGCAGGTGAAGTCGAAGTTGAACCCGATGTTGAGCCGGGAGTCGAGCCTGAAGTAGAACCTGAGGTTGAACCTGAGCTAGACCCTGGAGTTGAGCCTGAAGACGGAGTTGTTCCGGAGCTTGATGAACCCGAGCCGCCGGCTGCCTGATAACCGGTCTGAGCACGTTGTGTAAGAGCGGCATCTAAACCAGGGCCTTGCAAAACTGTTTGATAGTAACCCGCCGCAGTGGCTTTATCATCGGTTGTCCCTTCAAGGACCAGTTTGTCGGCTTCGTCCAATAGCTTATTATAGGCAGTGGGAAGCCCGTTGTTTGCCCGCTGAACAAGATCTGCATCAACACTGGAACCTTGTAAAACTGTCTCATAGTCTTGAACCGCGCTTTTAGCTCCTGAAGCATCTCCCGTCTGAACCAAGTTGTCGGCTTCATCCAGTAATTTCCCCAGGGCATTCTTTAAACCTGTGGCAGCCCGGGAAGCAGTATCCTGATTCAAACTTGGCCCTTGGAGAACTGTCCAATAATATTTAGCGGCAGTGGCATCGGAGGAATCCTTCCCTTCCTGCATGAGGGAATCGGCTTCAGCCAGAAGATTAGTTTGAGCACTTTGGATTTTCTGCGTAACAACGGTTTTATCAGCAATCGTGGAGCTGTCATAGGCCGTATTGTAAAAACCAAGAGCATAGTAGGAGGCCCAGCGGGCATAGTTGAACCAATAATCACCATTCGCGGCATCACCACCGCTGCCGCCGCCCGTCGCAAGCAATTGATCCTGATCAATCTTCAGGTCGCCGGTATGGGTTTCCGCCGGTGTGCTGTAACGGCTGGAATTATTGGGCGGATTGACAGAGGGCAGGAGGTTCGCCGGGTACGTGGCGGCCCCGGGTGCAAAGGTAACTGCACTGTTATATTTTTGACCCATGAGGCTGAAGATCGAATCCTGATAAGCCGGAGTTCCTGTTCGGAAATTAGGGTTGTTGCGTGAGCCCCAGTTGTTGTAGGCCCAGACGGCAAAATACCAGTTTTCCAAAACATTGCGGTCACCGTTGCCAATTTTAGGCGCAGCCCGCCATTTTTGATTAAGTAATTGACAGCCTATTTCTATGTTATAGTCAATATCGTTTTTCAGTTTGTCAATCGTCGCTGTATCGGTCGAACTGTAACTCGAGATTTGCATAATCCCGATTCCTATGCCGTCCTTCCCGATTAAAGGATGGTCAAGCATAGGCTGTCCCGAATCATCGAGCTCATATTGCCTCCAGCCGCTTTCCATCCAAGCAATGGATTTCAAAAGTACCGGAGGGATATTATATTTGTCTGCCCAGTATTCAAGTTTTTGCCCGATTTCAGTGTAATATGCTGTCTTATCTACTGCTGCCGAAGCTGTCCTGACCGGTACCAGCTGCATAAAAAAGAGCACGGCCATAAAAATGGCCAAAAACTTTTTGTATCGGCGCCAAAACATTTCCTTCTTCTTCCCCTTCCAACCTAATTCTTGTTTCTTTACTCATATATTCGACAAGAATTAGGGCAGTCCTCCCGGGGGGAAAAACAAAGTGAACTCGGACTCTACCCCAAAATAAATTGCCTTAGTCCGGTTAAATTCCGTACTAAGGCAAAAAACTACTTCTTAAGTCAATCGCTGAACCTTGTTCTAACCAATCGAGCGCAAAAAGCTGACCGAAGAATCATTACTTTCTTCCACAATCCAGCCATCTTTTTTGTAGAAGCGGATGGCGCGCTCGTTCCAGGGCAGCGTTGACAGGCCAACTTTCTTAAAGCCCTCTTGTTTCATTTGCGAACAGAAATGTCCGGTTAATTGATTAGCAATACCCAAGCCTCGAACGTTGGGAGCAACACCTATGGCCAGGATTCTAGCCGGAGCAAACAAGCTGCGTTCCGGAGAAATTTGAAGTTCCTTTGCTGGAAGGCAAAAAAGGGACTTGAGGGCCTCCGAAACATAGTTCATTCTATTTCTAAGATGTTTTCTGACATAATCATCTCTAGCGTAGCGGAGCAGAACCAAAGCAACCAGCTTCCAAAAATTTTGCCTGTAAAACTGGGAAAAAGGCCGTCTGTTGATTGTCCCAAAGACAAAACCAACGATTCTGCCCTTGTTTTTGGCGACATACCCATAGTTAGTAGGAGAATTCATAAATTGGGCACAAAAGGGTCTCAAAAATCTTTGACCCATATGGCCTAAGAAATGATCGCCAAACACTTCCTCATATAATTGAGCAACTTCAGGAATATGATAGGGACTTAATGGTTCGACCTCAATCTCCGGCGAATAATGAGGTTCTTTGTTTAACACTGTAAGACACTCCTTACGTTTGTTCACTTGCAGATTTAACCTTATTTTCAAGAAATAGCTTGCCCATTAAACGAATTAATAACCGTAAGTTAGACATCAGCCAATAAGGCAAATCATTGGAGCTGGGTAACTTTCGTATCTAAATCATAGCAAGGAGTTCTTAGAATTTAATGTCCGTTTTGTGATGATTCTATGGATATCTTCTTAAGGCTGGAGAATGAAAGCCAACGCAGGAAAATAAAGAAAGGGGATGTCTAGAAACTTAACATTAAAAATCAAAAGTGGGTTCAGATAGCGAAAGGCGATCTCGCTTCACTGGTATTGTGGAGCGAAATCGCCTTAAAATGTCACAGCCCCCTTCCAGTTGCTGCGTATATAATCAGCAGATCCGTTTTCTTAGCGTCCGTTCAACTGTCTGCACCTCCGGTTTCCGGTCTTAGTAGGCTCCTTTCCCACTGAAAACTACAAAAACCGTTTGCCAGAGGATTTTTAAATCCAGCCAAAAACTCCAGGTCCGAACATACTCTAAGTCGTAGTTCATGGTTTCACCTAAGGTTAATTCACTGCGGCCGTTGATTTGGGCCAGTCCCGTGACTCCGGGCAGAACATTAAGCCTTTGCCGCTGCTCGGGCGTATAAAGTTTGGCGATTTCCGGCACTTCCGGCCGCGGACCGACCAGACTCATGTTGCCCAGCAGAATGTTTAACAATTGAGGCAGTTCGTCTAAACTCGTTTTTCTGAGGAACCGCCCGCTGCGGGTGATTCGCGGATCATCTTTCTCCTGAAATACAAATCCTTCAAGGTCCTTAACCTGGGCCAATTTGTCTTTGATTAAGGCGTCGGCGTTCTGAACCATGGTGCGAAACTTGTAAATCGTATACGGTTTACCATGTAAACCCACCCGGGTCTGAGTAAATACGGCAGGCCCCTCGGAATCTGAGCGTATCCAGAGGACGATGAGCAGCCAAAACGGCGATATAAGTACAAGGAGAATTAAAGCGACCACAAAATCTAACAACCGTTTTAAAACAAGCTGCCACTGGGGATAGGTAGCGTTAAGGCTCTCTACGGATGCCGAAGATCGCTGATTCATTATAACGTCTCCCTCCTAATCAAGGACAAACTCTATAGTATCAATTCTTTAATAACTATTTCTTACCTTTGGCTCATGAAGTATGATCTCAATCTTAACATTAGTTCAAGTCTTCGTGTTTGTTCTTCCAGTCTAACGTGTTAACGCTTAGTTATTGTTTATATGCCAAGTATCGTTTATATCCCAAGCTCTTTAAGCCAATGAACAATTATTTGCCTCCAGGCATAATGCTCTTGGACAAATTTCCGTCCTTGCTGCCCCATTTCCCGCCGCTGCGGATTCTGCTTTAATTCCAGTATCGCCCGGGCTAATTCAGCACTGTTTTCCGGTTCAACAACAACGCCGCCGCCGGAGGATAACACCAAATCGGCTGCTTCGCCTTCTCCTGAATAGATCACCGGAACTGCTGAACCCAGGGCGGGAAACATTTTCGAAGGACGTGCTCCTGCAAATAGTTTATTCTTTTTTAGCGGAACAATACTTGCTGAAGCCAGAGAAAAATATCTTGGCATTTCCTGAACGGGCTGAAAATCAACAAAGCTTACATTCTCTAGGCCTTTTTCCTTGACTAAACCTTCCAGCATGGGTTTTTCCGTACCGTCACCGACAAATAAAAAGCGAATCCCCGGTTCTTCTCGGAGGAGCTCCGCCGTTTTAATCACCGATTCCAATCCCTGAGCGTAACCCATTGTCCCGGCGTAGATCAGAACAAAGTCATCCTTTTTAATGCCCAATTTCTGTGCCAGTGCTTCATCCCGTTCCCGCGGGGCAAAAAGATCCAAATTCACTCCGTTCGGTAAAAAAGTCACTTTATGGCTGGGTACACCTCGTTCCAATAGCGAGGAACGTATTCCTTCCGTCTGACAGGATATTTTCCAGGATCGGCGGTAGAGCAGCTTTTCGAGCCATTCGGCGGCGCCGATCATCCAGCGGCTGTTGACCAGTCCCAGGGCCACCGCTGATTCCGGCCAGAGGTCTGAGATATTCATAATAATCTTGGTGCGGGTAAACCAGCCATAGATTAAGGCTGTAATGCCCAGAAATAAAGGCGGTGATTCAAAGAACAAAATATCTTGTTTTCCGGCTTTGCTTAGGCCCCAAAAGGAGGAAAAAACGAAGGAAAAATAGTTCAGCAGACGTTTCCAAAAACGTCCCCGCTGAACAGGATAAATCCAGGTCCGCCAAAGGGGGATACCATCGACCTCGTCTTTCATTCGCCAATGCCCTTGATATTCGGGGGGAATGATGCCGCTGGGATGGTTCGGGAAAGCTGTAACCACCGTCACTTGATGACCGTTGGCCTGCAGTCCTTTAGCAACTTCTTTAAGCCTGACTTGTGCTGCCCCGGACTCCGGCGGAAAATATTGGGTTAACATTAAAATACGCAATCGGAACGCCGCTCCTTTTTACTCCTCGGTAAATGTTCTACTCCATTTTAACATGACACGCCTGCTTAGCCAAAGGGGAGCTTTATCAGGAGCGTTTGAGGAATTTCTTAATCGTATCACTGTGCTTGGCATAGACTGACCGTCCAACTTTGGCCGCCATAGTACGATTGCGGTAGGCATAGAGATATTTGCGCTCTGTGCTGCCAAAGCTTTTCTTAAATTTAGCGATACTCGGAATGTTGGCACCTACCATATCATAAAGTTCAATCCCTAAGGCTTGGGCCCGTTTGAGATATTCCCACTGCACAAGGTTATTGGACATTAGTTTACTGTAGTCCCGATTAGATACCCCATCTAAATAATAGGCGACATTTTTATCCCTGGGAAAAATACCTCCCGCTATTATCTTGCCCTCATAACGAGCCAGCAAAACGACTAAATCTCCTGGCGGATATAGTTTTTGCCAGAGAGCTGTGAAGTATTCTTTGGTAAACGGCGGCTCTTTATCCTGGCGGCGATAAACGCCGACTGAAAGCTCATAATAGGGATCCAGCCACTCTGCCAACGTCGTCGGTTCATAGACTTCGACGCCGGATTTTTCTGCCTTGCGCACGGCGTTGCGGCAGCGTACTTCCAAACCGGCCCATAATGTTTCCTCATCCTGGGGCATCGTCAGATCCAGCGTCAATAATTCTTCGACGGTGTACCCCTGTGCTTCGAAAATTTCTTTCCCCGCCATATCCGGAAGTCTAACCTCGACATAATCAATATGTTTCTTCATTAAATAATCTTCCAGGGCCGGAAGGACGTCTTGGAGCGTTACTGCTCCCCAAGGTCCGGCGTGAGGGGTTGCCGCTCCGGACAAGGCACTTCCGGCTAACTTTAAGAGACTCATCTTCCGTTTGGCCAAAGGAAGCAGCCCTCTTAAGACCCCTTCTTGATCGAAAAGGCCCAGTCGGTCAACCTTTAAGCCAAAACCTATTTCGATAATATCCTGCCATTCCCAGCGGTGGAACAGTGATCCCTGAGGGATTCCTTTGAGGAAATCGTCCCATTCCTTACGCTCAATTGGCTGTATCGTTAAACTCACGTCTATTTCCACTCCCAACTTTACCCACCAACAGGTGTACCATCATACCCATGCTGAGCCAGATCATAGGATCTTCAAAAAACCGTGCTTCAGACTGTGAACTGATAAATACGGCGGCGATCCATAAAAAATAGCCGACACCCAATAAATAGTCTCTAGGAAAACCTGACTTTCCGCTGCCTGCTTCCTGTTTACCAGTGTTTTCTGTTGCAGCCTCAAGGTTGGCATTATTAAGATCAGTGCCCTTATAAAATTCAGGACGACTTACGCCGCTTTTACTTGCTTCGACTTGTCTGCTTTTGCGCAGGTTCCACAAGTTTCTAAAAATGGCCAGCCAAACTAAAGCCAAGGCTGTCAGTCCGACTATACCTAATTCCGCCGCAATGGTCAAGATCGTTGTGTGCGAGAGTGTTACCCCTTGTACATAAGGGATGACTGTCTTGTAGCTCGGATAATTCGTTAAAAACGATTTCTGAAATCCGCCTAAACCGACTCCGAATAGAGGGTGATCGTGAAACATGGCAAAGGAGACTCTAAACAGATAGGCACGCTGCTCATCTAACGCTCCCAAGCCGTTGCGAATAGTCAAAATGCGGTTCCAGACCGTCGGCCTGAGGGCCGCAATCACTACTCCGATAACTCCCAGTACGCCAATGGGCTGAAGTATTCCTTTGCGGGGAATAAGCAGGCACATAAGGATTAAAACAGCCACCAGGGTCACCACGCCGCTGCGGGATAAGGTAATGGCTAAGGCACCTAATAAAGCTATGAGTGTTCCCAGGTAGAGAAACCGCTTGCGGGACTCCTGGCACAGATATTGAAGCAGCAAATTAGCCACAATCCCTAAAACGAGATAGCGGGCAAATATGTTAGGATCGACAAAGGTCGCATTGACCCGGGCAATCATTCCCTCGGCTAAATATCCCCGCCACAGAAAATGCTTTGTTGCCCCTTCATAGATTGTCAGAGGAACCAGAGCCACTCCCATCCAATGAACAACCTTCAGCGGGAGCAGACCGGTATTCTTTTCTGCCAGCAGATAAACGCCCACATACAGCAAAAACATGGTGCTAAGCCGGATGACGCCCATGATCGTATCGGCTTTGCTGATCGTGTAAACAATGCTGAAAGCACCGACCGCGATATAAATCAACAAGGCAATGGTCAGCGGTTGCTTAAACAATTTCTTTAATTCCCGACGTTTCTCAGGGTTCCGCCCAAGAGACCAGAGGAGTGCGGCTATAATCCCTACTGTAAACAGGCGGGCCAAACTGTTAATCTGGGAACCGATTCCCCCGAGAGGGGGAAACCACCTGATCGAGACATCTAAGGCAACGGCTCCGGCCAAAAAGGAGATTAAGGCGCTTGGCTTTTTCCAGCCGCAATATACGACGACGGCCAGACTGAGGAGAAAAAAACACCATTGCAGAACCAGCATCACCGCGGTTCATCTCCTTCCACTTCTAAGGTTACCAGGGGTTGGGCCGGGATATCGATATACCCTTCACCCGCCTCATAAGCAACAGAACATTCTTTGATCCTGCCTGGATCAAGATAAAGCCGGACTCGCAGAGGAGGCAGGGGAGTATCTGCTGGCCCATCATTGGCTTCTCCACCAGGTTGAGTACAAAAAACCTGCCATTTTGCTCCTTCCTTAGTCAAGGTCACTTCAGCTTCCCGTCTCAAACCAAACCATTTCAGCACCTGGCGCGGGATGGCAATCCAAGCACCGTCCTGCTTCCCTTCAGCGATCAGTTGTTCATAAACTTCTCCCCAAAAACGAGGCGCTGTAAAACTCTGGTTATGCCAAAGCAAGCTGACCGCTCCGCCGAAGCGCTTGGCCCAGGCCAAGACCGGTTTCGCTTGCTTGAAAGCATCTTCCCGTGTTAAATCAAGGTGTTCTTCGGCCATAAGGGCTCCATCTTGAATATGTAAGGGTAATTCCCATAAAGTCTGGCAGTTTAAGGGATGGTAAGGCTGTAGGGTTCCGGCTCGAAAACCTACAACTTCATTATAGCCAAAGGTAGCATCATATAAAAATCCGCCCTCTTCCATGGCCTGGAAAGACGCAGGTGTCTCAAAATAGAGCCAGTGCATCCGCACCCCTAGTTCCTTCTGTCCCGTCAGCTGCGAAATTCGCTTATACTCAGCTCTGGCCGCCGGGGCCGAATGCCAGGAATCAATACCATGAACTCCGGCTTCCCAACCCTCTTCTTCCAGGCGGGTTATCGTTCTGCGGTGTTTAGCAGCATCATAAAAAGAGGCCCGATTGGCAGGAGCGTACACTTCAGCTTCACCTTGGTTTTTGCCGTCTTGCAGCGCTTGCGGCAAGAGGCCGAGCTTACCCGGAAAAGGCATAAAATATAAGCTCGAGCGAACGCTCAAGCGTTCTTCCAAATCAAGGAGCAGCGGTAAAGCTCTCTGCCAGACATCCTGGCCCATACCAAGTTTCGCCGCCAAGGTGCGAACCATTTCCCAAAGGGTCTGGAGAAACTCCGAGGTCGTTACCTTGCCTGAGCGCCAACGTTTCCAGTTGACAAGGGAACTGCGGTAAAAATACCCTAAAAACGTGCGGGCAATAGGCATTTCCCTCAGACTTAAAATGTCAAGATCGTGAGTAAGAGTCATAATGTAAGCATTGCCCCAGGGCTTCGGCGGAAGTTCCAGATAGTTTTTTACTTCCCGGCGCAAAACACTGCGGAGTGTCTCAAGCATCAGATCGAGAGAAGGTTCCTCTACTCCCGCTTCCGTATAGTCCCGCCCTTCCATGAGTAAGCGTGTCCCCTCTTGACCAAGATTAAAAGGCAAGGTTTCAAGACGAAGACCGGGATTTTCTCCTTGTATTGGTCCGCAGACAATAATCAAGGGGCTTGTTCCTGCTAGTGGCGTTGTTCCGGCTGCTTTAAAATCCTCCAAAGAAATACCATCCACGATAACAACATCACAAGCTAAAAAAGACTCCTTTAGCCAAACAGGTGCGGGAATTCCCATCAGTGCTGTCAGCTCCTGATAGACTCTCTCTAACTCTTCGGCTACAAAAATCCCAATCTTTCCAAGTTCGTTACGGCTGCTCACCCAACTCACCTTCTTTGCTTTTCCAGAGCCGCTGCGATTTCTTCGCTGGCTCGGCCGTTTCCATAGAGATTCTCTTGATAAGGGGGTAAAGGATTTTGGCGATAACCGGCAACTGCGGCCGCAATCTTAGCAGCAGAAGCGCCTGTAAGGGTATTCCAGCCTATTTGCACTGTCTCTACCCATTCCGTTTCATCTCTCATCGTCACACAGGGCACCCGCCAGAGGTAGGCTTCCTTCTGAACTCCCCCTGAATCGGTAAGAATGAGCTCTGCTCCTTTTTCCAGAAGGACCATTTCTAAATAGCCCACAGGCTCAATCAGCTTAACATTTTCCGGAAGAGAGATATTGTGGTCCTGCAGAAGTTTTTTCGTACGGGGGTGAAGGGGAAGAATGATCTGCCCCTTAATCCGGGCGAAAGCTTCCACGATCCCCTGCAAGCGCTCGGGGTTATCCGTATTTTCAGCGCGGTGAACCGTAGCCAGCAGATACGATTTCTCCGGATAGCGCAGATTTTCTCCCAGCTGGCGATCTTCAGCCCTCCGGGCATGATAATAAAGGGCATCTGCCATGACATCACCGGTGCGTACTACGCCTTCAGTCAATCCTTCCAGGGCCAAATTCTCCACAGCCCGATCAGTGGGGCAGAAAAGTAAGGCAGACAGATGATCTGTGAGGACACGATTGATTTCTTCGGGCATTTGCCGGTTATAACTGCGCAGCCCTGCCTCTACATGTGCAATCGGAATATGGAGTTTCGCAGCCGCCAAAGCCCCGGCCAAGGTCGAGTTCGTATCTCCGTACACTAAAACCCAATCCGGTTTTTCTTTCAGTAAGACCTCTTCCACTTTGGTTAACATTTCCCCGGTCTGGGCTCCATGTTGTTTGGAGCCTACTCCCAGAAAATACTCCGGCTTGGGAATGCCCAATTCTTCAAAAAACACATCCGACATCTGGTAATCGTAATGTTGTCCCGTGTGGACAATTTTTTCGTCATGGTTCTTCCGCAAAGCCGCGGAAAGCGGCGCCGCTTTAATAAACTGGGGCCGGGCACCGAGGACGGTAATTATTTTCATAGTATTTCATACCTCGATTCTAATTTGATAAAACTTGTTTTGCCTGACGCCAAACATAGCCGCCAATGCGTTGAAAGTCGCGATCCAGACTGATCAAAATTGCGAGATAAATAATTCCTGCAATTCCTCCTGAAAGTAAGGGATGGAGATGACGCAGGAAATAAGCGACTGCCGCCATAACCGCAGATGCCAGAACAATAACCGGCAGCTGCCGCCAGATGCGCACGTTATAGACTTTTAACCTTACAACTCCATAATACATGACAAAGATATACAGTTCCGTAATAAGTGTTGCCACACTGGCACCGTAAATTCCATAGCGGGGAATTGCGTAAAGGTTGATCCCGATATTTAAAAGGGCTGCCCCGCCCTGAATCCAGGCTCTCGTCCATTGGCGGTTGGTTGTTGTTAAAATATCACCTAAGGAGTAGCTCAGACATTCAAGCGCGAAAAACCAACAAAGAATCATCATAATAGGGATTGTTTCCTGATAGCGATAATGGTAAAGCCAGGATAATAGAGGGTTGGCTAAAACGTACAACAGCACACTGCCCGGAATTCCCACGGCACTGAGGACCTTAAAGATTTTTTCGATGGTTTCCCGGTGTTTATCGCGGCTCTCCACCCCGAGCTGAAACAAGATGGGATAAATCACACTCGTCAAAATGCCCGGGATAAATAAGAGTACGGCGATCAAGCGATAGGACGCTGAATAAATCCCTATTTCCCGGTTAGAACTCATTAAGGTAAGCATGAACATGTCAATTTGAAAATAGACATATAAAAAAATAGCCGCGGCTCCAAAGGGCAGACCTTTTCTCAGCATCTTAACCAGAAGTTGTCCATTAAACTTAAGACGAATGCTTCTTCTCAGGTGAATATAAAGCAAGATTGAAACGAGCAGGGTCGCGGCCAGTTGAGCAAAGGTAATCATCAGGACATTTCCTTTGCCTAAAACCACTAGGATCGTCAGTAAACCGATGAGAAACGTCGATAAGAATTGGTACACTGCCGCATAATACATTTGCTGCTTAGCCTGAAAATAGTTATAAACCGAACTGTCTAAGGCATTTAGCGCACTGGCCACCCCAAAGACAATAACCATGTTCCTGATCGCTAAATCAAATTTGGCAGGCATCAGAATAAGCATGAGTGCATAAATAGCCAGTGAGGTAAATGTCTTAAAGGCCAAAGTGTTCCCCAAATAAAGGGGCAAAACACTCTCATCAACGGAGCCTTCCTGAACCATATAGTTGCTCAGGCCAAAATCTACAAAAAGGATAAACGTACTTACAAAGGCCAGGGCAGAATTATACTCCCCATAGATATCCGGTCCCAAATAACGGGTAACGGCAATGGCCACAACAGCCGTAATAGCTTTTGAAAGTACACTTGCCAGACTTAAGGCGGCAGCATTCTTAAGAACTAATCGTAGTTCCACTTAGGTTCACCTTTCTATTCAACCATTAATCAACCGTTTTATCCATAAACTTTTCTACGATCATCAGGTCGTTCGTACTCAAAGTGATAATTAAAACGCGCCCACGTCTTTAACCAATCATAAGTCTCCCACGTCTACAACTGGAAAGGGACAGCTTTAGCTGAACAAGTTCAATTTATTATTATCTAAAAACTTTCTTTCGCCTTTTCATAAACAGCGAGAGTTTTCTCTGCATTGGAGCGCCAGGTAAAGTCACGGGTCACAAGCTCTCTCCCTCGAATTCCCATGTCCTGTCGCCGCTGAGGATTTCTAAAAAGTTCCCGCACAGCAGTGACAATGGCTTGTACATCCTTAGGGGGAACGGCTTTGCCGACATCGTTGTGGTCTAATATTTCGGCAATTCCCTCACCTTGAGTGCCTATAACCGGCTTTCCATGGGCCATGGCTTCAAGATAAACGACTCCGAAGGCTTCCTTCCAGCTTGGTAATATAAAAACGTCGCACCTGGACATCTCACGCATAGCCTCAGAATGGGGCAGACTCCCTAAGAAAACGACATGGTCTCTTAAGCCTAATTCCTCGGTGAGTGATTCTAACATCTGACGTTCTGACCCATCACCCACAATCCGATATTCTAAATCAGGAAATTCCCGGATTAGCTCCGGCAGAGCCTGCAGGACGACAGCATGGCCTTTGTCAGGGCGTAAAAAACCGACACTTAGAAGGCAGCGGCGTCCGATTTCTGAAGCACAATCTGAAGCAGGCATTTCAGCCTGCCTTTCCTTATCGTCAGGACTTGGAACGACATCCTCCAGATCAACGCCATTGTAGATAACCTGATACTTGGCTAAATTATCTGCCCAGGTTTCCAAGCCGTACTGAGTTTGAAGCTTTTGACTGACCAAGATCACCTGCGAGGCCCCTTTGAGGGTCTTTTTGACACTTTCCGCACAGACGCGGCTCCGCTGCAAAGTATAAGCAAAGTCCTGGCCATGAATCGTGACCACAACGGGAAGATGGTATTTCTGGCCGAATGTTAAAGCGGCTGCTCCGTCAGGATGAGCCACATGAGCATGAATCACGTCGACACCTTGCCTGATCTGTTCGGCAACTACCTTTTGCAGCCCCTGGGCAAAGGTTTGCGGATAATACTCAAAAAACAGGGAACGGGGAAATTCCAGCACACGAGGATGAAAAACAGGAAATCCATCGGGTTCCTCTAAAAAAGGAACAGTCGGATATCCTCCCCATTTTCCCCGCCCCGACATAAAACCCGGCACCCATGGTACCGGAGCTGCCACCCTTACCTCTGCGCCCAATTGAGTCAAGGCGACAGCTTGTTGGCGGACAAAAATCCCCCCTAAAGGGGATACGGAATTCGGGTACATGTGAGACAAGATTAAAACACGCATCTTACAGCTTCCTCGCAGACAAAATTCTTTCATAAAGTCTGAGCAGTTTGTTTTGTTCTTTCTCCCAGGTATACTCGCTCTGAAAGGCGTCCCAGCCATTTTGAGCATAGGTTAAGGATTCTGCAGGATTTTCAATGAACGTACATATCGCTTGGGCCAGGCTCTCCGGATCACCGGGTTTGCAGAGCAGCCCGCACTTGTTTTTCTCAATAATTTCTTCAATATAGCCAAAACTCGAGCCTGCTACAGGCAATCCGGCAGCCATGTACTCCAAGAGCTTGACAGGAATCGCTTTGCGGTAATTCAAGGTGGGCAGCAAAGGGACTAAGGCTATGGAACTCTGAGCCAAGATTCCCGGAACCTGCTCATAAGGGACCTTGCCCCGCAGGTGAACGTTTCCCCGCTCTAACCAGGGGGTAAGATCAGAAAAGTCCGGCCCCAGATCTTCAGTTTCTGCCGGCCCCACTAATTCGCAGACGGCTTCGGGATGCTTTTCCCGAACTAAAGGCATCGCCCGTAAGATGATCTCCAAGCCTCTTTCCCGATTAATGCCGCCGAGATATAAGACGACTGGAGGTTTGCTGCCTTCCGGCCGGGGAAATTGGAATTGCCGCTGCAACGGATAATTATGCAGGATCTCCCCTTCGGGATTTTCCCGTTTGAAAAGTTCTGCCATGTGATTGTTTACCGTAATAATACCGGCAAACGAGCGTGCTGCCCGTTTTTCAACCCGATCCACTGTTTTAGCCACAAATTTACGCATTGGTTTTGGCAGCCAGTAACGTGTAAGCAGACTGTCGCCGTAATATTCATGGACATCATAAATAACCGGTTTCCGATGTTTACGGCTCAGGCGCAAGCCCACGGGAATCAAATCCGGGTCATGGAAATGATAGATATCCGCCTTTTCCCGCAGGGCCGTTCGGTATAAAGGTCTTAACCGCCAAATGCGGTCTGACCTGGAGGATAAGGGCGGCACAGCCTGAATCCTAATCCCATCTTTAACCATTGAGGCCGTATAAGGTGCAATAATGACCACTTCGTAACCTGCCTCAGCTAAGCTGCGGGCTTCCTTATGAAAAATTCGCTCATCAAAAGGAGAATGGGCCGTGGTTAATATGCAGACTTTCAATCGTTTTCCCCTTCTATCCTATAAATCAAACCCATAAACAGGGCAAAGAAAGTCATTAACTGAAGATTGTAAAATATCCCGGCAGTAATGTTGTAAATAAAGACGGCCCCTGTCGCAGCCACGTAGGCGATACCAAGCAATATTTTTGTTTCCCTCAAGCCTTGGTCAGGACTTGAAAAATTGTAGAACCTGGCTTTCCAAAGAGCAGCTTTCAGAGGACGCAGAAATAGCCAGAGATAAAATGCCAGCCCAATCACACCATAACGTCGGGTAATCAAGGCATATTCATCATCCACCAACGTCGTCATGGTGGTTTTAGCTGTGCCCCAGCCTAAAATGGGAGATTCCTTAATATACCCAAAAGCATTTCCCGCTCGCAGAAGGTGGCCCTGAGCAGAAGTGCTTGTCTCTAAATTCGTTGCTTCATTAATTCGAGTGGTAAACCCGCGGGGCGAGGTGAAAAAGATTAATAAGGTTAAAATAAGCAACGCCCCTACTTTTATAAGCATGTCCTTTTTCCAGCGGAATTTAAACAAAGCCCAAAGACTTAAGAGTACGAGCACAAAAGCTGTTCCCAAAAGCGCCGTTCGGGAAATTGTCATAAAGATCAGTTTGATGGTCAATCCGACGGCAGCAAAGAGAAAGAGTGACTTGGCACGTTCATTGTCTCGAAAATAAAACATGGAGACAAATACTGTTAACGTAAGGACGGAGAAAATTCCCATGACATTGGGATTGTCAAAAGTCCCTAAAACCCGAGGAGGATTGGCATTTACGAGATTGTCCAAATGTGACCGGGCAAAGAAAGGCGTCAGCCAGGCGTTGACATTGGCGATATTTAAAAACTGCCCCCAGGAAAGAAGGAGTATAAAGGCAAAGCCCACAAGAAAGATATTACGTAAAAGGCTGAATTCCCCTTCCTGCAAATCCAGAGAAACGGCCAATGTGGCAGCCAGATAGTATTTTGCCAGGGTAACCCCTTCCATGGCATCGCGGAGACCAAAAGGGGTCTTCAAAAAAATGAGCCCGAATAAATTCGATACAATCATCGATCCCAACAAGAGCAAGAAAACACCTGTAACCGCTCTCATCCCCCGAGCCTGCTCCTCATGATACGTTAATCCAAGGTCATACTCCGACGGCGTACGATGGATCAGGCCAATAACGAGATTGAGGGCAAATACCCCGAAAATCAAGACATCGTCTACACGCACGCGGGGTAAACTCGAACGGATTTCTATTGAGGGCAAGATCATGGTCGATAACATGATAGCCAGAATAAGCAGCAATTTATTTGAGTTCTTGCGTGTAACTCCAATGTTCCAGAACATCTTTTTCCTCCTTGTTGCCTAACCTTTTACAAAGGCTGCGACCCTATTGTTACTATTCAATACTAATTCAGGACTAACAAGGTTCAAGGCAAAAGCTCCTCCTCTGGAACCTCTCGTATGTCTCTTGCCGGGAAACCTTTAACAACACGTTTGGCTGTGGTATCTTTCGTAACCAAGGCTCCTGCCGCCACAAAGGTTTCGGGAGCAACCTTTACTCCCGGCAAAAGGATGGACGCACCGCCAATTCTGGCACCTTTTTGAATTGTCGCACCTTTTATCGATTTGAAACGCTTTTCCGTACGTCCCATATAGTTATCATTCGTTGTCGTAACCATGGGAGCGATAAATACCCGTTCCTCAATTTCCATATAGGCTGTAATGTAGGAACCGGTCTGTATTTTGGTAAAGGAGCCAATCTTAGTATCATTTTCGACGACGACTCCGCTGCCGATCACGACATTTTGACCTACTGAACACCGCTCCCGGACTATTGCTCCGTCGCCGATGAACGCTTTGTCTAAGTAAGTTGTCCCTGCATAGAGAACCGATGAACAACCGATGGTATAGCCATTCCCCATGTTAAGGGGGGGAAGGTCTGCCTGGGTTTTTACCGTACTTGTTGCGGCGGCTTTGGGCAAGCGTCCGATTGAAGAGCTGCTGCCAATAAAGCCTTCATCACCAAGCTGAGTCTGCTGATATATCGTAGTATGGTCTCCTACCCGGGAATGAAGCCCCAGTTTTGCTCCTGATCCAAGGGTCACATAGTTTCCGAGTTCACTTCCGGCACCTACAATTGCCCCATCAGCGAGAACACAACCGGCTCCCAGAACGACATTTTCGCCGAGGATAACATGTTCGCCAATCACACAAAACGGCCCAATCGCTGCGCTTGAAGGCACTACGGCACTCAGGGCAATCTGCCGCGGCACGTTGTTTTGAGACATAGACTCTACTCCTTTTTTAGCTTTCTATGAGCGGAAACACAACGGGCTGTTTTGTTTCTTGGCATTTATAAATGGCCAGAATAATTTCCAGAGCTTTTCGCCCTTCCTCTCCGGGTATGGCCGGAACTCGGTCTTCACGAATGGCATGAATCATATCCAAGATGAGTTCACGGTGTCCGAAACCATAAACGGTCGGCGGGTCAACTTCCTGGCTGGCAAAGATTTGTTTCTTCTCATCATCGCTGTCCGGAAATTCCCAGACTTCAATGCGATTCACGGCAATCCCGCCAACAATAACAGACCCCGTTTCTCCGAAAACATTGATCGTTTCTTCAATGTTCTTGGGGTAAATGGTCGAGGCGGCTTCAATGATACCGATGGCACCGTTCTTAAACTTAATCACGGCTGCGCCCATATCTTCCATTTCAATTTTGCGCAAAAATGTTGACGTATAGCCAAAAACAGAATCCACGGGGCCGAACATCCACTGCAGTAAGTCGATGTTATGGATCGATTGGTTCATAAGAACCCCGCCGTCTTGAAGCTTTGTTCCGCGCCAGGGGGCTTGGAGGTAGTAATTGTCATTGCGGTTCCAGCGCACAGTGGCCTGTCCATGGGTTAATTTGCCGAAACGTCCATCTTCTAATGCTTTACGCACAAGCTTAATCGAGGCATTGAAACGGTTTTGGTGAATAACCGCTAATTTCACGCCGGCTTTGCGGCAGGCAGCAATCAGAGCATCGGCCGTCTTCAACGTCATGGCCATCGGTTTTTCCACCATGACATGTTTTCCGGCTTCAGCAGCAGCAATTCCGATTTCGGCATGCAAACCGCTGGGAGTGGCAATCGTCACAACGTCAATATCCGGTCTCTTGAGCATTTCCTGATAATCCGTATAAGGCTCTGCCCCGTATTTATCCGCAAAGTTTTGGGCATGTTCAGGTACAATATCACATACAGCAACTAATTCTGCTTCAGGTAAAGCAGCGATAGATTCCGCATGTTTGGGAGCTATTCTTCCACATCCGATAATAGCAAAGCGAATTTTCTTTTCTTCACTCATCAATCCACATCTCTTTTCTTTAAAATTTATCTGGTAACAGTTTCCATTATTCATGGGCCAAACTATAAAAGTTCCTTTAGGCTTACAGCCTATTTCAAATTATTGTTTGTCAGACTTGAGATCTTTATCCAATCATCAGACTCCCACTTCGATAAGTGGAGTAGTTCCCATACCTTACTTCGGTGGTATAGTTTTTTGGTAAAAAATAACTATTACTATATACAGGTTTAAGGGGAATCGTGAAGATTCCCCTTAAGCGCGTATTTCAGTCAGGTTTCCGTTTCTCCGCCGTTTCCGGCGCAAAAACCTTATATTTTAGAGATTTTGTCCCGATTCTCCTGGACTTCTTTAGTAGCATTGCGGGTATCCACGACGAGCTTCGCCTTTGCCGCCACACGTGCATAATCCACCGCACTATGGTCGGTTAAGATCAGAACTCCGTCAGCATCTGCCAATACTTCATCAGTCAGAGGTACGCTCTCCAGATGCACAGTACTTCCGCCATGAGGTTCAATCACCGGAATATAGGGATCATGGTAGGTGACATTAGCTCCCTGTTTACGCAGAAGCTCCATGATCTTTAAGGCCGGAGATTCACGGACATCGTCAATATCCTTTTTATAGGCTACTCCTAAAACAAGTATTTTAGCGTCTTTTAAGCTCTTATTTTCGCTGTTGAGAGCTCTGACCAGCTTATTAACAACATAGTAGGATACCTCGACATTAATTTCCCCCGCCAATTCAATGAACCGCGTATGGAAATCGTATTCCCGAGCCTTCCAGGTAAGATAGAAGGGGTCAATAGGAATACAGTGACCGCCGACACCAGGGCCGGGATAAAAAGTTTGAATACCAAAGGGTTTCGTTCCGGCAGCTTCCACCACTTCCCAAATATCAATCCCCATGCGGTCGCAAAGCATCATCAGCTCGTTAACCATGGCAATGTTGACGGCCCGATAGGTATTCTCGAAGACCTTAGTCAGCTCAGCTGCTGCAGGAGAAGAGACAGGAACAACGTTCGAGATGGTTTGCATATAAAGCGCGTAGGCAATCTCTAAGCAAATAGGAGTCATGCCCCCAACGACTTTAGAGGTGTTCTTCGTACTGAAACGTTTGTTGCCTGGGTCAACCCGTTCCGGCGAGAAGGCCAAGAAAAAGTCTTTTCCCACTTTAAGACCCGACTTTTCCAAAAGAGGTAGAATGACTTCCTCTGTTGTACCGGGATAGGTGGTGCTTTCCAGCGTAATTAATTGTCCTGGGCGAATGTATTGGGCAATCTTCTCTGAAGAAGCAGCAATGTAGGAAATATCCGGATCTCGGGTGATGGTTAAAGGAGTCGGAACGCAAATGATTACGACATCACATTCAGCCAAACGGGAAAAATCTGTCGTGGCAGTTAATAAGCCTTTGCCCACCATATCTGTCAGATCCTGATCTTTAACATCGCCGATGTAATTATCGGCAGCATTAACACGATCAACCCGAACAGAATTAATGTCAAAACCAATTACCGAGAAGCCGACCTTACTTTTTTCAACAGCCAAGGGGAGACCTACATATCCCAAGCCCATGACCCCGATACGAGCTTCGTGTTTTAGGATCTTTTCTTTGAGGGCCTTGGCAATAACATCCTCACTAGTAATCACATTTTTTACGGTCATCATAATGACTCAATTCCTCCTTATTTGGCTACAGCGTTAGGGTTCTTCTTGTGAAAGGTCGGAATGACAGTCTGCAACAAGGAGATCACTTCGTCACGTGTCAAAGAACTGCCTCGCTCGCGAACTACATGCGTAAGTTCTTCCAAAACACTCACGTCAATAAAGCTTGGTTTTGCCACAAATATTCGACTGTGTTTCGTAGACGTGATGCCTTCCTCCGCTGTCAATAATTCCTCATAGAGTTTTTCTCCCGGCCGAATCCCTGTGAATTGTATCTTAATATCGACATCAGGCTCAAAACCTGAAAGCCGAATCAAGTCTTTAGCTAAGTCCAAAATTTTAACCGGTTGGCCCATATCCAAAATAAAGATCTCTCCGCCCTGAGCCATAGCTCCGGCTTGGATCACTAACTGGGTCGCTTCCGGGATGGTCATAAAGTAACGTATCATCTCCGGATGAGTTACGGTGACAGGGCCTCCTTTGGCAATTTGTTTCTTAAAGGTGGGAATAACACTGCCGCTGCTTCCTAAAACATTGCCAAAACGCACCGCCACAAATTTTGTCTGCGACCTGCGGTCCAAATTCTGGATCATTAATTCAACGGTCCTCTTAGTTGCTCCCATAATACTGGTGGGGTTGACCGCCTTATCCGTAGATATGGAGACAAAGGTTTTAACTTTATATTCATCGGCAGCTTCCGCTAGATTCTGAGTACCCAGCACATTATTTTTCAGGGCTTCTTCCGGATTCCGCTCCATTAGAGGAACATGCTTATGGGCTGCGGCATGAAAGACTACCCCTGGTTTATACCGGCTAAATACCAAAAACACTTTTTCCCTGTCTTTAATATCTAAAATTTCAGTAACGTAATCAATACCTGGCCGCTCCGAGCGAAGTTCCTGTTCAATATCAAAAATACTGTTTTCTCCGTGCCCAATCAGCACCAGTTTCCCGGGATTAAACCTGGCAACCTGTCGGGAAATTTCTGACCCGATGGAACCTCCGGCACCGGTAATAAATACCGTCTCGCCGGAAACATAGCCTGCTACCTCTTCTAAATCGACGGAAACAGGATCACGGCCCAATAAATCTTCCACTTGAATCTGCCGAATAGGCTTGATATTAATATCTCCGCTGATGACGTCATATACACCAGGCATGATTTTCAAATCGACACCGGACTTTTCGCAAATTTGCACAATCTCACGGACGGAGTCGCCTGAAGCCGAAGGCATAGCAATAATAACTTCATCAATATTGTGACCTTTGACAACGCGGTTAATATCTTTACGTGTTCCTAAAACAGGAATCCCCAGCAGCTGAAGCTTTTGCTTCTCGCGGTCGTCGTCGATAAAGCCGACCGGGCGTCCATCACGGTAGTTGCGGTTTTTCAATTCTCTGGCAGCTAAAACACCGGCATCTCCGGCTCCTACGATGAGCACTTGTTTTTGGGAACCCGGAACATGCCGATCAAGGACATTTTCCTGCACTATACGCCAGATAAAGCGCGAACCGCCAATTAAAATAACCATGACCAACCAGAGCAAAACAGCAGCCAAGTTGGGCATTCTCAAGGGAGATCTTGATATAACAACACTATAGCAATATACAACTGCTACTGTCCCGCCTGTTCCCACAGTTACAGCATAGATAATGGAAAGCAGCTCTCCGGTGCTGGCATATTGCCAAAGCCTGTTATACAGACCAAATATGTAAAAAACAACAATATACAAAATCGTGGCCGCTACGGCTGTATGGTAATAGGTTTGATAGTACTCTGATGGAATTTGCCAAAAGATCTCAAAACGTAAATAAAAACTGCCAAAAACTGCTATGTTGATTAACAGAGCATCAATCAGCATAAGGATTAATGTACGTTTACGAAATAACACTTAGTTTCAGCCCCTTCTGATATACCTAAAGAAAACAAAATTATACATTCTGACAGTACAAAAAGTAATGAATCTTTATCGTTCTAAAGTTTACTACAACTTATATGCTTTTACAACTCAAACATCCCGTCAAGCTACGGCCTCTTGGTATTTTTTGCAGCTTAACGCTTACCCGCTTTTTGCTGCCCAAAACCGATTAAGTAATAACTAAAGGGCAAATAGCTGATGATGCGAACTCCTGCATAACTTAAAATTAAGGTTACCGTAAAGACAATGGGATAGAAAGTCCATTGATTGGGGCCTATCTGATGACTGCTAAGAATATTAATCGTTGTTTGATTAAAAAAGAGATGAATGAGGTAGATCCCAAAAGAATAATCCCCGAGTCTCGTCATGACCTTTGCCCAAAAACTCCTGCTCCGAGCCAGGCTGCCGGCCAAGTTCCATAAGAAAAGGAAGGTTACCAGTCTCAAAACCGGATAAACAAGCTCTGAACCCGTTGTGAAATAGGGCGGAATTTCATCATAGGTATGACCGGTGGTTAAACCGATCACAATAAAAAAACTGGCTCCAAAGGTCAAAATCAGAGACATCGTTCCCCAAATCGGCGTCAGACTCTTAGGGAACGTTCTTAATTGAGCGAAATGGTCAAAGGCATAAATTCCAAGCGTGAAGTAGAAAAGGTAGGCAATTCCGTTAACCTTAATGACATTGGCATATGCGGTATGAGTGCCCACCATCCAAAGAACTTGGATAACGAGCATTCCCGTGAGAAAGTATTCCGATTTGCTGCGTGTTTTACAAAAATCATACCCTTTAATAATCAAAGGATAGGCAATATACAGCTCAATAATAATGGCAAAAAACCACAAATGATAGGATGCGTCGGAATGCCAGATGCTTTCAGCAATTCGCTTCAGATTAGCCGGCAGCGAACTGTTCTGCATTTCCTGCCAATGATTAAACGCCGTATACAAGACGGAAAAAATTACATATTGGGGAAGAATCGAACGTGCCCTTTTAATGTAAAACTTCGTCACAGGGAAATTTTGACGATAATTCTTCGCTAAAACAAAACCAGAAATGGCAATAAATAAAGGAACGGCAAATTGAGAAAATACATCCGTCCAAATACCCATAAGAGCTAAGGTTTTATAAGGCTGAACTTTTGTAAAGTAGCCTGTCGTATGGATTGCTAAAACCGCTAAAATGCTAAATCCCCTAAGAATATTAATTTCGGCGATTTTCTCTGTTTTGGCTTGAGCCCCTTGATTTTTCATTAATCTCTACGTTTCCTCTTTAGTATAATGACTCGTTTATCTGTTTTCGATGAGACAGACCGCTATATGCACTTGCCCACTTCTACAAGCAGGAGTGATTCCCGAGTTATCTATTATAATTATACTGATTTGTTGGAAAGATTACAAAAATCGGTCTGGTTTCGGTTATCCTTTTGGCGAGTCTCACCCAGAGCAAAATAGCGTCCGTAAGGGACATGCTGTATAACCTGATAAAAGAGAAGAGGGACAATCATCCCGATAACAAAAAAACGCAGAGGAGTGACGGCTAGGAACCGGCGAGCAAAAGCAGCTGCACCGGGATGCAAATACATAATCACCATGGATGCTTCCCCAATATAGCGTAATCCCTGTTTCAGCCCCTGAATGTGTTCAAGAAACATGCTCAGTTGAACGAAAAGCACGATAAACGCTGCCGGAAGCAGAAGGTTTGTTCCGAAATAATAGTATTGACGGTGTTTCATATCCAAGCCATAGTCCAGGAAATGGTGAGCATATAAATAAATAAAGCCTAAAACTATGATCCATGCAATCCCGAAAGCCATGCGCCGTATTTTCAGGTCTTCCAGAAGCTTTCTTCGTCTCATGAAATGTCCGAGAGCATAAAACACAATGGCATAGAGGCCGACATCTAAATTCCAAGGCACAAAGGTGTTGGGCAGATAGCGTGATTCACCATAAGCCAGCAAGAAGCACCCTGCAATTATCAGCCCTCTCACCAAAGGAGAAGAAAGCTTACGACAGAGAACATCATAAACGACCTGAACAAAAAGCAAAACAGTTGGAAACCAAAAGGTAGCATATACTCCTCCTAAAAGACTGCCTCCCAATAAAAGGGCTTCCCAATTCTGATGCCAAAATTCCAGCGCCGAATAACCTTTGTAACCATTGAAGACAAGAACCGGCAGAGTCAAAA
Organism: Desulfosporosinus sp. FKA; assembly: GCF_002196785.1. Classification (NCBI taxonomy): domain Bacteria; kingdom Bacillati; phylum Bacillota; class Clostridia; order Eubacteriales; family Desulfitobacteriaceae; genus Desulfosporosinus; species Desulfosporosinus sp. FKA. The sequence continues at coordinate 340,207 of NZ_NAHZ01000032.1, read as the reverse complement.
GAACGAGATAAAACACATAGGGGACTATAAGGTGCTTTACTTTGCGCTGAACATACTGAGTACCTTTGGACATAGGTTTAAAGCTGTACAAATAGCCGCTGATCCAAAAAAACAAGGGCATATGAAACCAAAACATATAGAAGGAAACTTTGCTTCCTGCGTGTCCCCAGACAACGGTCAAAATTCCCAGGCCTTTTAAAATATCGGCCCATTCAAGGTGTTTCGTTTCCTGGGCTAAGTCGGTTCCCACCTTTCCCTTCGGCCTCCCTTGTTCTTTTATTAATTAATTGAACTCAGGATAGTTTATCATAGACCAGCCGTTTCTGCACGCTAAGAAAGTTTGGCCGTGAACTCATTCAGCTAAAGCCGAATAACACATTAACTGTTTATGGCAAAGTTGTCTGTTCTTTCCTCAAAAAAATGCTCCGCTTAGCACCAGCAGATTTGTGAGTAAATCTAGCCGTTGGAAGCGGAGCATCTTGGATCTTTTAATTACTGATGGAGCTCTCACCGGTAATCAGCCAATGAGAATTCAATTTCATCAGGTTCACGCGAACATGTACATTTTGTTCATGCTCTTCCCCGACAGGAACGCTCTCAGTGATATTGTAATCCCTGGCGGTGTAACGGTAATCTACTCGCAGAGTTGCTGTATTATCATCGGCACTTTCTACATCGACCCGATCAAAGTTAACGGAGGTAACGTCCAAACCTATGCCCTGAACTAGGAATTCTTCGGCGCGCCGTGCATGTTTTTCATATATCTCTCCGGAATAGGCCTTGGCAAGCTTTAAGCGGAAGGTGTCAATATCCACCGACTTCCAAGCATCAAAAAACGTCCCGATATCTTGTTTATAATCGGCAATGATTTGATTCTTTAAAGCCGCGGGGACGGAGGTCCCTTTGGTCTGTCCTTGGCTGCCGCCATTTTGAGCTGCTGTATCAGCACTTAAACTTGAGTCGCTCTGACCTGGAGTGGAAGAGTTTCCCGATGTTTGATCCGAAGTCGGGTTATTTACGGAGGTATCCGTTTCTGTATTGCCCGTTTGCGGGACTTGACCTGAATCAGCAACTGGGACCGAAACGGTATGGACATTTTCCTGCCCCCGCAGCTTGTTAATAAAGGAGGCAGCTGAACTGGAATTTGCAACTAATGACATTCCTATTATCCCTGTCAAAACCCCCAAACCTAGCGTCAACCCGCCTATTAGGTAATTCATTTTACGCATAAAGACCAAAATCTCCTTCAACTGGATTTTTACTACTATCATGACCAGTGAAAAAGATTTTTAGACATTTAGGCCTTAATTTAAGAAATAAATCGCAAGGCCTGTCCATTCGGGCAGGCCTTGCGATTTATTCAATTGCTATGGGTAGTTTTTCTTGCAACAACTTAATTAGTTTTCAACCTTGTCAAACAAGGTCACAGTCTACTGAATCAAGTTGTTTATTCAGTTGTTTAACAGCAAGTCAAATTTCGTCTAAGATCATCCCTTTAGACAGCGAAATTCTATTTTAAAATCAGGTTTTCCATGTGTCATCTCAACATGCTTAACCCTTATGTCTTTTGAAAAATAATCTATGCGTGATACCTATTGCCGTTTGCACCATGGAAATAATTCTGCGCATTCCTTGCCAGTTTACTTGCTCCGACTAAGCTGCATGCCCCTTCTGTTATTACTGCTTAACAAAGCCTTGAATTAGGTCCGTTTAGTTGCAAACGGCGTTGCCCCATAGATTTTAGAATTTGTATCATTGCGAAAGATATGACTATCTAAGTCATGAATCCCCTGATGGAATTGCTCAATTCGAGCCTTATCTTTCGAATCAAAGGCATCGATCCCCGTATTTAGCAGAAGGTCGAAATAGTTCGTAAACGCTGCTGCTTTGCTTGCATTGGGCTCATTTTTAAGCTGCTTGTCCCAAAGAGTCTTGTGGAAGATGATGTACTTTTTGATATCCTGTTCGTTCATTTGAGGACCTGCTGCCGGTCCATACAGATAGCCATCCACATATTGATGGATGTTCCACGCAGTGCCAAAGGCTAACGTTTTGGCATCATTGCTTAATGCGTTGTCTCCGAAGTAAGCTGCAACCGATGGCGCCACGTCGATTTTGGTCGTATCCGGTTCCTTATATTTATTTTTGGAACCTGTGTCACCTTGAGCAGGCGTGTTAATCGCACTGGGAGCAATTACGGTTGGCGTAGCTTTTCCGGGTGCTGCCCCACCGTCAGGCAACGACGCACCAGTCCCAGATCCAGATCCAGTTCCGGGCCCGGTTCCCGTCCCTGTGCCTGTGCCTGTGCCACTGGCGGCCGCATTGTTGCCAGGTGTATTGGTGTTGTCAACTACTGGATTCTGAATAACTGCTTGGTCTGATACCGTGCTTTGTTGCCGAAATACTTTCCACACACTGGGTCCATAAACCCCGGCGGCAACAACAGCGCCTGCCAGAACCAGCGTTCCCGCAACAGTCGCTATCCGCTTCTTATCCATTGGCCTCATTGGTCTCTTCCCTCCTTATTTCTTTTTTCTTGGTACGTGAGTATTTTACCAATTATTGGGAGAGAAGCTTGTCACTTTTGCTGTGTGACACGACCTATTTTCCGTCTCTAGAAGTATCGATTTGCCAACAGACGCTTTAGAGTAATACTTTTTCGCGAAAATGACTCAGCATTTATCATAATAATTTGTTGATTCCTATTCATTGCTACCAATATTTCGTACGAGATTTTGCAAATAACTCATTAGTTCTTCGGCAAGATCCTCCCGGCGCAAGGCATATTCAATAGTGGCCTCGACAAACCCCAGCTTATCACCCACATCATGCCGGCGGCCGTCAAATTCATAAGCCATAACTTCCTGATAGCGCCCTAGTTCCTTAATACCATCTGTAAGCTGTATCTCCCCGCCTTTGCCCGGCGGCAGGGCTTCTAACAGATCAAATATCTCCGGATTTAAAATATAGCGTCCCATAATGGCCAGATGAGTCAGAGGGGCGTCTTCCGGCTGCGGTTTTTCAACCAGATTCTTAGCCCGGTATAAGCGCTCAGCAAACTTTTCACCATCAACAATTCCGTATTTGGAAATATCATCCAAAGATACTTCCTGAACTCCGACCATACTGGCACCATAACGCTCATATTGGTTCATCATTTGCCGCAAGGCAGGTACTTCAGAATTGATAATATCGTCACCCAACAAAACGGCAAAGGGTTCCTGACCAATAAATTTACGCGCGCTATAGATTGCATGGCCTAAGCCCAAAGCTTCTTTCTGGCGAACGTAATAGATATCCGCTAACCTTGCGATATCTTGAACCAAATCCAGCAGTTCTCCCTTGGAGTTTTTCTCCAGATACGTTTCTAGTTCCATGGAGCGGTCAAAGTGGTCTTCAATAGCCCGTTTATTGCGGCCGGTTACGATAATAATATCTTCTATCCCGGAATTAATGGCTTCTTCCACAATATATTGAATTGTTGGTTTATCGACAATAGGCAACATCTCTTTCGGTTGGGCCTTCGTTGCCGGTAAAAATCGAGTACCCAGTCCTGCTGCCGGTATTACGGCTTTGCGAATTTTGCGCATAGTTGACTCTCCTTTTTCATAACACTTATTTGTCCATTATGTATATAATAGAACTCTCTTACACATTCGCCAATAAGCCAAAAAGTTCCTTCCATATACCTATTATTTTAGTATAATAAGGAAGCCAAGGAATCACAAGCCACATCTGCCAATAGATACTTATTAATACTATGTATGGGCCACTTCTGATCAACCATACTAACCCCATGAAAACATTAAAACATTTTCTAATCTACGGAATAGTCGGCCTCGTTCTTGAGGTCATCTATACGGGGACCGCCTCTCTGCTAAAAGGCGATTACAGTATGCAGGGATTTACCTTTTTGGTAATGTTCCCAATCTATGGGCTTGCTGTATTTCTCGAGCCTCTGCACAGCAAAATCCATACTATCCCTTGGTGGATACGCTGTACCTTTTATTTAACGCTTATTTGGCTTGTTGAGTATACCAGCGGTTTAATGCTGGCAGTCATTCTTGGGCACTGCCCCTGGCACTATTCTGATCCTTTAAACATTAACGGACTTATCACCTTAAAAATGGCCCCTGAATGGTTCTTAGCCGGCCTAGGCTTTGAGTTTCTGCATGATTATTTAGACAAAATTATAATTTAATTAACGTTTGGAATTTGCGGACTAATAGCAGAAAAGGCTGGAACAAATCGGGACATCGATTTTGTTTCAGCCTTTAATTTTATTGCAGTTTTTAAGACCCCCACTTCTGCAAGCGGGGCCACTGAAAATCTTTAGTTATCTCTTAACTATTTTCTTTTGTTTCTTTCTTCAATTCGGCCTTCTCGACTACTTGATCGACTATACCATACTCTTTTGCTTCTTCAGCCGTCATATAATAATCCCGATCCGTGTCTTTTTCAACTTTTTCCAATGGTTGGCCTGTTCTTTCAGCCAAAATTTTGTTCATTTTTGCCTTAGTACGCAGTAATTGTTTGGCATGGATTTCAATTTCCGTAGCTTGCCCGGAAAGGCCATGTCCGCCGATTAAGGGCTGATGGATTAACACTTCGGCATTAGGAAGAACAGCGCGTTTTCCTTTCGTTCCGGCAGCTAACAGAAAAGCTCCCATACTGGCAGCCATCCCGATGCAGATGGTGCGTACGTCAGGACGAATGTATTGCATGGTATCGTAAATAGCCATTCCGGCTGTAATTGAACCGCCCGGACTGTTGATGTATAAGTTGATATCCTTTTCAGGATCTTCTGCTTCAAGGAAAAGCATTTGCGCCACAACAAGATTAGCTACATCGTCGTCGATTGCGCCGCCAAGAAAAATGATTCTGTCTTTAAGAAGACGAGAGTAGATATCATAGGAGCGCTCTCCGCGATTGGTTTGCTCCACAACCATTGGAACGAGATAACCCATTTATAATTCCCCCTATTCACAATATTAATTAGCAGTATTTAACCTAATATATTCTGGCCGATTACATTTATTTTATAACAAAGGTCAGTTAAGGTCAAATGATTTAAGCTTAAACTTTACTAAAAATGTTGTTCCCTGCGAATTTGTCACGACGTCAATACTGGCATCATGACGGGCTGCAATGCCATAACAAACTGCCAGGCCTAAACCAGTTCCTTGTTCTTTTGTTGTTAAGAAAGGAGTGCCTAAGCGGTCGATAATTTCAGGGCTAATACCTGTTCCCTCATCGCGGATCGATAAGATGACCGCCTTCTCATCGTCCTGCAAGAAGGTTGAAAGAAACAGCTGACCGCCTTCTTTCATGGCTTCCAAACCATTGCGGGACAGATTAATAATCAATTGCCGGATCTCTTTATCGTTTAATAACAAATCCGGTACCTCTTCTTTTTCCAAGACGACCAATTTGTCCTCGCGTATTGCATCCACTTCCAGAAGAGGCCTAATGGATTCTAAAATATCGTTGAGGTTTCCCCGGGCAAACTCGGTGGCCTTCGTTCGACTGATGGATAAAAACTCTGTGATAATCGAGTTGGCACGATCAAGCTCACTAATCATAAGGGGGATGTAATTTCTATAATGCTCAGACGTTGGATTGGCTTCAAGGAGCTGCAAAAACCCTCTAACCGTTGTCATGGGATTCCTAACCTCATGGCCAATGCTCGCAGCCATTTCCCCGATCAAATTCATATGTTCCATTCTTGTCATTTCTTTTTCCAATATTTTTTGGGTTGTTATGTCACGAACGATTGTCGACATGCCTATAATCTCTCCCCTTTGATTCTTAATAGGGGAAACGGTCAGGTAGACATAAATCGGTTGTCCGTCTTTTTTTATACGCTGGGTCTCGCTGTTGGTTACTGAAATCCCGTGAGAAACGTTCCAAATAATATCTCCAAGTTCCTGCATTCTGTCTTGAGGAATTAAGCCTTTGATCGTTTTGCCGATAATTTCCTGTTTAGTATAGCCGTATATTCTTTCTGCCCCTCGGTTCCAATCCAAGATGATCCCTTCCAAACTCAAACCGATAATTCCTTCATCCGTAGACTCGACAATAGACGCTAAGCGTAAAATACGCTCCTGAAACGCTTGCCGCTCCTTGATCTCCTTCTTCAGGTGTTGATTGGTTATCCTGCTCTCAACAAAAAAGAGTATTAAACTAATAATTGCGGTCCAAATGATCCCATGAACAACAATCTCTCTGCGTTTCTTAGTGGCTTCCTCGAGAATCAAACCCATAGGAACATGAACTGACATAGACCAAGGCGTTGTCGTTCTGCCAATCGTTATCGGTTTATAAATTTCATATGAATCATTATTCGTTGTACTAAAACGTTTTCCTTGTTTAATCGCCTCTTTTGCGCTGCTGTCATCGACGGACGCGCCTATTTTAGAGGTATTACTGCTCGCCACGAACCTGCCATCATTGGACAAAAGGCTTATATATCCTTTTTCCAGGGGGCCGGCAGAAGTTATCGCCTTCTGAAAGGTTTCAGAGGAAATGTCAATTCCAACAACTCCATCAAAGGTTCCTTCGATCATAATTGGCACAACCACCCTGGTTATCATGACGTTTTTACCCATAATCGGATAACAACAAGGTTCAATCACTGTTTCCTTATTTGTTCTCTTGGGAATTAAGTAATAATCTCCTGCACCGGGGGTTCCATAATTCACGAGGGGTTCTAAATGAATCTTGCCATTTCGATTACTATAATAAGGTATAAAACGACCTGTGCCGTCATAACCTGGTTTGTTCTTATAGTCTGCATCCTTGCCGTCAAGAGCATTCGGTTCCCAGAGGGTCCAGACTGCAGTAAACTGAGGGTTATCTTGCAGGACTTTAGCAAGAATCTTGCCCATTACTACCCGGTCAGGATGGTGAGTAAGCCGCACTTGTTGAAATGTATAGGACAGTGTTCTCGCCGTGTCCATAGCAAAATCCAGGTTAGCCTTTACATAGGTGCCATTTTTTTCAGCGCTTTCTTCGGCCGATTGATAAGCCGAAACCTTGGCCATTTCACTCGATTCCGTCGATAGGCTATAAGTGATAAACACAAAGGACAGTAAGGTAATTATGCCAATTGATAATAAAATTTTTGCTCTTAAGTCTATAGTTTTGTGCACTTATTCATTCTCCTGCTGCCTTAGGCGCTTATATTAGAACATGATTAAAAAGTTCTCTAAATTTTTTAATAATCCTTTCTTTAATTGCATTTTATATTCTATTGTAGAATCAATTTCATAATATCAAAAAGTCTAATCTTCAATGTACCATAGTGAACTCGTTCAGCTAAAGCTGAACATCGGGGCCTCAGATACAATAATGTCCAGTGGACATTTTGCTGAGACGCCTTTCCCAATAGGAATACTTAGCAGCGAAGGAGGACTCTACCCCACCTGAAGTTAACGAAGGACCCACCTCCACTTGTAGAAGTGGGGTCTTAAAAAACGGACCAATTTCATAATGTTTCTCAATACCATATATAGATGGTGGACTTTAAAAAAGCAACTGTATATAGTAGCTGTAACCTTCATTTGTAAAATTGAGTCAAATATAAAATTTACAGTATTTTGGTTTTTATCACTTATTTTTTAATGCCTGTGTATCAAAGCTTGCGCCTTAATGATCTATTATACCTGCCTACTAGTCTTAAGGATATATTGTCCTGCCCACTAATTGCAGCTTACTGGAGGACAAGCGAAAAGGTTGGGATCTGACTTCATTTCATCAAATCCCAACCTCAACATTTTTGCAGTGAACTTGTTCAGCTAAAGATAACAAACATGTGGGTTATAGAGCGTTTTCTCCGACATTTCCCGTTCTGATGGTAAAGGCATTCTCCACAGATGTGACGAAGATCTTCCCATCTCCAATTTCCCCTGTCCTTGCCTCCTGCACAATCGTCTGAATTATCGCATCAACATCTTGATCTTTAACTACAATCTCAATTTTTACTTTGGGGATAAGATGAATATTATACTCAACTCCCCGATAGACCTGGGTATGCCCCTTTTGTTTGCCGCAGCCAATAACCTGCGTCACTGTCAAACCATTAACCCCATGATTGCTTAAGGCATCTTTAACAACGTCCAGCTTTCCAGGCCGAATGATAGCCTCTATCTTCTTCATCAAGATTCCCCCCTGCTCGTTCAAAATATTAACATTAACTATGCTGAGATCAGATAAAGTCCGGATAAGCCTCTTCACCATGAAGCGACAGATCCAAGCCAATCGTTTCTTGATCGTCACTTACTCGCAATTTCGTAAACAGGCCGACAATTTTCAAAAGTATCCAAGTACCAATAACAGCAAAGGCTACCGTCGCTAAAACACTCAGAGCCTGAATTACCAATTGTGAAGGGTTTCCGTACAATAGTCCATTGGCACCGGCAGGGTTAATCGTCTTGGTCGCAAAAATACCAGTAGCCAAAGCTCCCCAGGTTCCGCCAATTCCATGGCAGCCAAAAGCATCTAAAGCATCATCATATCCGAATTTTGCCTTCATTACACTAATGGTCAGATAACAAATAATTCCGCCGATAAAACCGATGAGAATTGACGAAAGAGGCGTTACAAATCCGGCTCCCGGTGTAATGGCAACCAAACCTGCCACGGCTCCGCTGGCTGCGCCGAGAACTGTTGATTTTCCGCGATGATAACGTTCTACTACAGCCCAGGCGATGGCAGCTGCGGCGGCAGCCGTATTGGTATTCACCAAGGCCATACCGGCGAGGCCGTTAGCCCCCAAAGCACTCCCGGCGTTAAAACCGAACCAGCCAAACCACAAGAGTCCTGCTCCCAAGACGGTAAAGGGGATGTGGTGAGGCGCCATGGAGTCTTTACCTAAACCTTTACGTTTTCCCAATACTAAAGCCACGATTAGGCCTGAGTATCCGGAACTGATATGAACCACGTTTCCGCCTGCAAAATCTAATGCCCCGAGTGTTCTTAAGAAACCGCCCACTCCCCAAACCCAATGGGCAAGCGGATCATAAATTAGAGTAGCCCAGAGAAGTGAAAAGATAATAAAGGCCGGGAAGCGCATTCGCTCTGCAAAGGAACCGCTAATGAGGGCTGGAGTAATCACAGCAAACATCATTTGGAAAGCCATAAAAACAATGGCGGGAATCGTGGCCGCGTAATCCGGATTAGGAGCTGCCCCTACTCCGTTTAAACCTAACCAATTTAAACTGCCGATAATACCATGAAAATCCGGTCCAAAGGCTAAGGTATAGCCTATTAAAATCCACTGTAATGATATAAGTCCTATAATAATCCAACTATGCATGATCGTACTAAGGACGTTCTTTTTGCGGACCATGCCTCCGTAAAAGAATGCTAATCCGGGCGTCATTAAAAGGACAAGTGCTGTTGACACTAAGACGAACGCTGTATCTCCTGTATCCATTTTGTTATTCCCCCTCGTTAGAAAATAAAATGGCGCTTTGAGTTTACTCCGATTAAAGAGTTAACTCAAAGCGCCATTGCTTTGTTTCGGTTTTCTTAATATTGGGTCTAGGTTGTGCACACCTTATGTTTGGTATTCTAGCACGTTAAATGGTCGTTTGGCAATCCCCTGGTGGGTATGAATTTTGTATACCTGATGGCTCCATAGTACATCACGCTAATTTGGCACCTTTGGAAGTTTAAAAATAGGTCCTTCGGGTCGGGGAGCTTCGCCCACACCGCTCACTCAGCATTCCAAGGCTCGCCCACTCGGTTGCGCGGGAGCTACACCAGAACCACAGGGTAATACCTGATGTGAACCACTGGCTTCGCTTCCCACGCAACCTTTGTGGGCCAAACCGCCTCTCCATGCAATGAGTTCCCTCATGTGGTCGAAGATCCCTTCCTCTGAGGTCTATTTATCAGAGTGGCTAATGAGAAGGTATTGAAAGCGAGCTTGAGAAGTTCGAAGATCAGCGTACAATTTCCCTTACAATCCAAACAAGGGACTGATGCAAAATGCATAAACACATTGTATTATACAAAATTATGCATAAATAGTGGTTTAAATCCTCCATATATGCAGAATTCTATTTATAAAAACAGATAGACATGCATGCAACGGCCCTTGCGAATAATTGGCTGCGAAAATCCATATTCCGAAAAGATCAAGCGCGAAGTATTATGCAGGGCTTTTAATGAATGAGCTGAGCTACATGCACAATAAAGGGTCCGATATAAGGATCATAGATGTAATTTAAGAAGAAAAACAAGAACATACCTACAAGGCTGCCGATCATTGAGCCATTGATACGAATCCATTGAAGATCGTTTCCGGCTTTTTCTTCGACAAATTGATTCAAATCTTCATTTGAGTAGCTTGTGAGGGTTTCCCTGACGATCATGCCAATTTCGTGATGTTCATTTTGGATAACCTGGCACAAGATATCTATGACTATGGAATTAAGGCGTTCTTGAAGGTGTTTATTGTTCAGAAAGTCGTCCCAGCCCTGTTGGATATAGGGGGCGATTACGTTGTTTAGGACTTCCGATTCGGCGGAGGAAGCTGTGTTCAGGAAAATACTCAGGATTTTGGTGAGAAGTTCCTGGAAAAAGTTCTCTTGCAATAGGCCTTTTTTCCAGGATTCGACTTGTGCTTGGAAGTCTGTGTCTGCTGTTAAGGATTCCAGATTGTTGACGAGACTTTCTCTTAGGGCTTGGCGCAGGGGATCTGCTGGGTCATTAAACTTACGCAGGTTAAGCAGTAGTTCGATATGCAGGGCATCTGCTGCTTCTTCCATATTTAATCCGTCAGACATTTCTACAAAACCCAAGAGGGTTCGAAAAATTGTCCCGCCATTGCCTAGTTTCTCGGCTTTAATGGTCTCCAAATAATTAAGAATAAGCTGACGAGTCTCTCCTTCTGAGGCCTTTTCCCAAAGCAGTTCCACGAAGCGATCCAAACCTTGATCAAGATAGCCTTTAGTTAAGGCCCAGCGGCTTAACTTCTCAACCTTCGGAGCTAAGGGCCAAGTCTGTGCTTTCTGCTGGAGAAACCCGGTTAATTTCTCTGCCAGGACAGCTGGGTCCTGTTTTTCCGCCGTGTGCCGCAGGAAAAAAACGGCTTTGTCCGTTAAATAGGCTGCCCCTCCCTGCTTTTCCACAAACTGAATAAGTGCATCGAGGTAGGGGATTTCAGAGATTTTTCGGCGAATTATGTCCATGTGCAAGAGTTCTGTTTGGACCATCCCCGCCACAGCTTCAATGAGTTTCACGCGGTTACGCGGAATGAGCTCTGTATGATACCCCCAGCCCAGCGGCTTTTTAAAAATGGCCGTGACCGCAAACCAATCGGCGATCCCACCCACCAAGGCTGCTTCAAGGATGAAATTAAGAAGCTGCCAGCCTACGCTTTGTAGGTAAGTGTATTTTAAGAAAACAGACCCTAAAAAGCCAATAAAGACAAGGGCAAGTGTGATGTTGGCTTTCTTATGATAATTCATCGGAACACCATCCCCAATACATAAATCAGCATCCCAACCAGGCCGCCCACAAGAGATCCGTTAATCCGTATCATCTGCAAATCATTGCCCGCCTTCTCTTCGATCAGTGTGACCAGCTTATCATTCGTTAAGGGATAAAGTCCTTCGCGGACCGTTCGTCCGATAATATCATGATGATCTTCAATTTGTCTTTCCAGGAAGCTTCGAACTTCTCGATTGAAGGCTTTCCTTAACTCCGGCTTATGCTTTATTGCTTCCAGATTTTGATCCCAGTCATCCCGCAGCTTCTTCAAGCCGCGTTCGATAACTTTGGGTACTAAATCAGAACTTGTTTCCCTGGTCGACTCAGCCTCTTCAGGCAGATCGCTGTCGGTGTATGTAAGGGCCGTTAATGCTTTAGCACAAAGTTGACTGACCTTGTCCTGCATTTCCGGGTTCGTCTTCAGGTTTATAATGCCCTTCCGAACCGATTCCTTCAGCCAGCGCTCAACAGTTCCGTCCTGCAAAGCGGTCTTCCCTTTATCTATAATACCCTGGGCAAGAACTGCCGGTGAGGGCAAAAACTTACCAACGAGTTTGCGCGTCGGGTTATTAGCTCCATATCGTATTAAGGCTGCCTCAATCATGTTTGTCAGTGCTCTATCCACCGCGGGTTGGAGCAGCAGTTCTTTCATAGCCTTACATAAAGCCTGTAATAAATGATCAATTTGACCATGTTCAAGAGAAAATTCAAGAACGGCAATTAAGGTTTCCGAAAGCTCCAACCTACTCAGGTTTTCTTGGCTGATCAGATTCTCTTGCAATAGTCCCTGCAGAGATCGAGATAGACTGTTCATGTCCAAAGAGCGCTTAAGTTCCTCGGTCAAGTCAACAAGCAGTTGTTTGGCAGATTCCTTGACCTGATCCTGTTGAAAGACCTTAAGCAACTCCCCTGAAAAATCCCACATCCCTAGTTTTTGTTTCAGGACATCTTTAGTCAGTAATTCGTCCTGAACCATATCCGCCAGAGCGTTGAAAATCCGTTCGCGATTTCTGGGGATAATTTCTGTACGCAGCAGTTTGCCAGGCCTGATTCCTAAAGGCCGCCGAAATAAAGCTGTCACTGCGAACCAATCGGCAAGTCCTCCGATCATTCCCGCACTGCACCCGCTGGAGATAAGTCCGCCCCAAAAACTTGTAGCGTGAAAAGGATAACTCAACAAAAACCCTAAGGTAATTCCCCCTAGGGTGAGGTTAGCGCTTTGGGTATTATTTATTTTCTTAACCATAAAACCACCTACATTAAGCTCTTTAAATCTTGGGTTAAAGCGTGAACTCGTTCATACGAAGGGCCCACCCCCACAAAACTTCTTCCCTAGTTTATTCTATTTTTTAATCTTGTACCAGAGGCTCAGAAACTTTGATGCTAATTTTACGTCCCGCCAGTATTACAACAAGCACTAAAATGGCCGCTCCCGTCATATACGGCAGCCCCATATACAAGGCAAAAAGAGCTCCCCCAGTTACAGGCCCGAGAATTCTTCCCAGACTGGCAAACGATTGAAAGAGACCAAGAGATGCTCCTTGTCCCCGATTGCTTTGTTTGGAGACAAGACTCGAACTAGTGGGAACCATTAAGGAATTGCCTACCATAAAGATAACCGTCGAGGCAATCAGAAAAACTATACTTTTATCATCTGCCGAGATAATAATCAACGACAAGCCGACGGCACATAAGAGTGCTCCTGTATTGACGAGTTTAGCATCCCCAAATGTTTTGACTAATTTCCCGATAAGTCCTCCCTGAACAATCACAGCAAAGATTCCCATAATAGCAAAGGTTATCCCCATATCCGTAGGGCCGAAACCTACTTTAGCTGCGGCTAATAAAGCAAAGGTACTCTCAAACATGGACATCGTAAAATTCAAGGTGAAATTAAAGGCGAAGAGGAAAAATAAAGGATCTTTGAGAACCTGAGGAGTAAGTCTGGCTCTCTTTCGGCCTGAGCCTTTATTCATTTCCTTAAGCGATTCCGGCAAGAAAAACCAGGTAAAGGGAAGGAGTAATAACGCCAACCCCCCTGCCACAAAAAAAGGAAGAGAGAAACTATATTCTCCCAGGAATCCTCCCAAAGCAGGTCCGAAAATCATTCCCATCCCCATGGCCGCACCGATCATCCCCATTCCCTTGGCACGATCTGCTCCTTCGGTAATATCTGCTAAGTACGCCATAGCTGTGGGTAATGTTGCTGAGGAAACGATTCCCGCCAAAGCCCTGAGGACAATTAATAGATAAAGATTGTTGACCATGCCGAACATTAAAAAAGTTACGCCATAGCCAAGAAGCCCTATGAGGATAACGGGACGCCTGCCGATTCGATCTGAGAGCTTGCCCCAGACCGGTGCAAAAAAGAACTGCATAATTGAATATGCGGACATGAAAACTCCTAAGGCAAAGGCGCCTCCGCCAAGTTTGCTGACTAAAAAGGGAAGGATCGGCACGACGATTCCGAACCCTACCATAACCAAAAATTGAATAATAAACAATATTGCCATAGGCCCGATATTTTTTTTGCTCATAAAAAAAACTCCTACTTCTTCCTTTTCATCGTCTTAGCTATCCCCAAATCTGCAATTTCTAAAATATCTAACAGGACTATTCTCTAATTGACGCCTATTCAGTAAAAGGGTTGGCTTCCAATTCAGCCAAAACGGAATTCAATTGCTCCAAAGCCGTATTTAATTTGTTGAGATGCAAAGGATCGAGCCTCTGCATTAAACAACTAAGTTTTTTCTTTCGTTCCCTCTCAAAGGTTAAGAGTGCATCTTCTCCCTGGGGAGAAAGCTGAATGAGAACAACTCTGCGGTCTTCCTCACTGCGAGTTCGCAAAATCAGACCCAACTTATGCAAGCGGTCCACAAAACTCGTTACGGCACCCAAAGTAATCTCGAACTGCTGAGCAATATCCGAAGGAGTACAGGTGCCTTTCTGTTCCAATAATTTAAGGAACATCATTTGCTGCATGGATAACTCACATGAAGCAAACATCAAGAAGTTCTGGTATTTTTTCCAGACTCTTCTGAACAAAAGCTCCGTTTCTTCTACAAGTTTTAAATTCTGCTCCTGATCCATAGTCTCACTCCTTACCCCGAGAGAGTATTGATCCAAGCTTATTATAAGCTTCGTAAATACTTCAGGTCAATGTGTCAGGGGGACGGTCCTTTTGACACACTTTTGGAAAAACGGCAATTCATCCCCCACCTAAAGAGGTGGGGGACTTCTTGCCTCACGAGGTAAAACCCATTTCAACTCATTTCGCGCCACTGACAGTTTGAAAGAGTATTAGCAGAGAGTGTTAACAGGAGTGTTAACGGGACCGTCCCTCTGACACACCTGAAAGGTGCCTCTGACACACCTGAAAGGTGAGAGACTTCTTGTCTCACGAAGTTAAAACCCGTTTCAACTCATTTCACGCCACTGACAGTTTTGAAAGTGTGTTGATAGGACCGTCCCTTTAACACGCCTTTAACACGAATTTTTAATACGTAATTTTTTTATCAATGGGTATGCTAACTTTATGTACTAATAGAAGGAGGTTTCCCAATGTGTGACAACCCTTCCCCATATAATCCTTATCAACAGCTTGACCGCTACATTGACGGCCTTCCTTATAAAAAGGAAAACTTGATTGCCATTCTGCATCATGCCCAGCAGCTTTTTGGCTACTTGCCGGATAAACTCCAGCGTCATATCGCAGCAAAACTTGATATTCCTTCAGCCAAGGTTTACGGGGTCGTAAGCTTCTACTCTTTTTTTACAATGAAACCTCGGGGAAAACATGTTGTTAATGTTTGTATGGGAACCGCCTGTTTTGTTCGAGGTGCTGAGAAATTGCAGCAAGAAATTGAAAAACAGCTTGGAATTAAAACCGGCCAAACGACGGAGGATGGACATTTTTCCCTTGATTCCTTGCGTTGTATTGGGGCCTGCGGCCTTGCCCCTGTTATGATGGTCGATGGTAAAGTCTATGGCCGCCTTATCCACCCGGAAGATATCAAACAGATCTTAGATGAATACCGAGAACCTGCGTTGAAGGAAGGAACATCAACATGAAACTAAAAACCAGAGACGACCTTAATAACCTAAAAGCTCAACACCAGGTTCTCCTTCAGAATCGACGATCTGCCCAACCAATTTCTGTCTCAGAGGCTCAAGGAAAGCCAAGACAGGTTATGGTCTGCGGCGGAACAGGCTGTCACGCCTCGAATAGCCCTCAGATAGTCGAGGAACTTAAAGCAGAGCTTCAGCGACGCGGCCTTGCAGAACAAATTAATGTTCTGCAAACGGGCTGTTTCGGCTTCTGCGAAAAAGGCCCCATTCTTGAAGTTCACCCCGATAACGTCCTCTACCTTGAGGTTTCTCCCAAAGATGTGCCTGAGCTTGTTGAAGAACATTTCGTTCAGGGAAAACCCCTTGAACGCCTTCTCTATCAAGATCCAAATACTGAAGAACGCATCGCTTCAGACCTTCCTTTTTATCACAGCCAAATGCGTATTGCCTTGCGCAACTGCAGCTTGATTTCACCTGAGGATATCCTGGAATATATTGCTGTCGATGGCTATCAAGCCTTAGCCAAGGTCTTATTTACCATGACACCGGAATCGGTCATTGACGTTATCAAGCAAAGCGGTCTGCGCGGCCGCGGCGGCGGAGGATTTCCCACCGGTGTGAAGTGGGAACTGACTCACAACAATGAGGCGAATAATCGTTATATTATTTGCAATGCGGACGAAGGTGATCCGGGAGCTTTCATGGACCGCTCAATTTTGGAGGGAGATCCGCACAGTGTCTTAGAGGCTATGTTGATAGCCGGACATACCATTGGTGCCTCCCACGGTTTTATCTACATCCGGGCTGAATATCCCCTGGCCATTCATCGCTTGGAAATCGCCATTAAACAAGCCAAGCAATACGGATTGCTCGGCAAAACCATTTTAGGCAGCGATTTCTGTTTTGACATTGAAATTAAATATGGAGCAGGAGCCTTTGTCTGCGGAGAGGAAACAGCACTAATCCATTCTATCGAAGGAACCCGCGGCGAACCTTCGGTTAAACCGCCCTTTCCCGCTCAACAAGGACTTTGGGGTAAACCGACTTGCGTCAATAATGTCGAAACTCTGGCCAATATTCCCCCAATTATTTTAAAGGGAGGGGATTGGTTCGCAGGGATTGGTACAGAAAAAAGCAAAGGAACGAAGGTCTTTGCCCTGGCAGGAAAAGTTAACAATGTAGGACTGGTAGAAGTTCCTATGGGAACGACACTGCGGCAAATTATTTTTGATATCGGCGGGGGAATTAAGCATCATAAAACCTTCAAAGCCGCGCAAACAGGCGGCCCCTCAGGAGGATGTATCCCCACAAAATTCTTGGACACTCCGATTGATTATGAATCCTTAATCGCCATTGGTTCAATGATGGGATCGGGCGGGCTGATTGTTATGGATGAAAGTGATTGCATGGTCAATATTGCCAAGTTCTATTTAGAATTTACCGTTGACGAATCTTGCGGCCGCTGTACGGCCTGTCGTGTGGGAACGAAACGTCTCCACGAAATTCTTACGAAGATCACCGAAGGCAAAGGGACCCTTGATGATTTGGATCAGCTTGAGAAATTAGGCAAGACCATTAAAGATTCTTCGCTTTGCGGCCTGGGCCAAAGCGCCCCCAACCCCATCTTATCCACTATTGAGTATTTTCGAGATGAATACCTCGCTCATATCGTTGATAAAACGTGCCCGGCGGGCGTTTGCAAGAGCTTGCTTCGATACGATATTACCGATAAATGCAAGGGCTGTACTCTTTGTGCCCAAAATTGTCCGGCAGGCTGTATTACAGGCTCGCCCAAAGAACCACACATCATTGATCAAGAACGCTGCCTAAAATGCGGAGCATGTTTGGAAAAATGCCGCTTCGACGCCATCATTCGCCATTAAGGACCCCAGAAGGAGGCTTCTCTATGGATGTACAATTAACGATTAACGACATACCCCTTACTGTCCCCGATGGAATGTCTATTCTAGATGCCGCGAGAACCGTTAATATCGATATTCCAACCTTATGTTATCTGAACTTACATGAGATGAGACTCAATAATCACATCGCTTCCTGTCGTGTCTGCCTGGTCGAGGTTGAAGGCCGCCGGACATTGGCTCCCGCTTGCTCGACCCCGGTATCTCCTAATATGGTCGTTAAAACAGATACGCCCCGAGCTATCCAGGCCAGACGAACCATGGTGGAGCTCCTGCTCTCCGACCATCCGAAATCATGTTTAACCTGCGCCAAGAATTTGGATTGTGACCTCCAGGCTCTCGCAGCCGATCTTGGAGTGCGGAATATCACCTACGAAGGCGAAGAAACTGAATTTGAAATTGACAAATCAAGTCTGGCGATTATTCGTGATCCCAACAAATGCATTCGCTGCCGGCGCTGTGAAACGATGTGTAACGATGTGCAAACTGTCGGTGTTTATTCCGCCGTCGGACGTGGTTTTGAGACTGTTGTAAAAACTGCGTTTGATTTACCCCAGCATGAAACCTCATGCACCTTCTGCGGTCAATGCATTGCTGTCTGCCCAACAGGAGCGTTAATGGAATTGGATCAAGTTGATAAGGTCTGGAAAGCTCTTAACGACCCGTCACGCTATGTAATTGTGGAAACAGCCCCGGCAGTGAGAGTTGCGCTGGGCGAAGGTTTTGGTCTGGAACCGGGGACCATTGTCACTGGTAAAATGGTGGCAGCTCTCCGCCGTCTCGGCTTTGACCGTGTCTTTGATACGGAGTTTGGGGCAGACGTAACGATTATGGAAGAGGCTACAGAATTCATTCACCGTCTGAAACATGGAGGACGGCTGCCGATCCTGACAAGCTGCTGCCCCGCCTGGGTTAAATTCTTTGAACATCAATTCCCTGATCTCCTGGATATCCCATCGACCTGCAAATCCCCTCACGAAATGTTAGGCGTCTTAGCCAAAAGTTATTATGCAGATACCTACGGCATTGATCCTCAGAAAATAACCGTTGTATCAGTCATGCCTTGCGTCGCTAAAAAATACGAGGCCGCTCGGCCGGAACTCGGGCAAGATCCTGTCACACCGGATGTGGACATTGTTATTACCACCCGGGAGTTATCCCGCATGATTCGAGAAGCAGGAATTCATTTTGAACGGCTTAACGATGAAGAGTTTGACCATCCCTTAGGCGAGTCAACGGGAGCTGCAGTTGTTTTCGGCACGACGGGAGGAGTTATCGAAGCTGCCTTGAGAACCGCGTACGAATGGCTGACAGGAAAACCCTTGGAACAAGTCGAGTTCGAGAATCTCCGCGGCATGGATGGCATTAAAGAAGCCGTTATCCCTATCGAAGGACGGGACTTTAAAATAGCAGTAACCCATGGTCTGGGCAATGCGCGCACAATTCTGGAAAAGATCCAAACCGGTGAAGCCGAGTATGATGCCATCGAGATTATGGCCTGTCCCGGCGGATGCATCGGCGGTGGCGGGCAGCCTTATCATCATGGCAATGTGGAAATTCTTAAAGCCCGCGCTGCCGCCATTTACGAAGAAGATCGATCCAAACCACGCCGTAAATCTCACGAAAATCCTGCCGTTTTAGAACTCTACAAAAACTATATCGGCGAGCCTTACGGCGAAAGGGCTCATGAACTTCTCCATACCAGTTTTACGCAACGGCCAAAGATTTAGTTAATTCTATCGTCGTCCGTTCAAGAGAAGTTTCTGCCCAAAATATCTGCTGCTTATATGGCGTTCTTAGCTAGTGAACTCGTTCAGCTAAAGCCGAACAACGGGGTTTGGCCACAATAATGTGATATTATTGCCGAAGCTGCCTTTCTCGATAAGAATCCTTAGCGGCGACAAAAGTGGGTTCAGATAGCGAAAGGCGATCTCGCTTCACTGGTATTGTGGAGTGAGATCGCCTTAATATTGTTAGATTAAAGACCGCTGTTATCTCAAAGGTTAGCTTATTGACAGATGGTTATGCTACAATAACGGTAAATAATTCTCTATATGGGGGACACGATGGAACATAAATTTTCGAGAACTGAACTTTTAATTGGCAGTGAGGGCTTAGAAAAACTTCGCCTCAGTACGGTCCTCATTTTCGGAATAGGCGGAGTCGGTTCCTATACCGTCGAAGCACTGGCGCGCGCCTCAGTTGGCCATTTAATTATGGTTGATTTTGATGAAATCAGCATTTCTAATCTCAACCGTCAAATCCATGCTCTTCACTCCACGATTGGTGAAGCGAAGGTAGACGTTATGAAACGCCGAATCAAAGAGATAAATCCGGAGGCTCACGTTGAAACCTTCAAAGAATTTATTTCAGCAGAAAATGCTGCTGATTTCCTGCAAAGGAAACCGGACTATGTGGTGGATGCCATCGATACAGTCTCCAGCAAAGTAATTTTAGTCAAAGAATGTTTTGCACGGGAAATACCGTTCATCTCAAGTATGGGGGCCGGCAACAGGCTTACAGCCGAAAATTACCGAGTCAGTGATATTTCTAAGACTAGTGGCGACCCCCTGGCGAAAACCATGCGCAAATTACTGCGTCAAGAAGGTATCACTCGCGGCGTGAAGGTAGTTTCCAGTTCCGATCTTCCGATCGCCCCTTTTTCTTCAGTCTCTCCGGCGGCTCCTTCGTCCGACAATTCAACGGCTATAAATTCCGAAAACGAAGGAACAGTCACGATGCAAAAACGTCAAACCCCAGGAAGCATCTCCTTTGTGCCATCGGTGGTTGGGTTGCTTATAGCGGGAGAAGTTGTCCGGGATTTATTAAAGGGATAAGGGCCTACCCCCATTTATGGAAATACACCATCGTTTGTATTCCAAAATATGTAATTATGATAATCAGATATGGTATACTTAACCTGAAGTTATTTTCCAGTAAGGAGTGATTTTATGCCCATACCGGAATCAAAGGAGAAATATACCTACGCCGATTACTTAACGTGGCCGGAAGGTGAGCGGTGGGAAATCATTGATGGGATACCCTATAGGCAGGCAGCTCCTACCTGGCAACACCAAAGTATTTCAAGAGAATTACTCAGACAACTCTCCAATTACTTACTACATAAGACATGCCAAGTATTTGCTGCTCCCTTTGACCTCTGTATCCCTGAACTTAATGAAACTGATGAAGAAATCTCTAATGTCGTTTCTCAGCCCGATATTGCAGTAATCTGTGATGAAAGTAAACTTCGAAAAACAGGGTATTTTGGAACTCCTGAACTAGTCATGGAAATAACCTCACCTTCAACGGCAAGGAATGATAAACTGGTGAAATTCAACAAATACGAAAAGGCTGGCGTAAGAGAATATTGGATTGTTGAGCCGGAGATTAAGATTGTTAGTGTTTTTACCTTGCAGAACAATAAAAAATACGGCAGGCCAGATGTGTTCTCAGAAGAAGGCCAAATTTCAGTGAGTATCTTTCCGGATCTTATCATAGACCTAGAGCCAGTTTTTGCAGGCATTTAATCATTTATTATCATAAGCTGCAAACATATTCAAAATAGTAAGGAACTTCCCCAAGGAACCTACTTAAACATGAAAGACTTGCTGTTGCAAAATGCATAAACGCACGCCCCTCATTAAACAAAACCCTGCATAAATAGTGGTTTAAACCTCCACTTATATGCAGGGTTTTATTTACAAACAGATAGATATTCATTATGCAACGGTCCCTTTATAGTCCGTTTCTTTAAAGACCTCAAAATAGTGAATTAGAGATTATTTTGGAAATGAAGAGATGAGGAGATTAAGTAGTTTGCTGTTCTTGCTTATTGGCCAATCTCCTTGTCGTCCTGAAAATCAACGTAAAGCATCCTATATCAATTAGGCAGTCTCCGATACTAAACACTTGTTTTTGAAGCCCAGGAACAGCCAAATAGAACCGATCCCCCAAAACCTTTAGATGAGTTGCTGCAGTCATTAATCCATGCGTACCCTGCCCGACCAGCAGCGCCTTCCGGCTGGTTTCCGGCAGAAAAAAGGGATCAACGGGCATAGCCCCTCCATTTAAAGCTATTACTAAGGTATTAAGGAAAACTCCCCCAGCAATTAACCACATTCCCTTTAGGGAACGATTGCGAAGAGTAAAGATCAGCAGCAAAAGATATGACCCTGTATCAAGAAACGAACTTAGCCAACTAGGGCCTAGTCCGATATGTCGAAGACTCGCCCAGTAAACAACGCCTTGCAGCAAAAAAGCCATTGGGACAAGCCAAAACTGCCGCAAGGCTAGCTCACCCAAACAACTTAGTTTTCCTCCGCATACCAAACTTATAATCAGCGATAAAATCAAGGTTTCAATAAGCATACTTTACCTCAACTTCCATCTAATATGCTCAGCAGGACGAAGCTATCTGAACCTTCCCGGCATTAATTATCTGCGATGCCGATTCCAGTGTGACGACTCTGCAAAAAACTTCGACCAATTTAGGGTCTAATTGTGACCCGGCAACTCTCTTCAGCTCTTCAATGGCTTCTTCATGAGTCTTACCTTTACGGTAACTTCGATCTGACGTAATCGCATCATAGGTATCGGCAACAGCAATAATTCTGGACTCCAGGGGAATATCTTCTCCTTGAATCCCATCGGGATAGCCTTTGCCATCATAACGCTCATGATGATGGCGAACTACTTGCCCGACATCGAACATAAATTTGATACTTTTGATAATGGTTTCCCCAATAACCGGATGACTGCGAATGGATTCCCACTCCGAATCCAACAATTTGCCTTCTTTATTCAAGATTACTTCGCTAACCCCTATCTTTCCGACATCATGCAATACGGCCGCATATTTGAGAAACTCCGTCTTATCTTCGTTCATCTTAATTTCTTCTGCTATGGCGACAGCAAGTTTCCCAACTCTAGCCGAATGTCCGCTAGTATATTTATCCTTGGCCTCAAGAGCCTGGACAAGAGCTTCTACGGTATTGAGGTAATTTTCACGCATATCCATATAGAGTTGAAAAGAATGGCGGCAAGCCAAGAGGGGAATAAAAAGCAGAAAAAGTCCTAAGGCTCCATAATTATAAAAGATTAAGGCCATTAAATAGCCCACCGGCACAAGAGCCATGAAGTTTGGCAAAGCCCAACGCATATTACTTATCCATATTGACCAAGGAGATTTTCTTTGAAGAAAGCCCAGAGCTAAAGTTACTATAGAAATATTAGTAATCATGTAAGCAAAGGCTACCAATATATAAACTATTAAAGAAAAAAATTTTGTATGAAAACTATTTATTCCTGTCAGCTTTAAAACATATACAGCCGCTGCTTGCGATAATAGATATTGAGAACCGTTAAATACACGTTTAAATAGGGGCGTATCTTTGGACGCTTTTCCTAAGGGAAAAAGGCCTCCCACGGCTGCAACAATAAGAGCTCCACAAGAAGGAAAAAGGATCACTGCTGAAAAGAATACTGAATAACTAACTGTAACAAATCCACCTCTTGGAAGAGCAACTGGAAGAGATTCGCTGGCAACTGCTAAAATACTGAAAATTAGAATGTCAATAAACTGGTTATTATTCCAAACTGAATTTTTTGCGGAAATAACTAATATTAAAACGGCTAATATAGTAACTAACATAAAAAGGCTTTTAAATCTTTTGGATAATGAATGCATCTTCAATACCTCTAAAGAATTATTTGGCCGACTCTTTCACAATCAGATTCTGAAGCTAGCGCCGCCGGCAAGAACGAGTGTTACGAGAACAGTAATAGCTTTTAATAATTTGCTCATTGCGGTAAACCTCCTTGATTTTTTTCAAAGGCATAGTTTAACCGCTCCGCTCTTTTTCCGTTCCGCTGTTTTTTCCGCTTCGCTCAAGGGAATAAACAGAATTCAAAATATAATTGTTAATAAGTCGGCCAAAATTAGCAAGTTAATCGTTTAGGAGAAATTTCAGCTTTCTGTTGACTGCATCCAGAGTCGCCTTGACCACTGCTTCTCGGTCATCACTCCGGACCAAAGCACATCCGGTCAAGGACTGCTCTCCCATAGGGGCTATTAAGGTTATAGATACTAAAGCGACCTCTTGTTTAGCCAGTCGCATAATACCTACATCTTCAGTTACAAATATAAATTCTTTTAATGTAATGGAGGCAAGTGCCTTAAGGGTGGCATCAACGAAGAGGCGAAGTTTGTTGTAGGCGGAAGATGGCCCCTCAGCAATTCCTTCAATCAGCTTATCTCCAGACAATAGTTCAACTTTAACTTCAGCCATACCATTAACGGTTCTGAGGGTAACGCCAACCAATTTTGGTCGAGTTGACTCAACAACAGCGAGTGCATTATTTTCCTCATCATCCCCGACTTGTGCCACACTAATCTTTTTATGATCAATCGCCATACCAAACTTTGCTGCCATCACTGATTCGACATCTCGGACTACCTGCTTAGGAGGCCTTCCTGAATTAGCCAGAACATGAACTTCTTCGATTTCTCCTTGATTATCGAGATTAATACGAGCAGCAATCACCGATTTAATTTGCATAATGGCCTGCTCCCAGTCTTGGCTAGAAAAAGTCACTTCCGACATGAAAACACTCCTCGATCCTTTAAAATAAAGTTTAAAGTTCTATCTAAGTTATTTTCGACGCGAAAATTCTTTTTCCTCCTAAGGTAACTGGCAATTATGACAGAATTTTCATGTAAAACTTTTGTAAATTTATATTATATTTTCGCAAATTTAAAGAAACGCTTCAATGTATTTACATTAATTAGATATTTTGGATTTACCTGAAGTTTATATAAACAAAAACAGCAATAGGCTTACTAAAGCAAAAGAAAGAGTTGCAGCAAACCGGCTCTCCAGTTCACTGCAACTCTTTTATCCTGTTTTTAAGATCCTCACTTCTAATTATCCTAAGAAGATCTTCAGATCATCCTCAACATTGGTAATACCTGCAATACCAAAGTTTTCGACAAGAACTTTAGCAACATTCGGGGATAAGAAGGCCGGAAGCGTGGGCCCTAAGTGAATGTTTTTTACACCCAGATAAAGGAGGGCCAGTAAAACGATAACCGCTTTTTGCTCATACCAGGCGATGTTGTAGGAAATAGGAAGCTGGTTCACATCGTCAAGTCCAAAAACTTCTTTGAGTTTAAGGGCAATTACTGCCAAAGAGTAGGAATCGTTGCATTGGCCCGCATCAAGAACTCTGGGAATGCCGCCGATATCTCCTAAGTTTAATTTATTGTATTTATATTTTGCACATCCTGCGGTCAAAATCACAGTGTCTTTCGGCAAAGCCTCGGCGAAGTTAGCGTAATAGTCGCGGCTCTTCATGCGGCCATCGCAGCCAGCCATGACGAAGAAGCGTTTAATGGCACCTGATTTTACTGCTTCAACAACTTTATCGGCCAGGGCCAGGACTTGATTGTGAGCGAAACCGCCGATTATTTCCCCTGTTTCAATCTCAGTGGGGGACGGGCATTGCTTAGCGTGTGCAATAAGGGCGGAGAAATCTTTGGTTTGGCCGTTGCCGCGGTCAGAGATGTGCTTAATCCCTTCAAAGCCTACAGCTCCTGTTGTATAGAGGCGGTCTTTATAGGAATCCTTGGGAGGAATAAGGCAGTTCGTGGTTAGCAAAATCGGTCCATTGAAGGATTCAAATTCTTTATCTTGTTTATACCAAGCATTTCCATAGTTGCCTACGAAATTGTCGTATTTCTTAAAGGCCGGATAGTAATGGGCCGGGAGCATTTCACCGTGAGTATAAACGTCAACACCTGTACCTTGGGTTTGAATCAGTAATTCTTCAAGATCTTTCAGGTCATGACCGCTGATCAGGATAGCGGGATTGTTTCTGACCCCGATATTCACTTTAGTCAGTTCAGGATTGCCATAGGTTGTGGTATTAGCCTTGTCCAGAAGAGCCATAACCTCAACGCCATATTTTCCTGCTTCTAAGTTCAAGGCAACGAGAGCATCTGCTGCTAAGGTATCATCTAACGTAGCTGCTAAAGCTTTTTCAATGAAGGCAAAAATTCCATCTTCTTTATAAGCCAAGGTATAAGCGTGTTCCGCATAGGCCGCCATGCCCTTTAGGCCGTAGGTGAGTAACTGTCTCAAGGAACGAACATCTTCATTTTCTGTCGTTAAAATTCCCACGAGAGCTGCCTTCTGATCAAATTCTCCAGCAGAACCTGTCCATGTTGCAGCGTCATGCAAGTCTGCAGGAATGGTGCCGCCCGCTTTAATAATGGCTTGCTTGAGTTCGTCGCGAAGGTTTAGTCCTTCTTCAATTCTTGCAACGAAACGGCTTCTGTCAAAGTTAGCATTGGTAATCGTAGTGAAGAGGCTTTCCATAATGAATTTATCAATCTCTGGTCTGACAATCCCCATCTCTCGTGCTTGAAGGGCAAAGATAGAAATTCCTTTTAAGGTATAGATGAGAAGATCTTGCAAATTAGCAACATTTTCTGTCTTCCCGCAAACTCCTTTAATGGTGCAGCCGGTTCCTTTCGCTGTTTCCTGACATTGATAGCAAAACATACTCATTCGTGTTTCCCCCTATATTTTATTTAAAGTTTTGTCTTAACTCAACCTGACAATAGTTAGTTTAAAGCAAATTAGGAGAAAACACTGTGACCAAGACAAGTCTTTTGGTGTGATAAAAGTCACACCCTAATCACGCGCTAGTGAACTCATTCAGCTTAAGCTGAACATCGGGGCTTCGTAATCATTAAATAAAGGCATTCTCACTCCACTATACTAGTTGAGCGAGAACGCCTTGGCTATCTGCCACCCACTTCGAATTTTGTGAGTTAAGTTTTTTACACTGCCTCGCTTAAAAACCGGACCAAGTTTATAGATTTTACCACATTTAATATTAATATCCATGAATATATTAATATAAATATATTCCTATCAATATTATTATCAATTATTATCTGAATCTTTATCCTAACTTGATCTGAATCCCTGTTAATCCTTATCGAGGTATTGCAAGTAATTCTGCCCTTTATCGATCTTCGTACTTTTAGGAACTCTCAATAAAACGTCACTACAACCAAAACTAGTGCTTAAACCATCTTGCAAGTTCACCGCATTTTGACCTTCAAATTGGCTCTGAGTAAAATTCGGCTTGAATAATTTAAGGGTTAACGTTTGTCGAACAGGTTCTATTACTAATAATCCATCCTGAAAGGTAACTTTGGGCGGCTGAAGCAGTTTTGTATAGTCTGTGTCTCCAACATAAAATGGAGTACTATAGGTCAAAACATCAATTTTGCCGTCATCCGTCTCTTTCTGCTCAACGTAAATTTGAAAGTGTCCCGGGTTCGGGGCAAAACCAAGTTTTACTGTCCCTTGATCTGTTTTAAACGTCTGCCGACTGTTCAAATACAGTCCGGGCTGGCTCTCAAAATCCTTCTGAGTTCTAATGGAAGGGAAGGTAGTAACCCATACATCTCCTTTTTGTATGCCCCCCCTTGGATGGCTTCTCTCCATCAACCCAAAACCATGATTGGGCAATATCGCTGCAATCACAACGGCTAAGATCAGGCCAAGGAGATAAACGCCTGCTATAATCGCACTTTTTCGCCAGCTCATAAAGGTCACAACTATAGTTCCGAATTTCCTAGCCAGCATAATTACAACAACCAAGATGGCAACAGCTATGGGAAGACCAATAATACTACTCATTTCCTCACCTCCATGCGATTGGAAAGCAAACAACTGAGGGAAAACGCGATTAGAGACGAAAGAATAATTCTTATGGCAAATAGTAACGGGGACGTTTCAGAGGCAAAGAAATCAAAGGATGACTTTAACATTTGCGGATTTACTTTTTCCAGTCCGAAGAGAGCCGCGGGGTAGAATACTACAAAGAGCACATGGATCTGAATTAAGATCCCTAACAGATAACCCAGGGAAGCAATCAGGGTCATATAGAGACCTGTCGTGATAATCCCTAACAAAATGTCTGACATAACCGGGTAGAAACCGTTAACCCCTATCTGAGAGTGATCAAAGGTGAAATACATAATGATTTTAAGCACAAAGCCCATTAAAGATGACGATATGCTGCCGAAGATTATTGTTGTCAGCAATAGTCCTATATTGGACAAATGACTTGATAAACGGTTCGTAACAAGCGTAAAATCCATGGTTTTAGAATTGATTGATGTCAATCTTAAGGCCATAAAGAACATCCAAATGAATGTAAACGCGATCATTATATCTCCGGAATAATATTTAACATCAACCCTCAAAGTATCAGAAGCACTAGACATGCTCTGAATTCCGCTGAGGGAAAACAACAACGCCAAAACTTGGATAAAGATCAAAGAATAGACCCCCGACATATTAGCCTTTAACTTGTAGATATATTGTCGTGAAGCAACTGCCACTAAATTATTGTTCAAAGACATGGTCAATCCCCCCTTTGGCATTGCCTGTTAAGTAAATGCACAGGTCTTCCAGTGACACCGGCAGAAGTTCAAGATCCTCCTGCTTAGGGAACCCTTGAGAGGTTAACCCTTGACTTTTTATCACGGCATACAAACTGCCTTGGGCGAACTCCTCAGTATGTAAAACTTCCTGCCCTTTCAGCCGTTCTAAAACTTTTTGTTTCGGTCCCTTAAGACCAAGAGCATATTCTTTAAGCTCGAGGACCGATTGATGAAGGCATTTAGTCCCGTCCCTGAGAAGAAGAATATCTTCTAAAATATCCTCGACTTCACTCAGCAAGTGACTGGAGAGGATTATAGTGCGGGGATATTCCAGGTAGTCCTTAAGCAAGGCTCGATAAAAGTCTTTTCGTACAGCAGAGTCCATCCCGCTTGTCGGTTCATCAAAGATGGTCAGCGGGCAACGGGCAGCAAGACCGATAATCATGTTAAAGGTGCTTTGATTGCCTTTGGATAAGCTGCTATGACGCTGCTTCGGATTGAAGGAAAAATAGTCAAATAATCCGTGGGCAAGTTTGGCGTTCCAATTTTGATAGAAGTGAGCAACTTCGGTTAAGATATCATCGAGACTAAAGGCAGTGGGAAAAGCCATATGATTGTCGATGAAGATGATCTTGGCAGAGACCTGAAGATTGTCAAAAGGATTGTGAGAAAAGACGTTGATCTCTCCCCGGCTGGGCTTCAAATACCCGGCGATGAGTTTCAGCAGTGTTGTTTTTCCGGCACCATTTCTGCCGATTAGGCCGGTAAGTTTATTTTCTTCGATTCGGAAGGTCAGATTGTCTAAGGCTAAAATTTTGCCATAGGATTTGGTAAGATTCTCCCCCTGAATAACTGTCATTCTTTATCCTCCTCAATCTCATTGAAAACCTGGTGTATCAAATCCATTAATTCGGTCTCTTTAACATCCAGATGCTTCGCTTCAAGAACAAGTTCGTTAATCATCTGTTTCAAAACCTGGCTTCTGCGTTTATGAAGAATAAACTGTTTGGCATTCGGCGCTACAAACAAACCCAAGCCCCGCTTCTTATAAGCAATAGTTTCATCGACGAGAATATTGAGCCCTTTGGCTGCGGTAGCAGGATTAATATTAAACATTTCTGCCAGTTGGTATTGCGAGTAAATACGCTCCCCTTCTTTAAGGTTAGCCCGTAAAATTTCCGTTTCCAGCCATTCGGATATTTGAATGTAGATAGGTTTCATACTGTCGGA
Organism: Desulfosporosinus sp. FKA; assembly: GCF_002196785.1. Classification (NCBI taxonomy): domain Bacteria; kingdom Bacillati; phylum Bacillota; class Clostridia; order Eubacteriales; family Desulfitobacteriaceae; genus Desulfosporosinus; species Desulfosporosinus sp. FKA. The sequence goes on along the minus strand of NZ_NAHZ01000032.1, from coordinate 311,026 downwards.
ATTCAGGATCACATTCTCACTTCCCAAATTAGAGATGTTAGGGACATGTAGTACATTACTGATGTAATGTAGTATATAGTCTTTGGCGTTATTTTTCAACGTAAACATTGGTTCATCCAATCGTAAGGTGGCTGTTGCAAAAGGTTTCCATACCTTGTTTCGGTGGGGGTAGAGTTTAGTCTTCAGAGCGACAGAATTTGTTATAGGCTAGGGGCTTTCGGCTTTAGCTGAACGAGTACGCTAATGTCGAAAAACCATAAAGAATATAACTGGAAGGATATTCCAAATCCATGGAGAAAACCTACTAAATGAATACAGTAAGTACCATTATAGGATGTGAGAAACATGAAATTGATAATAATCTTATTATTAATCGGCAGCGGCCTGTCTCTTGCAGGCAGGCTGTTTTCGATTGAAGGCTAAAAGCCCTCAATTTGAGACGATCTCGCTCCACAATACTAGTGAAGCGAGATCGCCTTTCGCTATCTGAACCTACTTTTGATTTTTAATGTTAAGTTTCTACACGTCCCCGCTAAAAAACTGGACAAAGCAAAAAAATGCTCGAAAAGGCGTTATAAACGTCTTCTCGAGCAAATTTATTATCATGAGTTCCGCTCTTCAGTATTTTCACGCTGCCGATAACCATTATTTTGTCTTGGAGATTTTCACCTTTTGTCCGTCGCTTAAGAAAATTTGCCCCTCTGTAATGACATTTTCCCCCGATTTTAAGCCGCTGACAATCTCAGAGACTTTATCATTGGATATTCCAACTTTTACTGGAATCTTATTGACTGTATTATTGACGACTGCATAAACATAAGAAACTCCATCCTCCACGGTTATTGCCTCGTTCGGTACAGTCAGAATATTATTCTTTTGTTCTTGCGGAAGAACGACTCTGGCAAACATCCCGCCCTTTAGTTCGTTATTAGAATTATCTAAATCAACATCAACAACATAGGAATTCGTTTTGTCAGCCGCAGGGCTAATGATGTTAACCGTTCCATTAACCGTTTTATTATTAAGAGCGCTGATCTTTACGGGTACTGTTTGGCCTTTTTGAAGGTGGGTGACTACTGTATCCGGGACGCTAATCTCAGCAACGACAGTTTTAGTGTTAATAACCGTAAAAGCCGGAGCCGCACTCGATGCGATCTCACCAACTTCAACGTTACGAGTTGAAACAGTCCCGGAAATCGGTGAGGTTATGGTTGTATTTTGAAGCTGAAGCTGGGCATAATTTACTGCCGACTCAGCTTGCTTCACCTGAGCTGCCGCTGCTTCAACAGACTGTGGGCCTGATTGATTCTTTAATAGTTCTAGATTTGAATTGGCGGAATTTAAAGCAACAGTTGCTTCATCGAGCTTTTGCTTATCATTCTCTAAACTCTGCTGCGAAATTGCTCCGGCGTTATATAAGCTTAGATCTTTGTTATAGGTGTCTTGGGCGCTGTTATAAGTTATTTGAGCATTTTGTTGGGTTTGTTCTGCTTGAAGCAGCTGCTGCTGATAACTCGACCCCTCAGTTTTTTCATAATTAACACGGCTTCCCTCCAGATTTGCTTCTTGCTGCTGAAGCTGGGCTTGCAGATCGCTCGAATCCAGAGTGAAAAGCACCTGACCGGCCTGAACCGCAGTTCCGACATCTGCTTGAATTGAAGCAACCTTTCCGGCAATCTTCGGGGATATTGTTGTCGTTTGAATTGGTTTTAGTTGACTGGAGTATTCAACATTAGTTGTTATTGAACCCATCTGTGCTTGTACGGCATTAACATTGACCAAACTCTTCTGCTGTTTAGGGGCTGCCGTCCCACAAGCTGTCAAAATGAAGGACATACCAATACTCAAAACGGAAATAGCGATACGCTTATTTATATACCTCATCATTCTTAAGCCTCCGTATGTTTTAAAATCTCTCGTTTTTTTCGAGGACGGTTTTTCAGATCATCCATGACGGTATAGACTACAGGTAAGATAATGGGAGTGAATATCGTTGAGGCGATCATACCCCCGATAATTACAAGGGCCATCCCGACTTTCATCTCACTTCCCTGCCCGTGAGTAAATACGGCGGGCAGCATTCCTACGATCATCGTCAATGATGTCATAATAATCGGCCGCAAGCGAGTTGTTCCTGATTCAATCAAGGCCTCTCTTAAGGGTTCGCCTCTCTTCATTAAGGTGTTGGTATAGTCAATAAGCAAAGTCCCGTTTTTAGATGCCAAACCGTCGAGCATAATGAGTCCTATCATGGTTGTCAAGTTCAAGGTATTCCCTGTAATCGCCAGCATGCCAAATGCTCCAATAATGGCACACGGCAGGGAAAGCATTCTGATTAAGGGGGTTAAGAAGGATTCGTACAAGACGACAAGAATCATGTAAACAAGTACGATTGATCCTGCCAAAGCCTCGCCGAGGCTTGCGAAAGAATCAGACATACTTTTTTGGTTTCCGCCAAATTTGATACTATAGCCATAGGGCAGGGAGATTGTGCTCAATTTGCTCTGAATTTCAGCATTCGCAGTTCCCAACGCCACATTCTGCAAATTGGCCGTGATATTGATGACATCTAATCTATCCTGCCTGGAGATGGTTTTTTGGCTATCTGCCATTACAATAGAAGCAACCTGATTCAAAGCAATTTGCTGTCCTGCGTTATTGACGATCTTAATCGAACCGATGTCCTCCGGAGTCTTTATCTGATTATCTTCAAAACTTACGACGATATCATGGGTGGTTCCGTCAGTGTCCGTGTACTCTCCCACTGTTGATCCTGCAATGCTCGTTCTCAAAATTGTTGCCACATCAGAAGGAGATACACCGTATTGATTACAGGCTAAACGATCAACATTGACCCTGATTTCATTTTCATTTTGTCTTACGGAGTTATTTACATCAACGATACCTGGTATTGATTTCACTAAGTTTTCAACTTTATAAGAGATCGTTCTTAAAACATTAGTATCGCTGCCTTCAAGGTTTATCTGAATCGTACCTCCGCCGCCTCGGCCGCCGCCGCCAAAGCCAAATCCCCCTGAACCCATGGATGCTTGAGATACAAATACGTTGGTGCCGGTAAGGTTTTTACTCCATCTACGGATTTCATCGCCCACTTGGGCTTGGGTCTTCTTGCGCTGACTTTTATCGACAAGTCCCACGACGAAATTAGCCGTAGATTTATCACTGCCGCCTACTCTGGAAAAAATGCTCGTAACTTCCGGCAAAGACCGCAAATACTTTTCAACAACATTTGCTTTACTTTCAGTTAGCTCAAGACTGGACCCAGGATTAAGCAACAGATTAACAGACAACTGATTATTGTCGGTCTGGGGAATAAACTCTGTCTTTATAGCTCCTAAGGGCAGCAAAGAAATACTGACAATAACCCCGATTACAAAGACGGCGATAATTTTCAGCCTATGCTTCAATGACCAGAGCAGAGTCTTTTTATAAAGCTCTGTGGCTCTTTCGAAGGGGTGTAACGTTTGGCCAATGTCCTTGGCCTTTTGGAATAATCCAGAACGCTCCATGACCTTGAGAAGGTGTCTTCTTAACTTACTGTTTCCTTTGGAATCAAAGGGATTAATTTCATCACGTAAGATTCTTGACGAAAGCATGGGAGTTACCGTAAAGGAAATAAAGAGCGAGAATAGTGCAGCAAAAGCCACTGTAAGACCAAATTGCTTAAACAATTGTCCTGAAGTTCCCGATACAAACGCTACAGGTGTGAATACTACAACGTCACAGAGAGTGATGGCTATAGCTGCCATCCCAATTTCCTGCCGTCCATCCAGAGCGGCTTGCTTAGAATCTTTACCTAAAGCCCGGTGCCGAAGAATGTTTTCCAGAACGACGATAGAGTCATCAACCAAAATACCGATGCAAAGTGATAAGGCTAAAAGCGACATCATATTGAGAGTGAAATGGCAGAGATACATGGCAAAAAATGTTGAGACCAAGGACGTTGGAATGGCAATTAAAACTATGAGCGATGAGCGCCAGTTTCGTAAGAACAGGAATAATACCAAGGCTGTGGTAATAATACCTTCGATAATATTTTCCTTAATATTGGCTACCGAAGCCTTAATCGAGGTTGTAGTATCGTTGGCAATCGTCAGATCAACGCCTTTGGGTAGAGTTTTTCTAATGTTGACAAGTTCTTTTTTAACTCCGTCAACCGTGTTCACCACATTAGCATCACTTTGTTTTTGAATGCTTATGGCTATAGCACTTTTACCGTTTAATTTAATTGAGGTATCATTCGTCGGGTAATCGAAATTAATTTGGGCAATATCACCCAAACGAACACTACCGGAGTTACTGGTAGGAACCATAATATTTTTGACATCATCAATATTTTGGAATTCCCCAACCATGTCCACCGTCAAGTCACTTTGGCCTTGAACGATGTCTCCTGCCGGAGTATTGACGTTTTCAGAACCAATTAAGGCCATTAATGTTTTGAGGTTAATTCCATAATATTCAACCGCAGATTTATCCAATTTTACTTGTAACTGTTTAGCATTGGCTCCCATTAGAGATACTTGCCCAATATCCGGAAGATTCTGCAGTTCCTGCTGGACATTATAAGCCACATTATAGATTTGATCATACGACGTAGATCCGGACACAGTAAGGATCATGACAGCAGAAGCATTAGGATCAATCTTTTGGATGATCGGCTTATCCGCATCTGCGGGCAATTGCCGCTGGGCTCTGTCCACAGCCTTTTCGACATCCATAAGGGCTGAGTTAATATCGGTATTCTCAGTAAAGGTTATAACCGTTGTTCCGGAACCTTGCCTAGCCGTCGATGAGAGAGTATCAATACCGCTAATTCCTGAGACAGCGTTCTCTATGGGCAAGACAATTTCTTTCTTAATCTCCTCGGAACCAGCACCCGGATAGCTGGTAGACACTGTAATAACAGGTATATTCATAGAGGGCAGCATGTCTACACCCATACTGTTGTATCCAATAATTCCCAGTCCGAGAAGTAAAACTACAAGGATAATAATAGTTGCAGGCCTTTTTATCGATAGTTCAGTAATACCCACCAAATTAACCTCCAAACTTGACATTGTCATTCATAAACTGCAAATTAAAATCTTCATTTAGTTTTGTGAAACGGAGCGCTTACTATTATTCGCCTTTATTGTCCATCTCCTTTAAGATTTTTTCCAGAAACTGTTGCTCCAGCAGATAATGAGACAGGAGATATTCTTTGACCATAAGTCTTTTCATGGGATATAACTCTTTTGTTTTGGCGAACTTTTCATTAAAATGATTCACAAAATCATTTAGATTTGTTAAGCGTTCTTGAATGCTTTGCTTAAAAATTTCCGGTTCCATTAAATTGCGGCAGGACAACCCGACGCTTAAATCAAAGTAATACCGCTCACTGTGTTTCAAAATTTTTTCAGTTGCGTTTTCAAAGGCTCTGTTGCCGTTTTCCGTTATGTAGTAGCGTTTCCGTTGAGGCATGTTACCCTCTTTTTCAATTTTGTATTTGAGAAGGCCCTTATTACATAACCTATCTAAGGCCTGATAAATTGTCGTGCCCCCAATTTTGACCCATGTTCTTATTTCGCGTTCTTCAATCATCTTTTCTATTTCATAAGCATAGGACGGTTTAGTCTTGACGAATTTTAATAACATAAGTTCTTTATTTGATAACATAGATTCCACCCATCCTCATTTAAGTACTACTTGCAATAGTAGTATTATTAGGAGTACCAGTCAAGAAGAAATCACCTCCATTTCACTTCCAAATTATGTTGATTAAATTCTCTTCTGTATCATCAGCTTATAACATGCCCTTTTTATAGGATAAACGAATTCTGTTAGGATTTAATGAAAAAGATCTTTAGAAAGTGTTAAACCTTATTATGGGAGATAAATTTGTGAGTTGGGTAAAATAATGAGGACCTCCGCGTCCGGAGGTCCTTGCGCAATGCCCCAATAGAGATAACCATAAAATATTGGGACAAGATTATTGAATTATTGATTGTGACTTAAAATCTAAAACTAAGGGGCTTTTGATAGTATAACCAGTTTACTTGTTTTTATCCAGTTTTTAAGGCCCACGCTTCTACAAGCGGGGTTACTTCAGGTAGGGTAGAGTCCTCCTTCGCCGCTAAGTACTCCTATCGGGAAAGGCGGCTCGGCAATAATGTCCACGAGTTCACTAACACTGTTAATATTTCATTTCTTACTATAGTTAACTGTAAGTTTTCTTTTCAATCAAATAAATCACACGCGACAAAATGGTCGGGAGAAACCTCTTTAAGTTTTGGTTCGTTAAGTTTACACTGTTCCAGTTTTTTAAAGCAGCGAGAACAAAAACGACAGCCTGCAGGCGGATTGATGGGGCTGGGTACGTCCCCCTCTAAAATGATGCGTTCCTTTTTCTTCTCAGGATTTATGACAGGAATAGCAGAAAGCAAAGCTTGGGTATAGGGATGCAAAGGATTGGCATAAAGTTCTTTCTTCGGAGCAACTTCTACCAGTTTGCCCAAATACATGACGCCTACGCGGTCACTAATATGTTTAACAACATTTAAGCCGTGGGCAATAAAGAGATAGGTCAGGCCAAACTCTTCCTTCAAATCTCCTAACAGATTCAAAACCTGAGCCTGAATGGACACGTCCAAAGCGGATACTGGTTCGTCACAGACAATGATCTTCGGTTCTACCGCCAAGGCACGAGCAATTCCGACACGCTGACGCTGCCCGCCGGAAAATTCATGCGGATAACGGTTACGCTGGTGGCGAGCCAGCCCTACACAGTTTAAAAGATAGATCACACGCTCTTCTACCTGATTTCTCGGCAGCAGGCCATTGATCAGAATCGGCTCAGCAATGATGTCACCTACCGTCATTTTCGGATTCAGTGAAGCGTAGGGGTCCTGAAAGATCATCTGGATATCCTTACAATATGCACGGCGCTGTTCTTCATTAAGAACTGTCAAATCCTTACCTTCAAAAAATAATTTGCCGCTGGTCGGCCGGTAAAGATTTACTAAAATCTTGCCGAGAGTCGTTTTTCCACAGCCGGATTCGCCGACTAAGCCAAAGGCCTCACCTTGATTGATGCTAAAGGACACGCCGTCAACAGCTTTTAAGACCGAGACAGGCTTACCAAAGAAATTGGTATCGATTACAAAATGTTTCGCAAGGTCCTGGATATCCATCAACACTTCACTCATTGTTTAACCGATCCCCCTTCCTTAGCATCATGTAAAAAGCACCGGACCTTATGGCCGTCAATGTCCTGCAATTGGGGCATTTCTTGAGTACATCGCTCCATACTCTGCTCACAGCGATCAGAAAAGGGACAACCTTTAGGCATATTCAGAGGGTTAGGGACCATCCCTTTGATCATATATAAGCGTTCGTCGCTGTCATTATCGATTTGCGGGATGGACTTCAGCAAACCGATCGTATAGGGATGCATCGGATTATTGAATAAGGTTCTAACATCTGCCTCTTCCATAATTTTACCGCAGTACATAACAATAACACGGTCAGCGGCTTCAGAAACCACGCCTAAATCATGAGTAATGAGCATTACTGCCATATGGAACTTTTCTCTCATGCGATAAAGAAGTTCCAAAATCTGAGCCTGAATGGTCACATCAAGAGCTGTCGTAGGCTCATCGGCAATCAATAGTTCGGGGTTGCAGGCCAGAGCCATCGCTGTCATTACCCTTTGGCGCATACCGCCGCTCATTTGATGGGGGTAATCGTTGGCCCGCTGGGTCGCTGATGGTATTCCAACCGTTTCTAACATCTCAATCGTCCGTGCTAGGGCATCCTTTTTCGAAAGTTTCATATGAAGCATAATGCTTTCCATGATCTGATCCTTGATACGCCAAACAGGATTAAGAGATGTCATTGGCTCTTGGAATATCATGGAAATCTGATTGCCGCGAAGTTTTTGCAATTCTCTTTTGCTCAAGGTACTTAAATCCTGAGATTTATAAAAAATCTGCCCGCCGGTAACCTTGCCCGGTTTTTGCAAAAGGCCCATGATGGAAAGAGACGTGACGCTTTTACCCGAGCCGGACTCACCGACAATAGCCAGAATCTCACCCTTATCTATCGTAAAGCTGATATCATCGACAGCCTTGACTATACCGCGCTTCAGCTTAAATTCCGTTGTCAAATTTTTTACTTCCAGCAACATCCTGTTCACCACCTTATTTTATTCTGGATTTGGGATCAAGGGCATCCCGCAGCCCGTCACCTAACAGGTTAAAGGCCAACACAGTAATCGTGATGGCAATACCGGGAAAGATGAGTGTATAAGGCGCCGAGAAAATGAAGCCCCTGGCCCGGCCAAGCATATCGCCCCACTCAGCAAAGGGCGGCTGTACTCCCAGACCCAGAAAACCCAGGGCTGCTGTATCCAACACTGCAGTAGAAACGCCCAAAGTAGCCCTAACAACAATTACGGAAATGACATTAGGAAGAATATGTTTATAGATAATACGGCTCGTTTTGTTGCCCATAATTTTGGCCGCATGAACATAATCATTTTCTTTAACCGAAAGAATACTGCCGCGTACAATACGGGCATACTCAGGAATAGATACCAGTCCAATGGCAATAATCGCTTTATCCAAGCCCTTGCCTAAGGCTGCCATAAAGGCGATAGCCAATAGGATCGACGGTATGGCCAGCATCATATCCATAAGCCTCATAATCACTGTATCCGTTTTACCGCCGCGATAACCAGCAATAGCACCAAAGATAACTCCAATGGTTAAGGAAATAGCTACCGCTGTAACACCTACGAACAAGGAGATTTTAGTTCCGTCAAGGATTCTGCTGAACATATCCCTGCCTAGCTGATCCGTGCCAAACCAGTGCTGGGCATTAGGTTTAATAAAACTTTTCGTCATATCGGCATAATTAGGGTCATAGGGTAATATCTGTTTGCCCATGAGCTCACTTAGCCAAACGGTCAGAGCAATAATTGCTAAAATTCCAATGATAAACAGGCCGGCAACTGCGGCTTTGTTCTGTCTGAGTGTTTCCCACATTGCTTTAAGCTGCGACTCCGGTTTTTCCACGTATTCTGCAGCCTGTAGATTTTCATCGGAATTTGAAGAATATTTTGGTTCCATACAAGCTACACCTCTTTTTTCGAATATTTAATACGTGGATCAAGGAAGGCATAAATCAAATCGACGATGAGATTCATTAAGACATAAATCGTAGCTACCAGTAATACCACACCCTGAACCACTGGAAAATCAGATTTTAAAATACATTCCACAGTATAAGCGCCGATACCCGGCCAGGAGAAAACTGTCTCTGTCAATACAGCGCCGCCGAGAAGACTGCCTAACTGCAGACCAATTACGGTGACAATAGGTATCAAGCCGTTGCGCAAGGCATGCTTGCGGATCACTTTGCCCTCCGGAACTCCTTTGGCCCGGGCCGTTCGAATAAAGTCCTGCTGCAGCGTGTCCAGCATGCTGGAGCGGGTCATTCTGGTGATAATCGCCATGGAATACATGGCCAAAGCACTTGCCGGCAAAATAAGATGCCGCAAGGCATCAAAGAAAGCATCCATATTACCTGCCATCAGGCTGTCAATGAGGAAAAACCCAGTGATATGCGCAGGCTCTAAGAGGGGATTAATCCGACCGTTGGACGGAAGCCAGTGCAGGGCACCTGAGAAAAGAATAATTAACAATATTCCCAGCCAAAAAATCGGCATCGAGACACCAATCAAGGCTATGAACATACCGGCGTTATCGAAAATCGAGTTCTTCTTGACTGCAGAGATTACACCGATCACTATACCGAAAAATGAGGCCAAAATGATGGCAACAATCGCCAGTTCAATGGTCGCCGGAAAACGTGACATGATTTCTTTGACAACAGGGAGCTTAGTATAGTAGGACGTTCCAAGGTTTCCCGTCAATGCGCCTGTGAGATAATGATAATATTGCAAATAGATGGGGTCATTTAAGCCATTGACCTGCCGCCAGGCAGCTACAGCCTGCTGGGTGGCATGCTGGCCTAAAACAATGGGCGCAGGATCCGGTGAAAATACGCGCATGATCAGGAAAACAATAATCGAAACCCCTAAAAGCACGGGAATCAACATTAATAAACGTTTTATGATATATCTGAGCATTAGCAACACCTTTCCCCAAGTGAACTCGTTCTCTAAAGCTGAAGGATAAACTCTCCCCCCCCCATCGAACTAAAAGATAAAATAAACAAACCGGGAACCGGCTTGAAACCGGTTCTCGGCAGTCTAAATTCTTAAAGAACTACACCAAAGTTATTTCTTGGATACACCTACAAAAGGAGTAATACCAGTCATATGGAAATAGAAGTTTTGGACATTAGGTCTGTAAGCACAAAGGGTTTGAGCGTGGGAAATGGGAAGCCACACAGCATCAGCGGCTGCAATTTTCTCTAATTGAGTGTAAATTGCGTTGCGAGCATCACCGGCAGGGGTAGCTACGCCTTTTTTAATTAAGTCGTTGAATTGAGGATTGTTATAAAGGGCAATATTCATCGTCGGATCGGGATCCGATAAGAGGTTCATGAAGTTATCCGGGTCTCCGTTATCGCCGACCCAACCGTAGAAGGCAATATCATAATCTCCTTCTTTAATTTTTTGTTTATAAGTGGTCCAGTCATAGGAATCAATTTTAACGGTAACTCCAACTTTGGAAAGATAACCTTGAATAGCTTCGGCCAATACCTGACCGGTTGCAGTGTTATAAGGTCTTGGGTTGGTATACGTAATCATGTGAACAGTCGTTAATCCGGCAGCTTTTAACGTTTTGGCGGCAGCTTGCGGATCATAGGCTACTTGAGAAATGCTCTTGTCATACCCTTCCATGAAGGTTGGCATAATTGAGGTTGCAGGTTCGGAATAACCTTTATACAGACTCTTCACCATTTCAGGAACATTGATCGCCTGAGATATAGCGGCGCGGAGATTTTTGTCATTGAAAGGTTTGCGTGAGGTATTGTAAGCCATGTAGTTAATGTTCATGCCCGGTGCTTGGAAAATCTTATTGCCGGCATCGGTAATCTGTTTTACAACAGTAGCGTCAATACCATCAATAACATCAGCTTCACCATTGTTTAAGGCAACAACGCGGGCTGAATTGTCTTTGATAAACTTAAAGACAACATTTTTAATCAGAGGCTTAGTTCCCCAATATTGATCATTGGCAACTAAGACAATGTCTTGATCCTTATCCCACTTAACAAATTTGTAGGGTCCTGTTCCTACAGGTTTTTGGTTAACGTTATTGTTATTATCTTTAAGATCTTTAGGACTAATCATGGGAGCAGCCATGGCCATTGCCAAATTCTTTAAGAAAGGAGTACTGGGAGACTTCAAATTAATTTTAACGGTATTTGGATCAACTACCTGTACGTCTTTCACAGAACCGAAGACAAAGGAGGCATATGCCATATCCTGAGTAACCTTAGGCGGCAGTTGACGGTCAATATTAGCCTTCACTGCATCGGCATTAAAATCAGTGCCGTCTTGGAATTTAACACCTTTACGAAGATGGAAGGTATAGCTGAGTCCATCAGGGCTTATATCCCAGCTTGTAGCCAGGCAGGGTTGTACCTTCGTGGAATCTTTATCATACTTTAAAAGTCCTTCATAAATATTACTCATTACTTTAGCGGATTCGCCGTCATCAACGAGAGCCGGGTCCAATCCTCTAGGTTCTGCCCCTTGAGCATAAACCAAGGTATCGCTGCCTTTCGCTGAACCGCTGCTCGCTGCGCTGCCGTTAGTAGAGCTGCTGCCGCAACCTGTTAAGGAAACAAGGGCAAGGGTTGCAGATAGAGCAAGGGCCATCATTCTTCTTATCTTTCTCATTTTCTTCCTCCTACTTTGTTGAATTAGAAAATATCACATATTTCCTATATTTTATATAACACCTCCAAATTATTTTCCCTAATTATAGCAAATGAACCTGACCAACTAAAGAAATAAAAAAGATAAAAAGTGTTTGATTATTGTATACAATCCTAAATCGGTTACTATTATATAAGACACCTCAACAGACCCCTCGAAAAGTAACGAAGGGCCCACCCCCCACTTATAGACGTGGGGACCTTAAAAACTGGATTAATAAATACGGCACTTACTAATATGCTTCATAGTAAGTGCCGCTGCTATTCCCAACTATAATTTAACTCCTGGATCACAAATCAGATCCAACAATAGCGATTTTTGGGCCGACCGATTTTTTGATAACTCGGTATCGATTGAACTTTACCATTATTAACAAGATAAGTAAGATAGCGATAAACGGTAGGGACCGCCAGAGACAGCTCTTTGGAGATCTCCTCTACGGTAGAAGGTTCAGGACAATCGGTAAGATATCGTTCGATATACGAAAGCGTTGATTTACTAATTCCTTTGGTAACAAAAACTTCGTTTTGTACTTTGGTATTGGCTTGTACCGCCTTAGTCATATACAGCAGCCGCATGTGCAATTGGACCCGGGCAATTAAATCCGGTGCCTTGGCCGGTTTAAGGGCAAAGTCAGTAGCGCCTGCATCCAGAAAACGATCAGCAATTTCCTGCCGTTCATCCACAGTGAGAACAAGGATAGGGATTTCTTGATCATGTTCTCTAATCAAGCGAACCGTTTCAAGACCATCAATTTCCGGCATATGATAATCGACTAAAATAATATCTGCTCCATGGGTAAGGAAGCCTTCGATTCCTTCTCTGCCATTGGGATAAGCTATAGGCTCCCAGCCGGCAAAACTGAATATTTCACTTAAGGTATAGCGCAGTGACTGCTCATCATCCATAATTATTATTCTCATTGGCTCTCTCCCAAAGGCAAGGTTATCCAAACCTTAGTTCCCTGACCGACGACGCTTTTTATATTAACAAATCCTTCATGCCCTTCAGCGACCTGTCGTACAAAGGCCAGGCCAAAACCAGGATGGTTTTTGGTGCTGTAGCCGGTCTTCCAGATTCTTTTAACATCGCTTGCTGTTATACCATAGCCATTGTCTTCCACTTCAAGGTTCACTGTATTTTCCAATGTTTTGGCACGCAAAATAACCCTCCCATTTTCACGATTCTGCACTGCATCTAAGGCATTGTCAATCAAATTTATGATTGCCCGAGTTAACCTGATTTTATTAATATAGAGATTTGAGCGCGGTTCTCCCTCTAATTCAATATCCACGGATAAGTTTGTCCCACTTAGACGGGTGGCTCGGATATAGTCAATTAGGTCTTTTAGTTCACACCAATTTTTGCGATCTTCATATAAGATCTCCGATACCATGGCACTCATAGAATTAATGGAACGATAAATCGTTTGACAGTATTCCTGCATCTTTGAATCCGGCCAGCGCGTCTCCATAAGAGAAACCAGCCCCTCAATGGTCGCTAACGGCGTTTTTAGATCGTGAACTAAATGAAGCACCTCTCGTCCCGAACGGGATTCGTTTGCTTCAAGCTGGGCACGAAGCAAATCCTGAGAAATCGCCCATTTCTCCATATATAAAATCAAATAAACCCACAACGTGATTGCACTGGCAACGAAGATAAAGAACAGCACATTGGCATAAAGCGTTAAAACCTCGCCAAATCCAATTTGAATTGCCGATTGTTTTAATTTAAACGATAAGGAACCCTGACCAAAGCCGTAAGGTGTTAGAAAAGGAACTTGATTTAACCAAGCGACGCCAAAAATTAATTGAGAAAAAACCAAGAGTTTCATCCCAATATTCAATTTTTGTTTGCTTAAGGTCTGCATCACTACAATCATGAGCCATAAAAAAATGTCCGTAGCTCCAAAACTGTAGTTTAAAGGAGTAACCAAGTTTACAATTACATAAGCGCAAGGAACAACGGTCAAAGGGATGACGGTTTTTAAGGCAGGCCGTTCAAAGACCTCCGCCATTCCATCCCCTAACATAACCACGCTGAGAAACTGAGGTATAGAAATAATCGTATTTATAGACACGATCAGGAAGGCATTTACCATCAAGGCACTTCCGTCTGTCTTATGATGCATCGTTTGCAGTAGTTGGTCCAAGCCAATAAGCTGCGGTTTTATCCAATAAGGTATTAATATTCCCAATAGGAACAATATAATTCCTATCCATATTTTTATAGACTTAAGAATTTTCCTCACAGCTTGCCTCCCTTCGCTTATTATTATTATTATAAGTATACCATGAAAAAGAAAGCCGGATATCAAAAAAGCCTTGAAAGGGAACAATAATCCTCTTCAAGACTTTTCTTATTTTATGTTTCTTAGTCTTAATAATTCGACCACTTATGACACGTTTTATATGAATGATATGTGATAATAGTATTTGAATGTAAGGATATAGTAGGTTGTGTTTAAAAATAGCCAAATTCTTAAAAGGCTGTCAAAGCTAATCAGATATTTATCCCTTGTAGTACAGCTTGCGCTTGGTTATTCACTTTTTGCGAGAATTAGGAGGTAGCTTTTTTGCAAGATAATTGGACCATGATCGAACAAGTGATGTTACAGTTAATACATGACTATTTCCCAACTCAAGAACTTAAAAAGTATATGTCAGAATTCGTTAGATACAAAACGGAAGGTCACTTTCCTTTCGGTCAGCTTGTTATTTTCCATTATCAGATGTTTGGTGGTCAGTCAACAGATATTTTCCGAGCTGCAGCTGCGGTGGAGCTAATGATTCTTTCGTTGGATATCTTTGACGATTTGCAGGACAATGACAACTTTTCAGTCCCATGGAATAATATTGATCATGCAATAGTTATGAACATAGCTACGGGTCTATTAATGCTAAGTACAAAAAGTCTAGAACATACTTCATTTGAACTAAATAAAAAAGTAAAGGCGACTAATTACCTCAATTCGTGTGTTATAAAAGCCATTAATGGACAACACCTTGATCTTGTGGATTTGATTGAATCCGAGAAGGATTATATTGAAATGGTAAGATCAAAGTCGGGCTCCCTCATGGCTTCTGCATGTCTCGTAGGAACGGCTTTAGCAAGTGAAAATCATCATGATGTAGTGAACAACTATGCAGAGCATTTAGGAATTATCGCTCAAATTAAAAACGATATCAACGATATCGTTCGATTGGACCCCAAAAATGATCTGGTTAATAAAAGAAAAACTCTCCCTACTTTATATTTGCTAAATCTACAACAATCCCAGTATCAGTTTGTCAGGGATTATTTTACCGAAAAAACTACTAAAAATGAATTGCTAAACGCACGTACAGAACATGAAGAGTTAATTAGGAAATCAGGTGTTCTTGAATATGCCCAAATCATTATTAGGATAAATCAGCTTCAGGCGATTGAACTGATCGATAAAATGAGTGTTCAGAAAGAATGGAAAAATAAATTATTACGCTACTTTTAAATAGTTGCGGTTTACCGCAAAAAAATTGCGGAAACCCGCATTATATTTTCGGTGTTAAAAGGAAAATTTTGTGTTATTATTTGGGTAAATTTATAAAGGGGGAAAGGGTATTGTTACAAAAAGTCGTTGAATATCTGGTACAAAATCCTGATGAAAAGGAAAAATTAATTGAGGGTAAACTAAACTTAATCGGCTTAACGAAAATTGAACAAAAGGCTGTCCTCGATGTTCTCCAAAGTCCGGATGTTATCTCACCATTATTGTATTGGTAAAGAAAAGAAGATTCATGATGAGTCAGGATAGCTCCTGGCTCTTTTTTTAGGAAGGAATTTTACATGGGGGACTTAAAAAGGGTTTTCGCGTTCTCAGCTTCTGCAATAATGATACTATTTTTGCTATACCACTTACTGTCAGTAATAATTAATATCCCATACATTGGTATAAGTGTTGAAAAGAATCCCTCAGGCATATGGCAGATAACTGATGTGGATGAACTAGGATGGGCAGAGCATCAAGGCATAAAAACTGGAGATATTGTTTCATTAATTGACGAAATCCAACCAAGTAATTATCCAACCATAGTACAATATAATGCTATTGAACGAGCAAAAACATTAGTTATACGTAAAAACCAGGAATCTATAGTGTATAAAGTGACCAACACTATAACTCCTGAGCAAGTTCAGTACGATCTAGTAATGCCATTAGTTTTGTTTGGTATATTGTCATCCTTTTCCATTTTCTTGTATCTAAAAAAAGGTAATGATATTTCAGCACGTATACTAATTCTTTTTTTTCTTACTATTGGATTAAGTTATATTAGTGCTGGAGCGTCCTCAAGGATGGATATTCCGGGAATAACCATCAATAGGATTACATTCTCATTAATCCCCCTTTTAATTGTGGAATTTTTAATTGCTTACTTTAAAAGGTATGGATTTATTTTATATAGCAGAAAATATTTGTATATCTTCTATATAGTTAATGGGTTACTGTTTAGTATTAACTTGTTGTTTCAAATTTTCGGATTATATTCATTAAATATTAGGTATTGTTTCCTTGCTAACTTTATAATCGAGACGTTCCTTTGTTTTTACATCTTAGCAACCCGTTATATTCGTTATAGGAATACTATACATGGATCGGTTTTTACTATCATTATTGTCGGTGTAATACTTGCGTTTTCCCCATTCATCTTTTTAGTTGGTTTCCCGAGCCTTGTTTTTGGTGTGGAACTTATACCCGGAGCTTTAGGCGCAGCTTTTTTAGTTTTTATTCCTATTGTATTTTTTTATCTAATCACTGCAAACAGTCTGTTCGATATTGACTTTATCATTAATCGGATACGTTATTACTGTATAATAAGCCTCATTCCCGCTTCAGGTTACCTTTGGTTCTTATTCAATCTTGCCAAGGGATTTACGTTTGTCGAGAGAGTTCGGATTGGTCTTGTGACTTATATTGGGATTATAGCCTTTCTTTATGCCAAAGAAGAACTTGATTTGAGCCTTCGCTCGAAACTATTTAGAGAAAAATTTAACTTTCAAGCGAGTTTAAATCGGTTTTCTCAGAATATTACTAAAGTAATGAAGACATCCGATTTAGAAGAACAATTAATAACGGAAGTAAGAGACGTTTTATCCGTCAAATCTATTTCCTTATTAGAACTGGATTTAACGGACTCGGACTACTCATTATTAATAAAAGCAGGAACTCAGGATGTACCGGAATCAACTATTCTAGACTGGTTAAAAAACAATGTCAACTTAATTTCGGTAGGAGAGTTGATAGATATAGACAATGGGGTCTTACTAACAGTGAGTCAAGAGAAGAACAAATATCTCCTTCTATGGATTAGGGGGAAAATCAATAGAACCCATTATAACCAAGACGAAAGGGTATGGCTTAAAACCATCTCTTTTTATGTTAGCGTTGTTTATGAAAACCTACATATGATTGAGGGTTTAATCGATAAATTAGAGGAGGCGGTCAGACAAAAAGACACTGCTCGTCCATGGGTTTCCCGCCTTCTCTTTAACTTATCGGAAAAGGAAAGACGCCGTCTTGCCTCAGACCTGCACGATTCTGTACTTCAAGAGCAAATATTGTGGTATCGTAAACTACAAATAATATCATCGGATGACCGATTACCTCTAGATCTAAGGGAAGAATTAAATAAGATTGCCGAAGGGCTGCTCGATGTAACCCATGAAATTCGGATCACATGCAATGATCTATTTCCGACTTTATTAAATGAGTCAGGGATTGTAGAAGCAATAAGGAACTTAATCGCTGATGCTCAATTGCGAACGGATTATGTTGTGAATTTCAATGCCACGGATTTTGGTTTGGATTTAGATTATGAACATATATTGGCGATTTATCGAATTATACAAGAGCTCCTGACAAATGCGGCAAAACATTCAAAAGCAACAGAACTTAATCTTACATTAGCTAATAGCAATAGTCTATTAACCTTAAATTACCACGATAACGGTATGGGCATGGATCTCCAATCTATGGAATTCACATCGAGTCATATGGGCTTATCCGGAATCAAAGAGCGAGTTTCGAGCCTTGGAGGCGAAACACGTTTCTATTCAACGTTAGGTGAAGGCTTTGACATTTCAATAGAGTTAGATCTTGACGCTTATTCCGTAGTAACGGAATAAGTAATTCAGAAAGGAAGGAAAAAGATGATTCACATATTATTAGTTGATGATCATCCTTCTGTTGGTGAAGGTACCAAAAGTATGATTGAACAAGAAGAAGATATGAACGTAACGATTGTCACTTCAAGTTCGGAAGCTCTAGAAGTATTGAGAAGTCAGACGTTTGATGTGCTGATGTTTGATTTGAACTTGCCAGAAATCAATGGATTAGAATTAACTCGGAGAGTCATTGAAACCGGTTCAAATACGCCCATAATCATTTATACAGGATATGAGATTACACCTTACTTTAATATCTTGGTAGAAGCACAAGCCTCAGGGTTTATCAGCAAGACTGCTTCCAGAGAGCAACTTGTCACTGCGATTCGATGTGCTTTACGTGGTGAAACGGTTATCCCCGTATCCCTATTACGTCAGCTAAGGCGTCAAGATGTACAGATTAAAGCATTGGGAAATAATGAAATCCTAAAAGGAGTATCGTTCGATGAAAAGGAGCTATCGATTCTTAAAGGAGTTGCCAAAGGTAAGGGTAACAAGGAAATTGCGGATTATTTGTTAATAAGTCAGCGTGCTGTTGAATATAATCTGACTCGGATTTTTGGGAAATTGAATGTTCGCTCGAGATCAGAAGCAATATTTGAAGCTAAACAACTTGGAGTTATTCCAAATGAGGACTTCATATAGATAACGTAAAATTATTTAAGAGCCGCGAGGCTCTTTTTAAATGCAAGCACCATCAATTCGATTGCGGTTTACCACAAAAATAATTGTGGTAAACCGCAACATTTTTTCGGTGCAAAAGTATTTGAATTATAGTAAAGTAAATATTAGGAATAAGGTTTAATATTCCAAATGATGTAGAAAATGTAGCGATTAATTTGCAACATACATACACCTGCAGAAACTTAAATTTAAAAATTAAAATTAAAATTTATGTAATCTTATGATGTGTTCAACATCGCTATATACTAGAGAACATTGTTGCATTTAAATGGTTTGCGCCATTTAAATAAAGACGCCCCCAGATCATCCATACCCGCAAAGTAACCAATGATCTGGAGGCGTTCGCCCCTACACAAAATAGTAGGTCTTTATATTGTAAACCTACTTTAGGGTGTTTGTGAAGGGAGATTCGCGTGGTGGGAGGTGTAATGATATATACATAAGTTGTATAAACATATAACTTGAAAGAAGTTTAATTGAAAGGTTGTGTAATGATAAATGAATAAAAGGAACATTCTAAAATGGGTTACAACAAGTGTACTGGGTGTAGGAGTATTAACTTCAGTTATACTATTTGGGAATATTAATCATGCTAATTCTGAAACTATTCATTCATCTAGGGAAATTGGTATTAAAGATTTAGCTGTCAAAAACTTTAATATTGATACAACAAAAGTTAAACAACTTTATAGGAGCGATTTACATGATAATAGTAATGTTGTGTCTAAAGAAATAAAGAATAAAGTGGTGCTTGCTTATACAGAACTACTTAGAGATGGGGGTTTAAAAGTAGGTGATTATACCCCAATTTATTTCTTGGAAGGTAACAATGTTTCTATAGCAGTCGAGCATGCTGATGGCTCTATGACAATGACGAAATTTGACATATCAGGAAACGGAGAACCTACTAAAATTCATGAAGATTCTAAGGAGGCAAAATGATTATGAAAGGTAAAAAATTAACTTTAATTCCATTGACATTAAGCTTAATATGTGCGCTTGCGATTCCTGTGTATGCGTCTGTCTCCCAAGTTGAGTCGTTCACCAACACGGGTGCATATATAGGGGGATATTCATCTGTGAGTTTGAATTTTAGTGCCACTAAACTTGACGAATATGGTGTGCTTTACGAAAATAATCAAATAGTATCCACTGATGTTGACAACGATCAAAATAATCTTACTTATGCGCAAGCTAATGTAGGTATTAATAATCCAGCGGGCAATCAAAATTGGTATATTGAGGGGACGGGTATCGTTTATCAGGGAAATTTATATAATGCCCACGTTGGAGATTCAGCTGTTATATCGAAGTGATATAAATTTAAGTGATTTAAAATATCCATACTCTAATTATTTTCTGAGCTAGTAATCCAGCGAAAACGCGAGAAAAACGAAGCAAAGCAGACCGCCTCGAAAGAAGTTTAATTGAAAGGTTGTGTAATGATAAATGATTAAAACGAAACCCAAAAAGCTTGTAATAATTGCGGGCATATTATCCTTATTAACTGTTCTATTAGTTGGAAACGTTGCCTATTCAGAAACTATACAACAATCACAATTAGAAATGAATAAAGCAGTTAAAGCTAAAAATTTAGAAGTAGAACAAAAAGTCAGGGATTCTGCTATTAAAACATTTGTTATAGACACTAAAAAGTATAAAACTTTTTTTATGGATGATTTATCTGATGCTAAAAATAGCACTACCAGTGACAGTCTTACTACCGGCAGTTTGCAATCAGATGTAAAAAACAAAGTATCGGCTGCTGATTTTATGCTAGTAAAGGAACACATCCTTAAAAAAGGTGATAAAATTCCGGTCTTTTTTCTTGGAGAGAATGGCGATGAAGTTTTAGTAGCAATTAAGCATAAGGATGGAAATATGTCTCTTATTAAATACGATGTATCAAATGTATCAAAACAATACCCAACTAAAACTGATCGTATAGATAAGAAGGAGGTAAACTAAAATTATGAAAAGCAAAAAAAAATATACAATTATTGTATCGACATTAATTGTATTATGTTTATATTCAATTCCAGTATATGCGTATTCTTATTCAGGTGTTTCAAAATTTACTAATAAAAGTTCATATGTAGGTGGTTATTCATATACCTCAGGTTCTGGCACCCAATCTGTTAGTGTAACTTCAGCACTTTATTGTGATGGTGAGCTAATGGACGATAAATACGGAGCTGGAGTTACTTACGCACAGGCAGATGTAGGCAGTAATGCCGATAGATCGCAAACCCATTATTGGATGATTGATGGTAGGCATGTAGCAAACGGTAGTTACACTTACAAAGAAAGTAGTGATTCTTATACTTTCAATCCCTAAACCATGGTTTAACCTATCCAAAATTCTATGGAAGCATTGAGAAGGGGCCGTTGCATAATGAATATCTATCAGTTTTTATAAATAAAGCCCTGCATATAAGTGGAGAATTCAAACCACTATTTATGCAGGGTTTTGTTTAATGAGGGGCGTTTATGCATCTTGCAACAACCCCTTCACTCATTATTCCTAACGTCAAATGGCGAATTGCTCTAGAACAGAGCATGATTAACTACATACTTACAGAAAATAGTTACTAATTCAGGGTCAAGTTGAGATCCTGACACTCTCATTAATTCTGCAACCGCCTCTTCATGTGACCTACCTGGTCGATAACTTCGATCAGAGATGATTGCATCGTATGTATCAGCAACGGCGATGATCCGTGATTCTAAGGGTATTTCTTCCCCCTTAATTCCGTCGGGATATCCTTTTCCGTCATAGCGTTCATGGTGATGACGTATCACTTTCCCAATATCAAACATGAATTTAATATTTTCAATGATCCCTTGTCCGATAACGGGATGGCTGCGAATCAAATCCCACTCTGTCTCCAGAAGTTCACCTTCCTTATTAAGGATAGCATCGCTTATCCCGATCTTGCCAACATCATGCAAAACTGCCGCATACTTCAGAAATTCAATTTTATCTTCACTCATCTCAATGGCCTCGGCTATGAGGAGTGCAAGTTTTTCAACTCTGGACGAATGCCCGCTGGTATAAATGTCCTTTGCTTCAAGAGCCTGGACAAGAGCGCCAACGGTTTCGAGATGACCTTTTCGCATGGTAATATAAAGCTGAAAAGACCTGTGCGCTGCTAAGAGAGGTATTAAAAGCAGTAAAAGTCCCAAAGGTCCATGGTGATAATAAATCAAAGCCATTATGTACCCTACAGGGGCGAGAATAATAATATTTGGCAGCACCCAGCGCATATTGCTCAGCCAAACTGCCCGCAGCGGCTTATCTTTTAGAAAACTTAAGCCTATTGTTACAAGGGAAATATTGGTAACCAAGTAAATTAGAGATACCATGACATATATGATGAGGGAACGAAACTTATTATGAAAACCGCCGCCAATTCCCGCAAGCCACAAAACATATTGAGCAACAGCTTGAGATAACAAATACTGAGAACTGTTATACAGCCGTTTAAACAAAGGCTGTTCTTTGGCGCCCCTCCCCAACGGAAAGAGACCTCCTAATACTGAAACTGAAAAAGCAACGCCTCCAGGGTATAAAATTAACGCCGTGTAGAAAACGGCAAAACTTACTGTGACAAACCCACCTCGCGGTAAGGCTACAGGAAATGATTCACAAAGTACGGCAAGTATCCCTAAGATCAAGAGATGTGTTATCATTGCTGAGGTCCATTTTGTATGAACTATTGAAGCGATGAGAAATACTGACGCCAAAACCGTTATCAGCAGGAGAAAACGCTTAAATTTAATGGGCAAGTTAGTCATTTTTCAAACCCCATCATTCTTGAAGCTTATAAACCCATAATAGCATGAAATAATTAGCTATGTCATCGTCTTTTGTTTTCAGGATTCCATTTTGGATAATGCTGATGGGAGTCTTCTCGCCGCAAAAAGATAACGTTTATTTTTCTTCAAAAAATTATAATTGACTTTGTGACTTTTTTCTATAATCAATCGTGTTATAGATGAAAGGAGATTCTTACATGCCCCAATGGCCTGGCAGTAGTTTTTCAACAAAATACAAGTTGTATGGTGACATGGTTTTCAAAATTGCCATGGTTCATCTCGGAAATAAAGATGATGCCGAAGAAATTATGCAAGAGGTATTTTATAAGCTTCTGTTCAAATCACCAACGTTTAATAATGACGGCCATGAGAAAGCATGGCTTATTAAAGTTACGGTTAATCTTTGTCGGGATACCCTGCGCAGTGTTTGGCACAAACGAGTCATAAAAATGGAGGAAATCGATCATTATTACGATGATCCGACAGACTCCAGTATTTTAAAAGAAATTATCAACCTGCCTACGAAGTATAAATCGGTAATTTACCTTTATTATTTTGAAGATTATTCGATTAAAGAAATCGCCCAAATTCTAAGCTGCAAAGAGTCAGCAATAAAAATGCGTTTGCAGAGGGGTCGTCAGCTTCTAAAACTGGAATTGGAAGGAAATGAAAATGAACAGCTTTGATATTAAACGCGTCATCGGAAAACTTGAGCCGGATGATGACATGGAACAGAGATTATCCGCCAAATTAAACGGGAAGCTGGCAAGGGGAATGCCCTTCAAACCTATCGCTGTAATAGCCGCTGGGCTTATCGTGGCTATTGGGGCAGGTGTACTGGCCAATTATCAGATTGCAACCCCTCCAAAATCAGCTGTTCAAAACAATACCCCCGATAACACATCCATTGCCTTCCTTCCCGATAATAAAGGCGGCAACCAAGCGGAACAGAAAATACAAAGAAACAATGTTCAAAATTCAAACCTCCCGCAACCTAATAACAATTTAAATAATAGTCAAATTAACAGTCAAACTAACGATCAATATATAGGCCAGCATACTGGCCAAAATAACAGCCAATCTGAAACTGTCGCTCCTCAAACCCGCAGCGACTCCGATGTCCAAGCACCACCCCTTCCCAGCCTTGATAAGCAAAATGACAACTCAGAAGCACTTCACCAGAACAACGAGACCAACAGTTCTCAGCAAATTCCTGCTGAAAATGAAACAATGCCAGAACCCAGAACTTTGCTTAGAGACAATGGCAATAACGGTGTCAGTTCACAGGCGCCAATATCACAAGGGTTGAATCAGCAAAATGAGGGAATTTATATTCCCAAAGTTCAATTACCGGTTAGGACAACAGATTCGGTAACAACAGCAAAAATGATGGAGCTTATTGTCTATCAAGGGAAGATATATATTCGCAGCTCTTTACCCTTGGATCTGAACAGGGCCGCCGCGCTGGTGGGCGAAAAGCTTGGCACCACAAAGGGGACTATCACAGAATGGAGTCAACAGAACGATTATGATGAAGAATTGGCTTCGACAGTTGGGATCCAAGACGTCTATTCCGTCAAGGGCTATGACAAGAGCTTCAGAATCATGACGTATGGACAAATCAACGGTGAAGTTGATGCTCAGTTCTTTGATTGTCTGAATGGCATCACTGTGAAAACGGGACATGATATAGTTGGTAAGTTCCAGATCGAAAACCATATTGCCTCCGTTCGTTATGAGGACTTCGATAGTTGGAACAACGGGAAAAATAATTTCAAATCCCTGTCAAATCTTGATCAATTTAATGTCTTTCTGGCAGCATTAGAAAAATCGGTTCCTGTGGCTGAAGAAGACTTAGACTATTTATTTTCTCAACAAGGTACAACAGATCAGCGATTTTTAGATATCCGCTTAAAGGATGGCAGCGGTGTGGAATTACGGCTTTTTAAGGAAGGCTATGTCTATATCAATGGCGTTAATATATTCTTCAAAGTGGACAGTCTTACATTTAATAACTTATGGAATGGGCTGACTTAACCAGCAAATTGATCCAATCGTAAGACTCCCACTTCTTTAAGTGGGAGTGGGTCCCCCACTGAAGTCTCGATGTTCAGCTTTAGCTGAACGAGTTCACTTGTGGTTAACAAGCTCTGGCTATTAATTACTATGAAAGGGGTGATTGCCAAGGAAAAAGCCCCGCTTTCTTAAGACAACGCCTTCACCTTGATTCGATCTATAATAACTATTTCGGCTCGCACGTTCATCAGGATTCCGTAGAAAGACTCTTCCCCAACAACGATAGAAGCGGGCATCTCACAATTGAATGGTTATTAGTTATCTTACTAAGGCTAACTGTCAATGCCCTTAAAACTAATTTGGTTACTGTTTTGTTAGATTATTTTTTAGAGTGATTAATTACTAAGGAGGCGTCCCTTTTGAAAAAGAGTCTTAAGCTTATATTTTTTGCCCTTGTGCTAACCCTATTATTTGCTCAAACCGCATCTGCTGCAGAAATTCAGCAACAAGCAGGTACAATCGAGACTTCGGCAACCAGTTCCGTAGACGTAGACCCTGACATGGTCCAACTCAATTTATCCGTAAGGACTGAAGCAAGCAGTGCGGCATTAGCGCAGGAAAACAATTCGACTGCTGTTAACAAAGCCATGGATTTGCTCGTAAGCGAAGGCCTAAGCAAAGATGCTATTACGACTACAAACTATTCTACTTATTCCTACACAAAAACAGATGATAATACTAAGAATGAAGTTACCGTCTACTCTTCGAACAGCGGTATGACCGTAACTATTAAAGAGTTAGACAAAGTCGGGGAAATTCTCGATAAATTGGCAGATATCAGCGAAGTCAATGTAAATTCGGTCAACTATTCCATCCAAGATCCAGGGAAGTACAAAGATCAAGTCATTGCCTCCGCGATTGCCGCTGCGAAACAGAATATTCTTAGCAGTGCCAACGCTTTAGGTGTTACGATAGACAAATTAGACAGCCTCAAAATTGATTTTAATTCAGCTTCCAATATTCAGCCTTACACTAGGAATTCTGTTTCCCTTAGCACTTCTGCAACTCCCCAACCACAAAGTCCGGAAAAGATTACAATCTCGGCTACTGCTGATCTGTCGTATACGGTTCAGCAAAAATAGGTTCATTTATTCTACTTAGGCCAAGAACTAAAGGGACAGGACATTGTTTTAAAAAACAACGTGCCTGTCCCTTTAGGTTTATATTGAACTTTTCCAAAAGTATTTTCTCTAAGCTGTGCACCTATGGCGTAACTAAAATAAGATAATTGAAAAGTCTAATATTATAGACGAACACTACTATTTAGATTATACTGAAAATATCTAAATTATAAGGGGAGCGGTGCTATGGGCAAAGACGTAAGAGAATTCAGAGCCTATGATAAAAAAGAGATGGCCTTGATTTATGATCAAGATTTATGGCTTCCTGATTATCTAAAAAAGTTAGGGCATACCGAATATCCCGTTCATATTTCTTCAGAGGGGATTCATTATACCTTAGATTGTTTGTCGAACCATTATGAAAACGATTGGGAGGAAAAGGTCATAGCGTATATAGGGTTCGATATTATGCAATTCACGAATCTTTGGGACAAGAAAGGGAAGAAGATTTTCTGCAATGACATTATTGCCTTCTGCCCTGCAGGTAATTTAACAAATAGTTCAGCCAAAACTTTGGGAAGAATTCAGTATAGCGAACAATCCGGTGAATGGATTATCGTTAATAAAGATGACCAATTTCTTAATCAATTAGATAAAGTGAACCAACCCGAAGTTATCGGAAACTGGTTTGAGAATGCAGAATTACTTAACTAACGTCAAAAAAGAACTCCGCAATATTTTCATGTACGGAGTTCTTTTTCTTTTTCGCTTTTAATTTTAGTCGCTATTTGTTTTTATTTTAGTAACTCGTTCAGCGAAAGCCATTATTCAGTTGCCAAGCTTTCCAAGAACAACCCTTTAGTTTCTGGCAATATAATGAGTGTGCAGTAATTGATGAGCCTTACTACTGCCTGGCTTGTCCAAAAATTCTGCGTAAATCTTTTTAATTTCAGGATTATCATGGGATTTTCTCTTAACGGCTGTTCTGTCTAAGGAATAGATACTGGCAGCTCGTAATTGATTAACCTCTTGAGTTTTGGATTTATCCATCAAAATCGGCTGACCGCCGCCATTAATACAGCCTCCAGGGCAAGCCATAACTTCAATAAAATGATAGGCTGCTTTACCTTCCCTGATCGTATCGAGGAGCTTCGCCGCATTACCTGTCCCATGAGCAATTGCCACGTTTAATTCCATCCCATTGATATTGACTGTTGCTTCTTTAATTCCCTCTAAACCACGAACCTCGTGATATTCAATGGTTTGAAGATCTTCACCGGTTAAAATATCAGCAACTGTTCGCAGAGCTGCTTCCATAACCCCTCCGGTATTGGCAAAGATTACACCTGCACCGGTTGAAATGCCAAGAAGTTCATCATAATGGCTGTCTGATAGTTCATTAAAGTTTATGCCCGCTTGTTTAATCATTTTGGCGAGTTCTCTCGTCGTTATGACAGCATCAACATCCTTAAGGCCATTGATCTTCAGTTCTTCACGGTCTGCTTCAAACTTTTTGGCTGTACAAGGCATAACCGAGACAACAAAGACCTTGTTCGCATCAAGACCTGCTTTTTGCGGATAATAGGACTTAGCCACCGCTCCAAACATCTGCTGAGGCGACTTGCAGCTTGATAGATTATCCAGAAAATCGGAATAATTATGCTCGCAGAATTTAACCCATCCTGGAGAGCAAGAAGTAATCAACGGCAGCTTGCCTCCATTCTTGATCCTGTGCAGCAGTTCTGCACCTTCTTCCATGATGGTGAGATCTGCGCCAAAGGTGGTATCGAATATCTTATTAAACCCTAATCTTTTAAGGGCAGTTACCATTTTCCCTTTAACATTGGTTCCAACAGGCAGGCCAAATTCCTCACCCAAAGCAACTCTGACAGCAGGAGCTGTTTGGACGACGACATGGAGTTCCGGATCTTCAAGCGCCTTCCAAACCTTTTCCGTATCATCTCTTTCCTGAAGTGCGCCTACGGGACAAACCCTTATACACTGCCCGCAATTAATGCAGGAACGCAGAGTTAGACTTTGTTCATAGGGAGTGGTGACAGAGGTATTGGGCCCTCTATAGGCTAAGTCAATGGCATTAACCTTTTGAATGTTCGAGCAAACGCTGACACATCGGCCGCATAAAACACATTTGCTGGTATCCCTGACCACCGGGCCGGATTGATCCAACTCCACGCAAGTTCCTTTTTTTTCATAGTAATTGGAGTCAATGCCAAAATCTTCGGCTAGTTTCTGCAGCTCACATTTTTGATTTCTCTTGCAAGATAAGCATTCCCGATTATGGTTTGCCAATATGAGCTCTAAGATGTCTCTCCGTGTCTCCCGCACCAGCCTGCTTGAGGTTTTAACCACAATCCCTTCCTCAGCCTTCGTCACGCAGGCAGGCTGCAGTCCCCTCCAGCCTTCAACTTCAACAACACAGATTCTGCAAGAGCCTGGTTCATGAACTCCTTGCAGGAAACAAAGTGTTGGAATATCTACTTTGGCTTCTTTAGCCGCTTGTAAAATCGTAGACCCCTTGGCAACGGAAATATCTATGCCATCAATTGTCAGGTTGATCTTTTCCATCCTTATTTACCTCCTTACCCCGCTCATGCTGCATTTTCCGCTGGGACATCGGCCCTGAACATGAGCTTCGAATTCAGCTGCAAAATGCTTGAGCAGTGTAGTAACAGGAACTGGAGCGCTTTGGCCCAGGCCGCAAAAGCTTGTATTTCTCATCGTCCGAGCTAATCTCTGAAGACGCTCGAGATCTTCCTTCGTCCCTCTGCCTGAAGTCAGCTTTTCTAGAATTTCAACCATTCTTCGATTTCCTTCCCGGCAAGGAGTACACTTACCGCAGGACTCGTCTTCGAAGAACTCCATGACCGTCTTGAGATAATCAACAACGCAATGACTGTCATCGACAACAAGAACAGCTCCTGAACCCAGTGATAAACCGTTTTTTCGCAGGTCGTTATAACAAATTTTTGTATCCAGTAATTCTTCAGGGAAACAAGCTCCGCTTGATCCACCCAAATGAACAAATTTCAACGTTTTGCCGCCGGCAATTCCCCCGCCGAGGTCATAAATAAGTTCTCTAAGGGTCGTTCCAAAAGGCACTTCATAAACTCCCCGCTGCACAACATTTCCGGAGAGACACATCAATTTTGTCCCGCCGCTGAATTCCGTCCCCAACGATAGAAACGTTTCTCCGCCTTCCTTAACAATCCAGGGAATACAGGCATAAGTCTCTACATTATTTAAGACGGTCGGCATCATATTAAGGCCCGCATTCTTGATATATGGTGGTTTACGCCTGGGCCTGCCGGTTTTTCCCTCGATTGATTCAACTAAGGCGGTATTTTCGCCGCACACATAAGCTCCTGCTCCTGAAACTACCTTTATATTAAAGTTCAGTCCGGTACCCAGGATGTTTTCCCCAAGGTATCCAGCCTCTGTAGCGTTCTTAACGGCACTTTTTAATATTTTTTGAATTCCGGAATACTCACCACGGCAATAAATGTATCCTTCCTTAGCCCCGAAAATAAAGGCCCCAATTGTCATCCCTTCAATTAACATCAAGGGATCCTCGGCCATAATATGGCGGTCCTTAAACGTTCCCGGTTCTCCTTCGTCCGCATTACAAATCATATATTTAGGCCCTTTTTCCAGAGGAATGGCATAAGCCTGTTCCCACTTAACTCCCGTGGGATATGCCGCTCCGCCTCGTCCAAAAAGATAGGCGTCTTTAATCTCCTGAATAATCTCTTCAGGTTTCATAGTAATTGCTTTTCTTAACCCTTCGTAGCCACCGGCAGCAACAAATTCTTCCACGGAGTCCGGCTTAATTTTCCCAAAACGCGAACTTAATATCTTGGTGTTTCCCATACTGTTAAGCCTCCTCTCTGTAAGATTTGATGACTGCTCTGAGCGAGTCCGGCGTTAAATTGCCATAAACCTTTTCGCCGATTTTTATGGCAGGGGCTATATCGCAGGCACCAAAGCAATTGGAACGTTCCAAAGTAAAGAGTCCATCGTCAGTTGTTTCCCCCGGCTTAATTGCCAACTCTTTTTCTAACATCAGTTCAATACCTTCAGAACCTGACACATGACAGGGACCGCTCTTACAAACTTCAATGAGATTTTTCCCTCTGGGCTTGGTGCTAAACATCCCATAGAAGGTCATAACTCCGTAAACCTTGTTCATAGGCATGTCAAGGGCCTGCGCAACATATTCCACCCACTCCTCGGGCAAATAATTTTTCCCCGAAAGCATCTGTAGTTCGAGCAGAATTTGAATAAGGTCTTCTTGAACATATCGGAACTTTTCCAAAACCTCTTCGACTTTTTTCATTTGTAATACCCCTTTGTTTTGTTCTGCAAATAAACAATAGATATTAATTCATAATTATTTACAATATTCGTTCTATTATCCGAAACACGTTTTCACTATGTAAAACAAATATTAGCTTATCGTGCTAAAAATAACAAGTATTTTTGCCAAAGTTCTAATTTGATTATTATTCACACTTTATAGTTTTGTCTGATTTCGGATTTATAGCAGTACTCAAATTTTTTACTTCTCTTATCCGCCTCAATGCCAATATGATACTCTTCAATATTAAGTATAGACCAGCCCAAATGTAATATATCCACCTTTATTTCATTAAAGTTTATCAAGTAAATTGACGATAAAGAAAGAAATCGATATTTGTACTAATATATAAAGAGAGGTTTTTATGTCAAAAGATTATGAATTCTTTATTGACGGACACCCTAGTATCTATAAAGAAAGTAAAAGGCAACTGAAAATTTATTTTAGTGAACCTGATAAAGGAGTAAATCAAGAAACAGGATTACTTCTTTTTATACCTGGTTTTGGGGGCAATGCTAGTTCCAATATATATAAAAAAATGCGATCTGAATTCTCAGACGCATACAATTTAATAACTGTACAATGCGACTATTTCGGATGGGAATTTATGCAAAGTTTCGATATCTCACAATTATCCTTTGACACGAACTATTTGAAAAGAATCTTTGCACATTCTGAAATAAATGAACTAATGCAACAGAATATTATTGATATCTATACACTTCTAAATATAAGTAAAATTTACAATAACCATTCGCTATATTGTAGTATGCCATTAAAAGAAGACCTAACAAATTTCAATGATATGGGGTTAATGCAGGCAATTGATAACATTACTGCTATATTCGTTGTGATTGATATCTTAAAACAAAATCTATTAGATTTTAATCAGGGTAAAATTATAATTTATGGCCATTCACATGGAGGATATTTAGCATATTTGTGTAATGCCTTAGCTCCATTTTTGGTCTCACATATAATAGACAATTCAGCTTGGCTAATACCCGGATATTTATTTGGTTATCGAACTGAGCACAAAATAATTAATGATGTGCAATTAAATGTTTCTTATGATTACTTTGTGAGTAAAATTCCATATGATATTGAAATAGTATCCCTTCCATTATTATATCAAAAATTTAAAAATGACTGTAAAATTATTTGCTACCATGGAGTTACTGATAATATGACAAGCTCTTCGGATAAAAAAACATTTTGTAGTGAAGTTGATAATTGTTTGTACAATGAAATAACGTTAACCGATGTAGACGGGGAAATGATAAAATCAACGGATCATGGTCTAGGTGCTGATTTTATAAAACTATTCAATTCAACTTACAAAATAATTGAATCTGCAAATGCCAAAAAAACAATACCAACTTCAATTAGTTACAAAACAAATAAATTTATTTATCAGATTGATTACAGTAGTGGGAGACCATTAGTTCATGTTTTAAATGCACATTAATTTTCCCTGATATATTTATTATCAAGGGAGCGCTCCAAGGTGATTCTGAAATTCTGAAGGTCATCGATTTTATCCATCAGATACGTCCCTTTCTTATGATTTCGTTTGGAACTTTTAAGCAATTTTACCTTTAGCTGAACGAGCTCACTTTCTCGGAAACTTCTTAAAGATCATTTGCAGAACTTGCAAAGAAGACCATAGTTATACTTTCAACAAAATAGCCAAATCATTCAATATAACCAACTACTCAGTTACCCCAATGGAGGTTAAAAAGAGTTTCAGAATTCCTATCAAGGAACCCTGAAACTCTTTTTGACTAGTTCTAATGAACTTTCTTTTGGAACAAAGTTTTAAACTAATGTATAAATTGAGCGAACATGGCCAGACCGCTGAACAAGATAACGCTTAGGCCAAATTTTTTAAGGGTCGGAAAATCAAGGCGAACGAATAACTTTTCGCCGATCCAGTAGCCTAAGAAAATGACCAGACAGGCAACCAAGACATTGAAATTGAGGTATTCCAAGTGAAACGTTTGAGCAAAATAAGACATACTTAGGGTTACGATGTTTGAAAGGAGGAAAAAGCGTGCCAGGCTGGCTCTCACCAGCTCTTTATCTTCACTCAGCGCTATCATGCATAAAACCATCGGCGGTCCGCCCAGGCCGGTTGTGGCAGTCAGAAAACCGCTTATAAAACCAAGAACAACCTTAAACAATCCTTGGCGGCGGATTTTAATCCTGGAACTTTTAGTCATGAGAATGGAACTCGCTATAAGAACAATGCCAACAAAGCCTTTTAAAAGACTCTCACTTATAACCCTCATAACATACAAACCGGGAAGTATCCCCATGATGCTGGCTGCAAAAGGGAGGATCAACTGACGGAACCTTGCTTTCCCGGCCGTTCGGCAAATCATAATTACACTGATCAGTGTTGAGGTTACCAGCGTAAACATTACGACTTCCTTTGTGTCTATAACCAAGGTAAGCAAGGGGGTCGCCAGCAAAGCATAACCAAACCCGGTCAAGGTCTGTAAAAGACTGGCCAGCAAAACAACCAGAACTATATAGAGTGTCGTCAACGTTAACACCCTAGATCATCTCCTTTATATCTGCTTGAACGCTCATGCTTTATATCATACACCAAGGAGTCTATGAAAGTCATGGTTGACAATTTAGTAAGGTACCTTTATAATTCTATTCATAAGGTACCTTACTAAATATTAATTGCTTATAGAAAGCGAGGATTAATTATGACTAACAATGAGTTAGACTTATTCGATCAATTTGTCCGCCTTGAATGGCTCCTTCACCGCTATCATCAACACAACCACAGGCACCATGGCCCTATGGGGGACTCTCATCGAGGCCAAGGCCGGGTTCTGGCACTGCTGAAGTTAAAGCCGGAAATTAGTCAGAAAGAACTCTCCGATATCTTGGATATTCGCTCCCAATCTTTGGGGGAATTGCTGGCAAAATTAGAGCGAAGCGGTTTTATCACCCGAACCCCTTCCCAGACTGACCGCCGTGTTATGGAAGTACGTCTGACGGAAGCGGGAAAAACGGTATCTGACCAAAATGAACAGCAGGGAGATCCTGAATCCTTATTCAGCTGTCTAAATCAAGAGGAGCAATCAGCTCTCAGCGACTATCTAAGTCGTATTATTGATAAGTTAGAACAGCAATTCGGAAATATTGAACCCGGAACACATTGGCATGGACATGAACATGGACATCCGCCTTTTGACGGCAGGGGTTTTGGCCCGCATTGTGACCGGAGAGGCGGTCATCCGCCCTTCCATGGCGGACAGTTTGCCCACCATTTCGGCAGAGAAGAGGGACGGTCTCCTTTTGATCCCAGAGAGTTTGGCCAAAATCCTAAGACTGAAGATAAACCAGATAGTTCAAATGAGAAATAGATTATAGTCAAATCTACTGCTGTACGCTAATAAGTTTCTGATAAGTCTCGGTATGCAGCTCTAAAAAACCAGCCCTCTGCCTACTTAATAGGTCAAAGGGCTGGTTTTTTAAGTTTTAAGTCATCGTCTTAAAGCTCTCAAACTATTTGCTTTCAAGAATCTAAAGATTAGGCCAGTCTCTTTTTTAGGAGAAATTTCACTCCTAGTTTCCAAATTAGGCTCATTTACCTTCATTCGATAGGTATGCACTAAACTATCAGCATCTAAGCCAAGAAAACGTGCATAAGAACGCAAATAGGCTATTGCGTATACTCCTCCCGGAAGGATTCCGAAGTTCCCTTCTTCTAAAGCTTGTAAATACTTCGTCCGAATTTTGGTAACTTCCTCAACGTCTTTTAACTCTATTCCTTTTGTTTCTCGGGCCTTCCGTAATTGGTGGAAGACATCATCCATATTTAAGCCTCCGGCAACCTGGCAATCATGGCAGGATCTTTCCTGCTTTAGACCCATAGCTTTGCGTCATACCTTTTCAGATATTTTGCCTTTTTTCAGAACATTTTTCGAGATAAGATAACTTAAATGGAGATTTTATGTATATTGGGAAAACGCAGTTACAGAATGTCGTAATTTTGAGAATCTTCTCCTGAAGTATTTTAACACATTTGTCAATAATTTTAAATACATTTTTACCTGAACATCGGAACTTCGGTGGCAAACGTGTCCTGTGGACACGTTCGCCGAAAACTCCTAGTCCATGCCAAATGCTATTCTACAATTAAAGAGCTAGCTGTAAAATCCGCTTTTGTACATCATTTGTAAATACGCCCCCATGGTAACAAATAACGTTATCAATATCAAATTGAGCTAGTTTCTTCACTGACGTATTCGCTTCATCAAGATCGTAAGTAGCCGAGGGATTAGGTCCCGCTAATAGACCGTCATCGGCAGTAAGGGCATCTCCGGTCACCAACGTTTTAGTTGCTTTATGATACAAACAGATATGACCGGGAGTATGTCCTGGTGTATGGATGACGATAATTCCGCCGCAATAGGGGAGTTCTTCACCATCTTCAATAGTTCTGTCAACCTTAGCTTTCGGAGGGTTGGAAAATACCGCTTGAAGTCGTTTTCGTTGTTCTTCCGGTAACGTTTCAAAGAGTTTAGATCGTTTCGCAGCATCCGCTTTAATCAGGGGCTTATCCCCTTGAATGTACGGCTTTTCAACCTCATGTGCTAATACTTCAACGTTTTGTTGTGAACAAGCCAAGATTTCCGGTAAACTACCAATATGATCAATATCTTGATGAGTTATAATAACCTTGGTCAAGCGATCAAAGGAAACCCCGGTTTTTTCAATAGCCTCCTTAATTTGTGGTTCTAAACCCGGGAAACCGGCATCTACTAGAATTACAGAGTCTTTATCCCAAAATAGTGCTGGATAAATGGTTGTTTGACGCCCCATGAGATTAACTGTCAGTTCAAGGGCTTCAACGCCGTTTGCAATTTTCAATTCTCTCAACCTCCATTGTTACTCTAATTGGATCTATAATAATAACATACAAGCAAAGTTGCAAGGAGGTAATAAAAAATGATAACGATCGGCAACAGCTTCCGCCGCATTTCTCAAGCCTGGTTCCTTCTTCTAAGTTTAACAGCGGTCTTTGCGCTTCTCTATCTCATTTCCGCCCTCTTTCCCAGGCCAATCGACCCTTCCATAAGCAAGTATTTTTCTTTAGCTTTAGCAGAGAAGGCCAGAATATACAATTACGCTCCCCGTATTGTTTATATCGTCCATTTGTGTTTGCAGATCGGTTTTTTAACCTGGCTGCTCTTTAGTACCAGAGGACGCATTTTGTTTCAGCGTGTCCGGAATCTTAGCCGAAATTATTGGGGAGTTTCCGTCCTTTCCATCCTTGCCATATGGCTTGTAAGCACTTTAATTTCTCTGCCTTTCTCATATTACAGCGGATACTACTGGCAGAAAATCTGGGGTTTTAGTACCCAAAGTCAAGTTGCTTGGTGGATTGATTATCTAAAAAATACAAGTATTGATCTTGTTCTCTCATTGGCAGGAGGGATTATTTTCTTCCTATTGGTCAATAAAATATCCCGCTATTGGTGGTTAGTCGGCTCACTGTTGTTTAGTCTTTGGCTCGTTGTGGAATATTTCTTTTGGCCCATTGTCGTATCCCCAATTTTCAACCATTTTGAACCTCTACCTAAGTCAGCCATTACTTCCATGGTTAATGAACTTGCACATAAGGCAGGATTAAACGTTGGCTCTGTTCTCGAGATGGATGCCAGCAAACAAACGACCTTTGCCAATGCCTATTTTACCGGAGTAGGCAGTACAAAACGAATTGTAATTTATGATACTCTGTTAAAAAATTATTCCCTTCCCGAGATCAAAGCTGTTATTGCTCACGAAATGGGACATTGGCGTCATAACGATGTTGCCCACGGACTTTTGTTGGGAATGGCAGGCGGTTTTATCGTTTTTAGTATCTTAACCTTTCTCTTAAAGCCATGGCTGCCCAAAAACTCCGCTAAACCACCAGAGCTCTGGGCCGCCTTGCAGCTTGCACTTATTCTCCTCCTTTTTGTAAGCAGCCCCCTTCAAAATGCCATTTCCAGACAAATGGAACGAAATGCCGATTATTTCTCCTTAGAGCTAACCGGCAACCTTCCAGCGGAAATTCAACTTCAGGAAGATTTGGCACGCAATAGTTTAGCTGATCTAGACCCTCCAGGGTTCATAGTCTGGTTTAGCTATGATCATCCGCCGACCTTAACCAGAATCCACGACCTTGAACGAGAGTATCGACCCTAATTGATTCTTTCCTTCAATTAAATATCAAAAACAAAGGCCAACATAACGGGAAGGTTGAGGTTAGGGTTAAAACTGAAAACAAAACTTTACCCCCACCGAAGCAGAGTACGGGGGACCGACTCCCACTTATAAGAAATGGGAGTCTTACGATTGGATAAAATCCCGATATAAATGCAACGTGGAGAGCTTAAACCCTCCACGTTGCAAAAATTAATGAACTCTAATTCGCTGCCCAGGATAGATATAATTTGGATTAGAAATCTGTGGATTTAAAGATATAAGTCTTCGCACACTAGTTCCATGACATTGAGCTATTTTATGCAAAGTATCGCCTCTGCGAACGTAATGATACATTAAATATCACCCTCCTCATTTTGACTACATCCCAAAATATTCCACGAGGAGTTTGTTCGGTGCTTGGGCGAAATAATTATCTTAGTCCAGTTCATGAATAAATAATCCGCTCCTGAGTTTCGGTTCAAACCAGGTCGACTTTGGCGGCATTAGTTGACCTGCATCGGATACATTAAGCAATTCATTAATAGAGGTTGGGTACATTGCGAAGGCGACCTTCATGTCACTATTGACCCTTCTTTCAAGTTCCTTAAGGCCCCTTATTCCGCCGACAAAATCAATTCTCTTGTCTGTCCGAATATCCTTTATCTTCAGAATAGGTGTCAATAGATAATTCTGCAGTAAAGAAACGTCAAGCCCCTCAACCGGGTCATCTGAGCGAATCTCCTTCTTGGCGGTTAACTTATACCAGACTCCTTCCAAGTACATCCCGAATGCAGCCTTTTCTGTTGGTTTATAGGGGTCTTGGCCAATATTTTCGATTAAAAATGATTGACTCACAGCGTTGAGAAACTCTTCTTTCGTATAACCGTTTAAATCTTTGACCACACGGTTGTAATCTAAGATCATCAACTGGTCATGGGGAAACAGCACGGAGAGAAAAAAGTTAAACTCCTCTTCTCCGGTATAATTGGGATTGGCTTCTCTTCGTTTTAGTCCGACTTTTACTGCGGAAGCCGTGCGATGATGACCATCCGCGATATAGACACTTTCGATCTTTCTAAATTCTCTTTCGAGCTTTTCGATATCAGTCTCGTTAGCAATTTTCCATACTGTATGCTTAATTCGGTCAGGAGCGATAAAATCATATATTGGCTTTTCCCTTTTTATTTTCTCCACTATGTCATTAATAGTTTTTTGGGAACGATACGCCAAAAATATTGGACCGGTCTGAGCATTGCAACTATCCACATGATTGATGCGGTCAATTTCTTTCTCTTCCCGCGTTTTCTCATGCTTTTTGATAACGTTATGCAGATAATCATCAATCGAGGCACAGCCAACAAGACCCGCCTGGGAACGGCCGTTCATCGTTAACTCGTAGATATAGTAACAGTCCTTGCTCTCCTTGATGAAGATACCTTCGCTGATCATTTTTTGGAGGATATCTCTCGCTTTTTCATACACTTTTGCATCATACGGGTTGAAGTCCTCGGCAAATTGAGTTTCAGCTCTGTCAATCTTCAAAAAAGAGAACGGTTCTTTTAAGACTTCAGCCAGAGCTTCTTCTCGATTATAAACGTCATACGGCAGTGCAGCGACTCTGCCGGCAATATCTTCTCGGGGTCTTACAGCTTTAAAAGGTTTGATTGCAGCCAAAGTACAATTCCTCCATTCCTATAAATTCTTATTCGTTGCTTCTAGTATTATTAAATTTCACGATTATTCTCCAATGGGAAAAATTCAAGGGGATCAAAAATGGTCCCCTCAAGTTAATTCTTCTAAGTGGGGGGGCCTCCGTTAGCCTCAGGTGGGGTAGAGTCCTCCTTCACCGCTTAGTATTCCTATTGTGTTTAAACATGTTCTTCTGCTTATCGAAGTGTAAATAGGTGGAATTACTTAATGACCCTGATTCTCAAAACCCCATCAATGTCTTCGATTCTCTTAATAATGTCAGGATTGGAAGGAGGTTCGATATCGAGCATGGTATATGCCCACTGTCCTTTACTCCTATTCATCATGTCCGAAATATTAATGTTTTCTTTGGCAAACGCTGCGGTAAATTGACTTAACATGTTGGGTACATTGCGATGATGAATAGCAATACGCTCTGCCTGAGTACAAACTCCCATGTCACAATTGGGGAAGTTGACCGAGTTTTTGATATTCCCATTTTCCAGATAGTCCATCAGCTGAACAACTGCCATGACGGCACAATTATCTTCTGATTCATTCGTCGAAGCTCCTAAGTGAGGAATTGCGATAACTCCTTGATGTCCAACCACTTTAGGATTGGGAAAATCTGTTACATATTTGCCAACTTTGCCTGAATCTAAAGCTGCGATGATGTCGTCATCATTAACCAAAGTATCTCTGGAGAAGTTAAGAAGTTTAACTCCATCCTTCATTAGGGCGAAAGCGTCTTGATTGAACATACCCTTGGTCGTATCGGTTAAGGGTACATGAACCGTAATAAAATCACACTCACGATAGATCTCTTCCAAAGATTTACTTGGCTTAATATACTTTGAAAGTTTCCAGGCAGAGCCCACAGAAATAAAGGGATCATAGCCGTAGACTTCCATTTCCAGTTTAATGGCCACATTGGCAACCATAACTCCGATGGCTCCCAATCCGATTACCCCTAGTTTTTTACCTTTAATTTCAGTTCCTACGAACTTAGCTTTATTTTTTTCCACGAGTTTGGCAACCTCGGGCTCCTCCTTAACAGAAGTCACCCAGTTTATTCCTCCCAGAAGGTCACGAGAAGCAAGAATCAATGAGGCGATTACAATCTCTTTGACTCCATTGGCATTCGCGCCCGGTGTATTAAAAACAACAATTCCTTTTTCAGCACATTTATCGAGAGGAATATTATTAACTCCGGCTCCGGCTCGGGCTATAGCCTTCAAAGAATTCGGCAGTTCTATTTCATGAAGATTTGCGCTCCTGACAAGTGCCGCATCGGCAGCATTAAGGCCCTCCACCATCTCATAATTGTCCGTGAGTAAGTCCAAGCCTACATGGGCTATATTATTTAACCGATTAATCTTAAACATTGTTTCATCGACTCCTTCTCAAATCTGCTTTTATCCATTTTTTAGGCCCCGCTTTTATAAGTGGGGGTGGGTCCTTCGTTAACTTCAGGTAGGGTAGAGTCCTCCTTCGCCGCTAAGTATTCCTCTTGGGAAAGGCGGCTCGGCAATAATGGCCAGCAATAATGGCCACTGGACATTATTGTATCTGAAGTCCCGATGTTCAGCTTAGAGTAAGCGAGTTCACTAAAGCTGCTTGTTTTCGTCCTCAAACTTTTTCATAAATTCCACGAGCTTTTTAACACCTTCGATAGGCATAGCATTATAAATACTCGCTCTCATCCCGCCAACGGTTCTATGCCCTTTTAAGTTTTCAAAGCCGGCTGCCTTTGATTCTTTGATAAATTTAGCGTCAAGTTCCTCTGAACCCGTAACAAAGGGCACATTCATGAGCGAACGATCCTTCTTGACGACAGTTCCCTTAAACAGTTTGCTTGAATCGAGATAGTTATACAAGATCGCTGCCTTCTCCTCGTTTCGTTTCTTCATAGCCTCAAGACCGCCTAACTTTTGAACCCACTTAAATACTTTGCCGCAGATATAGATACCGTAGGCAGGAGGGGTATTATAAAGGGATTTGTTTTGGGCATGGGTCTTATATCTTAACATTGTCGGCGTCCCGGGCAAGACATCATCGGTAATCAGATCTTCGCGAATAATAACGACCACAACTCCTGCGGGGCCAATATTTTTCTGAACGCCGGCAAAAATGATGCCATATTTCGTGACGTCAACCGGTTCTGAAAGAATATCCGAGGACATATCCGCAACTAAGATCTTGCCGCCTGTTTCTGGTAACTGATTATATTTTGTGCCATAGATTGTGTTGTTATGGCAAATATACACATAATCAGCATCATCGGATATTGCCAGGTTCTTGAGGTCAGGTATATAGGAAAACATCTTATCCTCAGAAGAAGCGATGACATTGATTTTGCCATAAATTTTGCCTTCGGCGATGGCCTTTTTAGCCCATTGCCCGGTATTAATGTGATCTGCTACTCTATTCTTCATCAAGTTCATTGGAATCATCGCGAATTGTTGGGATGCTCCGCCTTGGAGGAACAATACCTTGTAATTCTCCGGAATGTTCATTAAATCTCTTAATGTTTTCTCAGCATCCGTAATTATTTCTTCAAAGGCTTTTGACCGGTGACTCATCTCCATAACGGACATACCTGTACCGTTATAATCCAACATCTCTTCTGCTGCTTCTTTCAACACCTCTTCCGGTAATACGGCCGGACCTGCTGAAAAATTGTATATTCTTGCCATGAAATAATCCTCCTTTTATTCTATCCTCAAATTTAACTTTCTCATTATCACTATTGTCAGTATCTATTGTTATCTCTCACTACTATCACTGCCTATTACTACCTACCACTGCGTAATATTGCGTATTACTGCGTGTCACTACCTATTACTGCTATTACAATTTTTCGTTAACAATTTACACAACTCTCCTTTTCTTAAATATTTTAATTAAATTGTAATATACTGGATGTCCAGAAAACAACAAAACCCGCCCCTTCATTGGGGCGGGAATTCCGCGGTGCCACCCAAGTTCAAGCCAGTTAAGAGCATAGGAAATAAACGCTATAAACACAAACAAACCTCTCATCCCTTAAAGGGACGAGAGGTTATTCCCGCGTTGCCACCCATGTTGCCTAAATCGGCCAACTTTTGTCCGCGCTATCGGGCGGAACCCGTCACAATTCATCATTGGCCACTCCGGGATGGAATCCTTAGACTTAGCAGACTGACTTGCACCAACCGCCAGCTCTCTAAACGGCTTAAGACTGGGACTTCCCTTCATCGTGTTGAAGTGTATTTCGAACGTTGTATTGGGATTGATTTTAATCCATTTATTTCTTTCTGTCAATACTTTTTCTGCATTAAATTAATTTTGTTCACGAGAACGAATCTTCAATACCTAGCAAAGATTCCATCCTTCGATGACCAATTTCTCTCTGCGAAAAAAGCGAGTCAAATCAATCACAAGATTCATGTTGCGTAAATGAGAGGGAACATTGAGTTTAATCCCTTGGACTTCCAATGTCGTATAAGATCCTGCAGGGACCTTTAACCCTTTTCTCACCTTGAGCTCACCCAAATACACAGGGGGCGGCTCAGAAATCTGGAGGCAGCATCCATTAACAATTATCGGCATATCTACTGAAATCGTCGCGACTTCTCTTTTCTCAAGAAAAGCCAGAGCCTCCGGAGAGATTGTCCACATTGTTCGCCACCTCAATTACTTCGCTGCAAGATCTTTAACGATTTCTTGATGTCGGAGTCTTTGGCTCTCAAGCGTTTTCTTATCTCTTATCAAGGCTGCCCATTTAACAAAAGCATCGGCAACGATGATCAAAGCCAAAATTGCCATAATGACGGAAAGAATAACATTTAAGGTCATGTGTTGAGGCAGATAAACTTTTGTGACATTAAAGTAGGAGGCATCCAAGGTCGTTATGAACAGAAAAACAAATGGGATAAAGGTGGTAAGGGCATAGGAGATTCGCCCGGTGCTCTTTAAAATAATCGACGTACCGACCACCATAGCTAATGAAGCGAGCAGTTGGTTCGAAACTCCAAAGAGCGGCCAAACTGTGGAAATATTCCCGCCATACAAGAGATAACCCCAAGCGAATGAGACAAGAGCTGCACTGATGACAGCACCCGGCCACCAGGTAATCTTTTTAAAAGGTTTAATGACAACGCCGATCATATCTTGAACAACATAGCGCGCTGCTCTCGTTCCTGCATCTACTGCAGTGAGAATAAATACGGCTTCAAACATGATAGCGAATTGATACCAGTATGCAACTAAATGACTTAAACCAGGTATGCTGCTAAATACATAAGACATTCCGACTGCTAAAGAAACTGATCCACCGGGACGGCCTGCGACATTCAACCCAATAAGATTGGAAAGCATGGGTAATTTGTCAACATGCATGCCAAGGTGAGCAAAAACTGCCGGTGTGGTATTAATTGCAAAGTAATCCCCTACTGGGAGAACGGATGCGGCAATCATAGCCATAATGGCGACGAAAGATTCCATAAGCATCGCGCCAAAGCCAACAATCTTAATATCTTTTTCACTTTCCAGCATTTTCGGTGTCGTCCCGGCAGCAATTAAGCTATGGAAACCGGACATGGCTCCGCAAGCAATGGTGATAAAGACAAAGGGCCAGACTTTACCAGCAATTATTGGGCCGCCGCCGTTGATGAACTTTGTTACAGGCGGCATTTGCAGTACGGGATTCACAAATATGATTCCCAGAGCCAAGGCACCGATTGTGCCAATCTTAAGATAAGAACTTAAATAATCGCGCGGCGCCAAAAGGAGCCAAACAGGCAAAGCCGCGGCGACAAAGGC
This sequence comes from Desulfosporosinus sp. FKA, assembly GCF_002196785.1. Taxonomy (NCBI): domain Bacteria; kingdom Bacillati; phylum Bacillota; class Clostridia; order Eubacteriales; family Desulfitobacteriaceae; genus Desulfosporosinus; species Desulfosporosinus sp. FKA. Next base: position 268,185 of record NZ_NAHZ01000032.1, on the reverse strand, counting down.
ATAGACAGGGAGAGCAATTTCGATAGCATGAACACTGTAATTAAAGTAAGGAGCTAAAGCTGAACTCTTTATCATGGGCCCGAGTGCCACTGCCAGAAGAATAAGCGCAACTCCAATTACGGATGCCTCACCCAATTTTCCCGGGCGCAGGTAACGCATATAAATTCCAATAAAGATGGCGATGGGAATCGTCATGGCAACTGTGAAGGCCCCCCAGGGATTGGTATTCAAAGAACTAACAATAACAATTGACAAGCCGGCCATCGTAATAATCAAGATGAATAATACCGCTAATGATGCCGCAGCCCCTGTTACAGGACCTATTTCCTTTTTAGCAATCTGAGGTAGAGATTGACCATCGTGCCTGATTGAAGCAAACAGAACCACCATATCATGGACTGCTCCTCCCAGGACTCCTCCAATCAGAATCCACAAGGTACCAGGCAGGTAGCCAAATTGAGCAGCCAAAACCGGTCCTACTAAAGGTCCGGCGGCAGCGATTGCCGCGAAGTGATGACCAAATGCGACCCAGCGATTCGTCGGCACAAAGTCATGCCCATCTTCCAAACGTTTAGCCGGTGTAACTATCCGAGGGTCAATGGCCAGAACTTTGGAGGCCATAAACGTTCCATAAAGGCGGTAGCCAATCAGTAATATACAGGCGGCAGCAATGACGAGATAAATCGCATGCATACTTAACCCTTCCTTTCTAAATTCTTCTAAAGCAAACGAAATATTGGGAATTTTGAGTAATTATTAGTACCAATTTTTAATTATCTTAGATTCCTAAAGAATATTTACAGCGGCCACTGTGTTTTTATCATAGCAGACTTTTTTTAAAAGCGGAGAAATCTTTGACCAAGACGTAAAAAAACGCGCCTAAAGGGCACGTTTTCTTTGATAAGATTATAGATCACTTGAGTGAACTCGGATCAATAGCGATCTGCTAAAATTTCAGCGCGGAGCGCACAGATTTTACGTAGGTTCGACTAACCGGTACTTGTGATTTTTCCGAATCTGACATAATTAAATTGTAAGTCCCGTTAAACCAAGGCACGATTTCCCGAACCATATCTTTGTTAACTAAGTAACTCTTATGCGTTTGCAATAAACCCAATTTTGCTTCCAGTTCACTCAAACTATATCCTGTTTTATAAGTGGTCGTGTCTGTCTTCACTAAAACACGCCGATCTTCCGCCCAGGCATAAATAATCTTATTTGCTTCCAAAAGTATAATCCGTTCATTCTCTTCTACCGGAAGTTTCGCCTGACCTGAAGGCTTCTCCAGGAGGTTCAAGATTCGATCAAGTTTATTCTTTTCGAGCCTATCAGAATCTCCGACCTTTTCCAAGAAGCTGCGCAAGCGCTCAAGTGTATTTTGCAAACGTTCATCGCTGAAGGGTTTAAGGATATAGTCAATAGCATTAACCTCAAACGCTTCCAGGGCGTGTTGATCAAAGGCTGTGGCAAAGACAAACAGGGGAACGTCATGCGGTGCCATCGCAGTCAGCAGTTCACGCGCCACAGTCAAACCGGATAAATCCGGCATCTGTATATCCAAAAAAACAACGTCAGGATGCATTTGGGGAATCAACTCCAGAGCTTCTCGCCCGTTACGAGCCATCCCCACAATAGAAACATCCTCCTCCTGTTCCAGCAGATACCTTAGTTCATCCCGGGATAAAGCCTCGTCATCAACAATAAACGCCCGCATCATTTTCTCCTCACCTTTCAACTGGGAATACTAAACAAAATCCGTGTTCCCTTCCCTTGTTCACTTTCTATTAAAAGGCCGGAACCGTAGAGATATTTTAATCGATCGTTCACATTGCTCAGCCCCAGTCCCATTCCTTGACTGGAATTGCCCTTCTTTTGATAGATTTCTTCGAGCCTTTCCGCTTCAATTCCCACTCCGTCATCACTAATTACGACCCGCAGAGCATTATCCTCAACCCAGCAGCTAATATCTACAGTACCACCTTCAATTTTGGGATAAATCCCATGCTTAATTGCGTTTTCCACAAGCGGCTGTAATGTTAAAGCCGGTAATTGCCAATCTTCCGCCTCTGCTTGTATGTTTTCAACTACTTTAAGATTATCACCAAAGCGCGCCTGTTCAATAGTCAGGTAAGCCCTAATATGCTCAAGCTCTTGCCGTAGAGTTACAAATTTGTCTCCACGTTGAATATTCTTGCGAAAAAATTCGCCCAATTGTATAAGCAGCTTTCTGGCCTTTTCGCCATCCGTCCGCACGAGGGCCACAATTGTATTTAGAGCATTAAAGAGGAAGTGGGGGTTAATCTGAGCCTGAAGTGCTTTAAGCTCAGCTTTACTGATTAATTTCGCCTGCTCCTCCAAGACTGCCAATTCCAATTGTGTGGAAAACAAACCCGCCAATCCTTGAGCCAGCTGAATCTCAACACTTCCAATGCCACGTTCACGGTCCTGATAGAGTTTTAAGGAACCGCTCACTGCTCCACGGCTGAATAAAGGAACAATTACTGCGGAGCGTAACGTACAGTCCTTATTTGGGCAGCCGATCTGCTCCTTGTCCAGAGCCAATTTCATTTCGCCGGCATTCAAAGCCTCTTTGGTAGCCTCAGTCATTATCGGGGTACCAACTAAATGATGAGAACAACCATTTCCCACGTGGGCTAAAATCACTTCTTTGTTTGTCAGTGCCACCGCTTCGACTTCCACACGGTCATATATTAGCTGAGCAACCTGTTTGGCTGTATACTCGTCTAAACCTTTACTTAAAATAGGCAAGGTAATTTTAGCGATTTCTAAAGCCTTTTGGGCCTGTAAAGCTCCGGCTCTTTCCTCTTCCTCAAGGGAGTTTCGAGCTATGACAACAAAGATAGCAATTCCAACAGAATTCATGACAATCATAGGCAGTCCAATAGCACTGACTAAATCCCAGGCTGCCGAAAAAGGGCGGGCGATCGCCAGGATAATTAACATTTGCAGCGTCTCAGTCAGTACCCCAATGATAAGTCCAAACTTCCAGGAAAAATCTTTGGAGCTTCTCTTTCGAGCATACCAAGCCGCTGTACAGGCCTCTGCTACTGTAGCTAATCCGCAGGCAGCCGCTGTAAAACCTCCAATTAAGTAACGGTGAAGCCCCGCTATGATCCCCGCTCCAATCCCGACAACCGGCCCTCCGATTAAAGCGCCAACCACAACACCAACAACCCGCGAATTAGCTAAAGCGCCCTTGATTGAAACTCCCGTGTATGTACCCATAATTCCAATAGCACTAAAAACTGAAATTAATAAGAGCTTTTCCCAGAGATTATTTTTTAATTTCATGGCTTTTTTAAAGATCCGAGTCTTACTCAAAAGAAATGAAATAGTTACAATGACACTTATATTCTGAGCCAATTTAAAAAATAGCTGCAGAAGCATTTTAATACCACCTTAGAAAAAATAGTGTCCAGAATTCAAACATGGTTTGCTCTATTTAAAACTCCAATTCGGTCAACTCTAAATATAAGTATAGAGCAACTATTCCCTAGTGTCTAATATATAACGGCAAGAGCTTCGAAAACTAACAAACCCCTTATCCCAACAAGAGGACAAGAGGTTATTCCCGCGAAGAAGAATACTCCCAGCACCGTTGGTGGGAGTATTTAAGTAAAAAGAGTTCCAGTAACATTGAATATTCTCTCCGGCTTTTTATTAATTATACAGCGCATACGATACAAAACATCTTAACTTCAACTTATGCTATTTCTGTGAACCGTTTTTGACAAAAAAGAACTCCCATCCTTACCGATGGAAGTCGAAGAGGAAAATTTAAGGTGCAAGAGTATGGTAAAAGGTGTTATATAAAGAGTATCATTGCCACCACGCTTCGTCCATAGGTAAACAGTATGTTATCGATAATAATTATTTATATAAAAGACTTAATTTGCTGCTTCTCTTACCAACGTATTGCCACTTTTCGGGGACATAAGTGATTCCAGATACATTTTCAGAAATTGAAATTCACCTAATCCAAGACTGGCGGCAGTAGTTTCAAAATCCATATTTAAATCATCTTCTTTCAACTCGATCAGAGTAAGAAGCAACTCCTCGATTTCTCTTATTGCCTTATAGATTTCCTCTTTTATTAATTCTTCTCCAAACTTTTCTTTGTTAGACATAAATTTAATCTCCGATTTTTATTTAGCTTGGGCATATTAACTGTTATGAGTATAATTTTATAATAACTGAAACATATCGTTATGGTCTTAACAAATTGTGATGTTTATGTGATTACTCTATCAAGAATTCTTGAAGAAATCTGGAACCTTTCGTCTATTCCGCGACACTCATTGCATTATATTTGATTTGATCAATACAATAATTCAAGATCAACCATACGCTTAACACACTCATAAAATCTCTTATTTTTCTCTTCGATATCCAATTCGATACATTTATTGTTTTTGGCTATTACCTCTGCAATAACTTCCGCATTTATTACTTTACCGCCTAACAGCTTTTCAATTTCTTCCACTGATAAACCAAAACCGCTCATATTATCCCCCTTGTATTGTTCTATTCTCTAGTGAAGATAATATTCCTTTGGTACTAGTATGAGGGTTTTTAATTGTCACGGTATCTGCCTAATTAGCTTAGTCTTAAGCATGTCTGTAAACATGACGTGTGATGGTTCGCACTTAATATATAGATCACCGGAAATTGGCAGATTGAATCTAGGTTTAGAAATTTAGTTATTGCAAAGAATAATTCAAATTGAATTTAAAGGAGTGTCAAAACATGAGTACGTTTGATCAAGGTAATCCTCCATCTTCTCCCCAAAAAAGTAATCCAACTCCTCAAATCAAACCACCGCAGCCGAAATAAGCATCAATGTATTAACTAACATCACAAGTTTTACAGCAGCCACTATATACCTCTATATATAGTGGCTCTTAGACCGAAAAAGACATTAAAGCAGGTTATTTATGGGTGTTAATAATTATTCGCCAAAAAGTTAAGGTTATCTTCAATTAGTTACTTGAAGATAACCTTACTATCCTTTTAGATGCATCATTTTGTCGTTTATTCTATTAATAATAGATTAACGGTAGAGTCCCCCACCGAAGTCTCGATGTTCAGCTTTAGCTGAACGAGTTCACTGATCAGAATTCTGGGCATTAAAGCTATCTGCTTTCTGCTCTCCCATGGCAGCTTGCTGTGCTTGTTGTTCAAACTCCTGGGCTCTTTGAACATCTTGTTGACTATTTGTGGTATTCATCATCATAGATTGGTTCCCCGATACTTGCTGATTCATGCTCCCAAACTGACCTTGTTGATTATTCTGATCACTTGAATTCTGAGCATTAAAGTTTCTAGCCTTTTGCTCTCCCGAAGCAGCTTCTTGTGCTTTTTGCTCAAATTCTTGAGCCCTATTCATGTTTTGTTGTCCTAAAGCAGAGTTATTATCCATTGTTGTAACCCTCCATCTAAAATTTTAGATTTCCACTCGCTATTATCTCCTGACTTTCTGGAATTATGTTAAATTTTTCAGCGATAAGGATGATCTTCTTGAAGCCCTTTATCGTATTTCCAATTTGGCATAAACATCATAAAGCAAGTGAATTTATGGCTCCAAGTTCAAATGGATATCCAAAACGCTGATACCGTCTTAAATTTATCACAAAAAATATTAACGGGACTCCATAAGGAATCCCGTTAAATATTATAACTCCATATTATTATGCAAACCTAAGGCAAGATGGGAAAGCTCACCCCCCCAGATAAGCTTTGCGAACATCTTCACTTGCGGCCAAATCCTGAGCTTGTCCGCCCAAAACGATCTTACCGGTCTCTAAAACATAGGCGCGGTTGGCAATCGACAAGGCCATATGTGCATTCTGCTCCACTAATAAAATAGTAGTGCCTTGAGCATTGATTTCCTGGATGATCGTAAAAATCTGCTTAACTAAAATAGGAGCAAGTCCCATAGATGGTTCATCGAGCAACAGCAGCTGCGGCCTGGACATCAAGGCTCTCCCCATAGCCAGCATTTGCTGTTCTCCGCCGGACAGGGTGCCTGCGACTTGGCTTTTACGCTCCTTGAGACGTGGGAAAAGTTCAAAAACTCTCTCTACATCTTGCTTGATGCCGCTTTTGTCTTTGCGCAGATAAGCACCCATATCAAGGTTTTCCGAAACAGTCATATTGGCAAAAATCCGGCGGCCCTCGGGAACTTGGGAAATACCCTTGGCCACAATTTTCTGTGGTGGAATCTTGGCTAAATCTTCACCATTAAAACTAATTTTTCCTTGTTTCGGGCGCAGCAAGCCAGAAATTGTTTTTAGAGATGTACTCTTTCCGGCTCCATTGGATCCGATCAGCGTGACAATTTCCCCTTGGTTTACCTGGAGGGAGATCCCCTTTAAAGCGTGAATGGCTCCATAATAAACATGGACATCTTCAAGCACTAACATTAGATGGCCTCCTCTCCCAGGTAAGCTTCAATGACTTTCGGATTGGACTTAATCTCATCCGGACCGCCCTGAGCGATGATTGTTCCATAGTCTAGAACATAAATCCGTTCACAGACTCCCATGACTAAGGACATATCGTGTTCAATCAGTAAAATAGTAAGCTTAAAAGTATCGCGGATCCAGCGGATGAGTTCCATTAATTCATGTGTCTCTTGAGGATTCATACCGGCCGCCGGTTCATCAAGAAGCAAAAGCTTAGGTTCCGCAGCCAACGCTCTTGCTATCTCCAGCCTTCGTTGTTCACCGTAAGGGAGGTTTTTAGCAGCCTCTTTGGCTTTGCTCTCAAGATGAAAGACCTTCAACAGTTCCAGGGCCTTATTCTCCATCTCGGCCTCCCCTTTGAAATAACTGGGTAACCGCAGGATTGCTCCTAGAGAGCTGTACTTGGCGTGTTGATGGTAAGCGATCTTTACATTGTCGATAACAGTCAAATCAGCAAACAAGCGAATGTTCTGAAACGTACGGGCTATCCCTCTGTGGGTTACTTGATATGGTTTGAGGCCGCCGATCTTACGTTCCCGAAACAAGATTTCCCCTTCCGTGGGTTCATAAACTCCCGTGATTAAATTAAATACGGTTGTTTTCCCGGCACCGTTAGGCCCAATCAAGCCAATCAGCTCGCCGTCCTTAATGTCTATATTTAGATTTGAAACAGCTTTAAGCCCGCCAAAGGATTTGGAGAGACTTTCAATTTTAAGCAACGGTTCTCTCCTCCTTCTTCTCCAGGAAATTTAGGTTGAACTCCTTCGTCCCCATTAAACCCGAAGGCCGGAATAACATCATGATGATGAGAAGAAGGGCTGTAATAACCATCCGCAGCGATGGAATCCCTGACAAAGCCACATTTAAAACTGTCATAATTAATGCACCTAGAATGCTGCCTGTCATGCTGCCTAACCCTCCAAGCACTACCATAACAAGAATGTTGAATGACGTTAGGAAGTTAAACGTCGTGGGTTGAATAAAATACATATAATTCGAATAGATACCACCGGCAACACCGGCGAAAAAAGCACCCAAGGTAAAGGCTAGAACTTTGTATTTCGTTGTATTAACCCCCATTGCTTCGGCAGCAATCTCATTCTCGCGCACAGAGATACAAGCCCGCCCATGAGTGGAATTAACAAAGTTGTGGATTACGACAAGGCTAATGATTGTCCCCCAAAAAGCCCATGACCAATTGACGTGGCGGCCGACTTGCATACCTGCCGCTCCACCAAAATAGTCAATATTTTGGAAGATAATCATGACGATCTGGCCCAATCCAAGTGTGGCAATCGCCAAATAATCTCCTCGCAGACGCAACGTTGGCAAACCAACAATGAAACCGGCCACTGCTGCTACAATACCACCTGCGAGTAGGGCCAGAAATAAGGGGCCATGGAATTTGACACTTACAATCCCGGCAAAGTAGGCTCCGATAGCCATGAAGCCCGCATGACCGATGGAAAACTGTCCGGTAATTCCGTTAATTAAATTCAGGCTTGCTGCTAAAATCACATAAATACAGACCTGAATCAGGGTAGACGTATAAAGGGGAGGTAAAATGTCGGTGACGATCAAGCCCTGAATGACAGCATAAATCACAATAACGAGGAACAACGTCAAGGCATTTTTTCGGTTAAGAATACTCACTCTTTTCACCTACACTTTCTCCCGCAGATTTTTCCCAAAGAGCCCGCTTGGCTTGATAATCAGAACAAGAATCAAGATTAAGAAGGCCACGGCATCACGCCAGGTCGAAGCTCCAAAACCACTGACGAGAGACTCGGTGACACCCAGAACCAGCCCTCCGACCATCGCCCCGGGGATAATCCCGATTCCTCCCAAAACAGCCGCAACAAAAGCCTTCAATCCCGGAGTGATACCCATCAATGGGTCAATAGAGTTGAAATAAATTCCGTACAGAACACCTGCTGCAGCAGCCAGGGCTGAACCTATAGCAAATGTAGCAGAGATCGTTGTGTTGACGTTTACACCCATCAAAAGAGCAGCTTCCATATCAAATGAAGAAGCACGCATAGCTTTACCAATCTTCGTATATTGAACCGTGAAGTGAAGTAAGAGCATGAGTACGATAGCGGTCACCAGCATGACAATGTCCCCAAACTTAAAAGTAATTCCTCCAATTTTATACATAGTCTCAGGAAAAACGTTGGGGTAGGTGCGCATTTGCGCCCCGACAACCAGCATGCCGCCGTATTCAAGAAACAAGGAAACACCAATAGCAGTAATAAGAGCAGCAATACGAGTTGCGTTGCGCAAAGGCTTATACGCTGCCCGTTCAATAATAATTCCGGCGATCGCTGCCACGATCATCGCAAAGAGAATTGCTGGGAAAAAGGGAAAGTGGAATACTGTGATTGCAAGCCAACCCATGTAAGCGCCAACCATCATGACGTCGCCATGGGCGAAATTAATGAGCTTAACGATTCCGTAAACCATGGTGTACCCTAAAGCAATTAAGGCATAAATGCTTCCGAGTGACAGTCCATACACGAGCTGTTGCAGAAGCTCTGTGATGCTGTGCATAATGTTCCTCCTACTGTCAGTTTAAAAATTAAAAGAAGGGGGATTGCCCCCCTTCTCCCTACGAGGCTTATTTCGGCGATACTTTTGTCATAAAGACATTCTTGCCGTTTTCGATCTTGATGATGACTGCATCTTTGATTGGATTGTGAGTCTTGGGATCCATCGTGATGTCACCGTTCAAACCTTTGAAGCCCTTTAGGCCTTCGAGAGCTGTACGAATCTTATCACCGTTTGTGCTGTTCGCATCCTTGATTGCTTGGAACATGAGACGAGCAGCATCATAGCCCAGAGCGGCAAACGAATCAGGATCCTGGTTGTATTTAGCCTTAAAAGCTTTGACGAAATCAGCCATACTCGGGTCGTCAATGGCTACATGGTTAACATAATAGCAATTATTTAACTGGTCGGCACTGGCCAAGTTGAACAGTTCCGGCGAACCCCAGCCGTCACCGCCAATAAAGGCCTGTTTCATACCCATTTCTCGGGCTTGTTTAACAATTGGTCCAACTTCACCATAATATCCGGGTACGAACACGACATCAGGGTTGGATGACTTAATCCGGGCAAGCTGCGGACGGAAGTCCTTGTCACCGGCAACATATTTTTCTTGGGAAACGATTTGTCCGTTAGCATTCTTAAGATTAGTACTGAATGCATCTGCCAGGCCAATGGAATAATCGCTCTTTTGGTCAATGAAGATGGCAGCCTTTTGGGCCTTCAGAGTATTGGCAGCAAATTGTGCAGCGACTTGGCCTTGGAAGGGATCGATGAAGCAAGCACGAAAGATATAGGGTTTAACCTGTCCATTCTCTACAGTCACTTTGTCTGCCGTTCCGGTCGGCGTGATGAGCGGAACTTTGTTGTCGATGGCAACTTGTGACGCTGCCAAGGTGTTACCGCTGGTCATCGCTCCGATTACGGCGACAACATTATCTTGGGTAATCAGCTTTGTAGCTGCGTTAGTAGACTCACCAGGGTCGGATTTATTGTCAGCGTAATCCATTTTGATTTGTTTGCCTAAAAGGCCGCCCTTGGCATTTTGCTGCTCAACTGCAAGATCAATAGCTTTCTGGGCAGCCGTACCAAACATTGCCACGCTGCCTGTAAGTTCAAGGTCAGCTCCGATCTTTAGATTACCGCCGGCAGCTGAACCGCCTCCGTTAGAACTGGCACCTGTGGTACCGCATCCAGCGAGCAGGCTTAGGCTCAATACTGCGGCAGTAGCCATTGCAAATAGTTTTTTCATTTCTACTTCTCCCCCTAAAATCTCTTTCTTTAATTGTATCTTTGGATATCGTTCAACGATGCTTTTTTAAGTCTTGCTCCCACCTCCGCATAACCTTTTCGAAAAAAACTAAGGTTTGCCAAAATTCCCATTTATGCATATTCTATATTTTATACATTAATGTGTCAATCACTAAACTGTGTTAGTACAAAATTTCGACGTATTTTTCCTTTAGTTGCTCCAATTTACTAAATATTCAGCCTATTTAACGATAATTTGTCAAAGATGTCTTTTCATATCGTCTTTTTTTCGACAAGTATCCCCCTAAAAAAATCCCCTGGACAAAAAGTCCAGGGGATTTTTTTCACTGCTGCTTAAAAACTACTTTACGATAAAGAACGTAATTCCATATTGTTATACAAGCCATAGTGGTTATTTTTGCAAATATCTCAACAAATCCAAGCCTGACCATTATTCGTATTGCATTAGTGCTAAACGTTAAGTTTAATAAGAATAGAGTAAGATATAGTATGAAACTTCGTTTTAAGTTTGAACTAGTGGAAAATGACCATCCTCTGTTGACAAAGAAATTGAATACGGTCGCTAAAACGACAGCAATAATATTGGATATCGTAAGATCAATGAATAACATCCTTAAAAAGGAGAATATCAAAAGCTCAATTAACGCAGACGATCCGCCAACAATTAAATATTTAATATACCTTGGCAAAGAATACTTTCCTTTATCCTTAAAGTTAGTTGAACCTTCCATCTCTTTATTCATTATTAAGTCCTTTTCCTCGTATTCTTGAAACTCAAATATCTGAGTCTATACCTATATTTCACTTCTTCATAAATCTTTGAAATATGAACTCCTACGTTATGAGATCTATCATTCACCATCAGAACGATTAAGTTTTCTACTTAATTGTACTCTTAGATGTATATTTCTCCTTCATTATAAACAGGCATACTCATTGAATCAACCAGAAGCACCCTCCTAGTAGTCCTTCATACCTTCCCATTATATCCCAAGCGACTAAATAGTGTTTTATATCCTTTACGTAAGGAGAATCCAGAAGTTGATTCATGGTTAAAACTGATGTACTAACAATGTAAATGACCCAATAGATATTTTTCTACTGGGTCATGCTTTATGCATCACCTATTTCCGAACACTTATCTTCTTCTTGATAAACCCATTAGATCTTCGACTTTATTAAGTGTCGCTGCCGCTTTTTGGGAAGCTTTGGCTGCACCATCCGTCAATACTTGATCAAGATAGTCACTATTAACAAATTCCTTATACCTTTCTTGAATGGGACGGATAGCCCCAATAATCACTTCAGCTACATCATTTTTAAATTGTCCGTAGCCTTTTCCGTCATAAAGGTGTTCAATTTCTTTAAATGACTTATTAGTAATTAAAGCATATATCGCCATAAGATTCGATATCCCTGCTTTAAGCTCTTTATCGTAAGAAATTCTGTTTTCCGAATCTGTTTGAGCCTTTTTAAGCTTTTTCAGGATTATCTCAGGTTCGTCAAGCAAAAAAATAGTTGCCGAGGAATTTACATCAGATTTACTCATCTTTTTCTTTGGTTCTTGTAATGACATAATTCTTGCTCCAACTTCTGGAGTGTGAATAGCCGGAATTTTAAACGTTTCTCCATAACGATTATTAAAACGCTGTGCTAAATCCCTGGTTATTTCAATATGTTGTTTCTGATCATCTCCAACCGGAACATAGTCAGTTTGATAAAGGAGTATATCCGCGGCCATTAACGGCGGATAAGTTAATAAGCCAGCAGGGATAGAGTCACCACTCCCATGACGTTGAGATTTATCTTTATATTGAGTCATCCGTTCAAGCTCTCCAATATAAGATAAAGTAGTCATTATCCATCCCAATTTGGCATGTTCGGGTACTTCGGATTGGATAAAAAGTGTAACTTTATCCGGATCCAAACCTATTGCCAAATATAATGCGGCTAAATTCCTGATGTTATTTCTGAGTTGATTCGGTTCTTGGGGAACCGTGATAGCATGTTGGTTGACAATACAGAAATAGCACTCATGCTCATTTTGATACTTTGTAAAGCTTTTCATTGCTCCGAGATAATTCCCTAAAGTAATTGTGCCACTAGGTTGTACACCTGAGAAAATTACCGCCATAAATAACTCTCCTTTTACTTTTAACTAAAATAAAAAAAGTCCAATCATCCTAAAAGGGACGATTGGACCGTGGTACCACCCATAATTATTTAATATTACATATATTAAATCACTCTTTCCGTACTAAAAATAATACGGCACCTTTTGTAACGTGTGGATTATCACGTCAACTCCTACTACCATTTCGGGTTGCTGCTCAAGAGACCATTCAATATTTACTCCACACTGATTCTCACCAACCATCAGCTCTCTAATGCTTCCTAAACATTTACTCTTCTCTATCATCGCTTTAAATTACTATTTAATTGTTAAACACTAGTTTAACAGTTTAAAGACATTAAATCAAGTTTTGTTCCTCGCCAGCATCTTCACACAAACAAAGGAAAGCAGAAGCCCAACACAAACTTGTTCAGTGTTTAACCGAACTAATGCCCAACTGCCAACGTCGCAGTTGTTGTAACATTGCTGGTTGAGTCAACACCAGTTATTGTAATGTTAGTAAGTGATTCGGGATTGATATTCGAGAATAAACTCAATGTGATTAAACCACGCTTGGCCGTAATTGTCCCCACATTTGAGGTGAATTGAATATTATTGGCCAGAGAAGTACTTGTAATATCAGCGCCGTATTGATCATATACGGTGTATGTCGCATAACCTACCCTTTGATTACCGTAAGGTAAGGGTATTCCCAATTTCGTTGAGTTAATTGTAATTTTACTGACCTTTTGATCTGAGTATTGATTGGAGCTTGAAACTTCAGACGCAGAATTATTAGCGGGGGCAGTATAAGAGCTTACTCCGGAAGAAGAATCAAGAGTCGCAACATTTCCGGTAATTAAGTCTACAAGTGTAATGATAATTGATTTATCACTATCTGAAGCAGACTTATAGGTTATCGTACCTAAACCTTTGCTCGGATCCAGGGTAATTGATGAACTTACGGAGGTTACCGCTGATAACTGTGCAGCCGGAACGGTTGACGTAATATCTTTCCCGCTTTCATCGAGTACTTGGTAGTTAAAGGTTGCCGTTGTAGTCCCAACTTTTGAGAAACTGCTCATATTAAGAGTTCGATGTGTTCCAATTGAGACAACTCCAGTCGCAGGGCTGGCATTGGGCGAAGAGGAATTATAACTCACAACTTTTCCGGTAGTTAAGTCCATTAGTGTGATAATAATTGGTTTATCAAGATCTGAAGAAGATTTAAAGGTTATCGTACCTAAACCTTTGCTTGAATCTAAAGTAATTGATGAACTTAGGGGGGCTATTGCTGATAACTGTGTCACAGGAACCGTTGACGTAATATCTTTCCCGCTTTCATCAACTACCTGGTAGTTAAAGGTTGCCGTTGTAGTCCCGACTTTTTTAAAATCACTCAAGTTAAGCGATCTGCTTTTTTCAGTTGAGGTACTTCCATTGGCAGCAGCGGACGAATTTAGATTAGTTATTACCGAATCAGGGATAATCCCTGTTCCGCCAAATACATAAACATGGCTTGCGTTAGCTAATCTTTCCTGATAAAAACCTCTTGTTTTGGCCGGAGAGTCATTATTAATAAGGATAATTGGCTCTGATAGTTTAGAACTATAGGCTGCACCTGTTAAAGCATCAGCAAAACCTTCTCCCGATGCTAAACAGATACTGTCTGAATTAAAGTCCGTATTGAATAACTGATTTACGGCAACATTTCTTGCATACTTATCGGCCCCTGAAATTCGTTCGACATTTGGAAACTGTTGGGCCACTTGATCACTAATAATGTCCGAATCCCCGACAACATAGGTTTTACTGACATTAAGAGACGAAATGTAATTTTTAACAACGTCAGGCAGAGAATCATGAGGTACAAGAATAATTGGAATCTGCTGCATAGAAGCAATAGATGCGACTGACAAAGCATCGGGATAGTCCTCGCCGGTGACAACAAACAAAGTTGATGGATTTGAATTGACTTGTTGAGCAACTTGAATCGCAGTAGCGTACCGATCAATCCCGTAAATTCTTGTTGTCTTAAGTCCCATCGTCTGAAGTTCAGACTCGACCGCTTGAGATATCACCGCTGTTCCGCCAACAATAAATACATTTTTTACTTGTAAATCTGACAGAGTTTGTTTTGTAGTACTCGGTAAATTTCCAGTATTTGTTAATAAGATAGGGGCATCAAATTTCTTAGCTAAAGGGGCAGCGGAAACCGCATCAGTATAGTCTCCACCGAAGGCCAGAATAGCATAATCAGATTGAGACCACCCTGCCTGAGCAATCTGAGATGCCGTTTCATAACGATCATAACCCGCTAATCGAGTAATTGTTGGCGATGAATTTGCTAAAGTTACTGCAGGAATAGCTAAAATCATAAGAGTGATTAAGGTGAAGATTAGACATAACCTTAAACTTCTTTTCCTAAGAGACAATGAACATCCACTTCTTTCATACTTATTAATCTAAACTAGACTGCATTTGAGATAATACTTTGTCATATTTTAGGCCATAAACTATAGCGTTTTGCCAGAGGAAAAAAGGCCGAGAACACACTTTTTTTTATGCGCTCGCAAACCTCTTCGTCGCTAGCATAGCCTTATCGCGTTCTCACACCGACTTGCTTTGCCGATTCCGCCTTAGCGTTTCCGTGCAGAGAATTGACTAAATCCTGATAATCGAATGAATTGCTGCTGTCAACTTGCGGCATCTCAATCATAGGCAGACTGTTGATGTTTGAAACATCGGTCGTGAAGTTAATCGCCAAATCCAAAGTTCCTGTCGCATTGGAAGATTTAACGACATCTTTCTGTCCATTGGTTTGTTGTCCTTGGGCATTTTGGGTCGGGGTCAGAGTATTCATGAGTTGACTGAGCTGGGCCAAGTCAAGCTTAAGATCCACGGTTCCGTTTTCTTTTACAACATAACCGCCGGAAATATCATACTGAATATCTATGCCTTTGTCTCCTAAAATCGTGACGTTCTGCAATTTGTCCATGACCGTGTTAAATTGGCTGAGAAACGCCGATCGGTTGGCTTTGAACTGAGCAAAGGCCTGGTCGAATTGACTGATGATCTCGTTTTTATCGGGAGCCTGGCTGAACTGGAGGCTGGAATCCATCAGTTCTTTGACATAGTTCATTGCATCAGCATTTTGAACAAAGTTATTGACCGCATAGCGAATAAGTTTCTTAAACTGAGCGTCATTCAACTTAATTTCATAAATTCGGGCCGGAACCGTGCCCTTACTCGTCTGGATGTCTTTAACCCCTTGATCAATGACATCGATGTCGGGATTGAACTGCTGAGCATAAGCCGTTAAGAACTGCATTGTTGCGGCTTGCAGATTCTTGTTTAAATTCATGAGCGCTGTGGCGTCTATGTTCTTCGCACCCTTGTCGAAGGGCTTAAAAATCATGTATTCCTTGCTTGCGAACTGCGAAGGCAAAGAAGCTGCTGCGAGGGAAGGGACTTTTACAATCTCTGTAATTTCTGGTGTTTTCCCCTTCATGTCGGAATTCACCCAGACGGGCACATCGATATTCATACCCTGCAGCGCCAGTTTCATTTCCATCTCTGCAGTCGAGGCCGTTTTTTGCTCGTTGCTGTTGGATTTAACATCAAGATCCAGCTTGGCGTTGTTTAAAACCGCGAGGACCTTGTCAACTTGCGGCTGGTCACTTGAAGAAAATCCCGACCCGTCGGCCTGAAATGTCATGGTCGTGTGCTCCTGCAAGGAGTTAGCATTTCCAAGATTCATGGACGCCTGAAAAATTTGAGATTGGTTCGGGCTGCACCCGGTTGCAACTAGGAGCATAGAGACCCCAAGCGCGGCTGACATTAATTTTTTTCTTGGTTTCATAGTATTTCCCTCTCTTTCTTTTGGATATTAATGCTTACCAACCAGTAAGGAATTTTATCTGTATATACACATTATATACAGATAAAACAGTATGTCAAGGTAATTCATTGACTATTTATTAGAATTTAATGAGCCTATTATCATTTGCGGATGGTAGTGAACTCGAAGGACCCACCCCACTTATAGGAAGCCACTGAAAATCTAAGCAAATCTACTGCTCTGTTATTCAAAACCGCCATATACAGTAGGTAAAATAGAAAGTCAGCACTATATATGTGCTGACCTTCTCGGAGATAAAGTTTTTAGTGACCTCACTTATAAAAGTGGAGAGCTTAAGAACCGGATAAATTTTCGCTATATTTGATCGTGTTTTAATTGCGTTTTTAATCATGTTTTAAAATTCCTCTGTACTTAATTCAAAGCCTTCCAAAATTGCAGGGTCATCAATCTCAATTAGTAAATACTGTCGCCCATTCCTCTTGACTTGTTTGATGCGTTTTAAGTCCTCATGACGAATTTTAATTTGGGCGACGTTGCTTTTAATTTCAATCACCTTGCTGCTTGGTAACAGGTTGGTCGCCTTAAATTCATAATCAGCCTTTTCGGTATTGACTAAAAATGAACTTTCTAATTTACGTGTATCTTCAATTCCGCTTTTGACAAGAATTTGTTCAATAGCCTTGACGCCAAGAGTCGGGATCTCGCCGTCTTCATTGGCATCAAGGATGCAATCACTTATCTGTTCATAAACATTGGCTATTACTTCAGGTTCAACCTGATCTCCGGCGACATCTTTGATAATCGTTAAAAACCGTTCTTTATCATCTTGAGCTGTTGGGACTAGTTCGCAATTTAAAACATGGTGAATGAAAGCTTCACTAGGTTGATTATCCTTTTTAGTATAATAAATGACCTTATTTGTATCTGCATACCCATCACTCATGGACGGAAACACAAATCCCTCTTCAGGTGATACGGCATTGATATAGACATTCATCGGGACATCAACTCTAAAGTTCTTTTCCTCAAAATCAAACATTAAGGCCCGTTTGGGACTGGACACCAAGTTGACTGTACCCATCATAAATTGAAAAGCATTAACAACATCGTTTTTCGCTGCGTCATCTTCGCCCACTTCGTTTTTGGCAGGAATCCAAAATTCCCCACGGGTAAATGAAATCATATAATCCGATTCGTAGGATTCACTGTGATCCATAATTTTTTTCACGATGTGCCCAATCTGTTCTTTGAAATCCGAGTTTAGGGCCTCAAACAGGACTTTTTGCTCCGGGTTTTCGCCAAGTTTGTTGTCCGCAAAACTTAGTTCAAATAGTTTACTATCCAGTTGACCTGTTAGGAGCTTTTTAAATCCTTTGAGGTAAAACTCTTGTTTTAATTCGTCCATTTGCTCAAAGTATTCGGTTTCCACCCCAAGAATTTGTGCATTATCTTTTTTGATATAAACACTGCAAATTTCCCCTAATTTTAGCCCGTCATTGCCTGCCTTAAATTCTTTTCTGAGCTTGGCGAGATCATTTTTGTCCATTCTTAATCCCCTTAGTCTATATAATTTCTCAATGTCTTAAATGTTAACATAGTTGGATATGAAAGTGAACTCGTTCAAGGCATAGAAAAAGCTACAGGCGAGCTGGGGCTTTTCAGCTTAGCTTGATTATAATTTACCTTGCTTAATTCGTTCTATTAAAATTGGTTTAATTTGTTGATAAATAGCTTCTGCAATAGCTTCATGACCGTAATCATTGGGGTGGAAAGCATCACTGGGCCCATTGAATGTCGTTGAGCTTTCCGGACCTTTGTTCGTAGGGTTAGACCAAATTGGTTCAACATTTGCCACAGGAATATGGCGTTCGTTACCCACTTTTGTGATAACCTGATCGAAAGGGACACCCATTGGTCCTTGGTTCCAGGTTGTAACCAAAACAATTATTGGATCTCTTTCAACCTTAACCGTTAAACCATCGATTAAATTGTTTAGTTCTGTCTCAAAAATTTTCGGATCTACTTGGTGTTGAGTGTTACAATCGACGGAGCCAAATTCAATGGTAATCAAATTTGGGTTTTGGCTGTTTACACCGTTTAATCCCTTTAAGCCAGTGGAAAGGAGTCCTCCATAATTACCAGCTGCAAATGTAGTTACACTAAACCCCATTTTTTTTATTAATGAAGTGCTCAGTTTATGTACAAAATCGTTTTGTTCAGTTGTGGCAAATGAACCGGCTGTGATACTGTCCCCCATTGGAGAATATTTAATGGTATGACCATGCCCCATAACTTTAATCGTTTGAGCCTCCGCAATGTTCGCATCTTCTTCTGCATTCGTTTTGGTATCTGCTATCTTTGCAGCGCGTATTGATTCATCAATTTTAGCCTGTACTTTTTTGTCATTCTGAGCTCCAAAATACATAATAGCTGCTAAAGCTAATACTAGAAAACAAATCAATGCAACGCCCGGATAAGGATAACGTTTGCCCAAAATAATTACCTCACTTATGCCTTTTAATCATATCCCAGAAAATTTAACGTTATTTGATCTTCCTCTCTTAACACATTCACTGTCTGCAACTCTTAAAATCTGCCTTAATTGATTCACAGCCCCAGTTTGGAAATAACCTCATATTGCCCTTTGACATCTTCTTTGCTTTCAAGGGCGAGATTGAACAACATTCCAAGGGAGCTTTTATCTTTAACTAAAATACTGTAAAAAGCCCTATATATCCAGGCAGCCGGTAATAAAAAAGGACGATTCCTTAAGAATGAATATCGTTTGACCTTACTCATATTTTCATAACTTGGGAAGCATATCTTCCTATAGGCCCTTAATACTGCGGGCACCATTGATGCCCCTTCTTCATGCTTATATTCTTTACGAAGCACACTTGCATGAATATTTCTTTGATAAAAGCCAAAGGTTCCTGCCGATAAAATATAAGAGCTCAAATCCTCGTAAAAGCTTTCATCAAGCCTTCCTATTTTCTCTGGGAATAGAACATTAAACCATTGACTACATAAAACAAAAATATTCTTAGAAAACGCCTCTAAATTCAGCCTTTTAAGCTCTCCTTTGATATAATCCCAATCAAGCCTATCTTGAAAATAGATCAGAAACATCGAAATATCCATAATCATACGGATCCCACAGCCGCAATCATCGAAATGCTTTGCCATATGCACTAGAAGAAATAAAAAGTGATATTCCACAGTAAGTTCGTAGGTATAATCATTTGGTTTTTGTTTCATATGGCTCCATATGTCAGAGAAGTAAGAAACATAATCAAGACCATTGCTAATATTTCGATACATAACTTGAGTATGAATTTCAATATGAACTGAACCCAAAGTATAGTCCCAATGCCCGCCTTCATTAGTTTCACCTGCTTCGTAACCAATCTCCAGCATAAGCTGATGGGCTTTCTCCCTATCCTCAGGTTTTATTAGGAAGTCTATATCCCCCATGGTTCTCATTTCTTTTACCGGATAGTAGTTTTTAATCACATAACCTTTCATAAAAGCGTGGCATATTTTAGCTGCATTTAGCTTCTCAATAATCAGTTTTATCTCAGCCTCTTGTCTTACCGACCTTACTAAGGTTGAATTATAATCCCTTTTCATTTTATTAAGCAGCACGATATCCGGCTGATAATCGTTTCTAAGCTTTTGAGCCATCAAATAAAGTATTCCGCTAACAGAATGAATTCTAGAAAGCTTGTAAATCTTCTCCCAAATAAGCTCGCCTTCCTGTTGAGGATCTTGCCTGTTGATAAATGCGGAGAGCAAAGAGATAAAATAGATTGTATTCTTATCCATTCATATAATCCTCGACAATCCTTTTATTTTCGATATGTATTACTCGATCACAACTATTAATTGCCGCAGGTCTGTGAGAAATACAGAACACTGTTTTACTCGTACTTGATTTAATGTTTTCTAAAACCTGCCATTCTGTTTTTTCATCTAGAGCTGCGGTACATTCATCAAGCAGTAAAATCGGCGCATCGCTCAGGATCGCCCTTGCTATTGCCAATCTCTGGGCCTGTCCTTCAGACAGGCCTAACCCCCTTTCCCCTATTACCGTGTCAAATCCTTGGGGCAGTCTTTGAATAAAATCATAAATGCAAGCTATTTTTGCCACTTCTTTTAATCTTTCTTCATCAGTATCAGGGTTGTAAAAGGAAATATTCTCTCTGAGCGTTCCTGACAATATCATATTTCCCTGAGGCACATAGGCAAATAAAGCCCTTGTCCCAGCATCTATAACTATTTGTCCTTGTTGAGCCATATTAAAATAAATCCTGCCACTGTCAGATTCTACAAGACCTAGTATCAATTTAATCAACGTGCTCTTTCCTGAACCTGATTCTCCCGTAATTGCAATGATGTCCCTTTTATTGATTATCAAATTTGCTGATTCAAAGATCAGATTCTTCTCATAGGCAAACTTAATATTTTCCAATACAATACTCTTTATATCCCTATAAAGCTCCCCGGCATTAAACCTCCGTTTCAGTACAGCTTCATCCTTAAGCTCCTCTATTTCCATTAGGCGCTCTGTAGAAGCTATCATTGCATAGTACTGTGGAATAATTCCTGACATATTCCTAAATGGTGCCTTTATCTGCTCAATGATTTGTAAAAAAGCAGTAAGTGTTCCAAAGGTCATGCCGCCCTTGGAAATCTGCATAGCTCCCCAGGCTAGCGTTAAGAAATAGCCGGATGTTACCATAACATAAAAAAAGGTGTTGGCTATATTACTAATTCCATTCCGTTTTACTTTTGCTTTATAATTTATGCCCTGATAATCATCAAACTTCTGTTTCAGCCAACGTTCATTCATAAAGGACTTTATAACAATAATATTCTCTACACACTCCTGTATAAAGGAGCGGGTTTTTCCGTCACTTTCCTGAACCTCTTTATGAAGGTATTTAAAGTGCTTACTATAAAGTCTGGAGAAAAAATACATGATAAGGCCTAAGCCTGTTATAACCGCAGTAAACAGAACGTTTATTCTCGCCAACACAAAAAGTCCTGCCACGAGCTTGGTGCTAAGTGATATTACCTGAGGGATAAGGGACACCACTGTATTAACTACAAGTTGTAGATCACTGGTGAAGCGGTTTAATATTTCACCGGAATGAATTTTAGTTATCTGCTGATATTTTTTTAAAAGGAGAACTGAAAACAGCCTTTGTTTTATATTCATTTCTATTTTTCCTGAGACCCGGATGCCAATATTGCTGTTAATAATATTTAGAACTGCCTGCAAACCGATTAACCCAGCTATCAGCAGGCATTGCCTCAGCACATTACCGGCTGTTTTTCCGGTTGCGATATCCAAAAGCTGACTTGACACCAAAGCCAAAAGGATAAAGCCTAGGGCAATTGCACCACTGGTAATGGCAAGCAGCACAATAGCCCATAAATAGCTCTTAGTATTCGAATAAAGCCATATTAGGGGTCGCCTATCCTTCATCTTCCTTGTCTCCAAAAAATAATTACGTTCTTGCCCTATGGTGCAGCAATCTTGAGTATATCCAGCGGGCAAAATAGTTGAAAAGCCAAAACCGGCAATAAACCTTATACCAGAAATTGTCGCAACTGAAGTACTTCCCGTTTCGCCAGAAGCCTTTGACTACCCCAATGATCTGAGACGGTAACACCGGGTATTCCTTGTCCCACTGATTATCCCCTCTAGTCACATAGCCCTCTGCCTTTACACCAACAATTCGATGTAAAATATATTTCCTATCCTGACGCACAAACAAAGGAATATCATACTTCTTCAGGGGTTTATGCTTCGGGGGCGGAACGAGGCACACTTTGTCCCGGCGATGATATAGTAATGGGGCCATACTACTGCCTGTTATCGTAATAATGACATCCCTGCCGTTTTTTAAGGCCTCTGTCATTAATGGGGAAAGCTCTGCCATAGCAACCTTTTTACTCAAATAAATCAGCCGTCTTTAACTTGGTGAGAAATTCCGAGATATCTGCCCGAGCCGTAGTTTCATTCGTATCATAGTCTTTCAGCAGAGAAGCAACCAGCTCCGACTCGGTTGTGCCGGCTTCTAACTGCCTCCATAAAAAAGCCCCTGTCTCGTTTAAAGTCATCATACCACTGAAATCCAGGGCTGCTTTGCCTGTCGGCACAACCACATGGTTTTTAGCAATCTCTTTCATGAGGTAACCGGATTTGATTCTCATAATAACGTTCACCCTCTCGTGCCATTATTTATTCACTGTGTGATAAACCAACATTACTGCATCGGTGCTGACGGTACAGCCCATTTGATAAATGGGTATCTTGTTCAGCAAATGATCGTGCAATGTCAATAGCTTGATCATTTTATCTGGGTCGCTGTCGGTACGTAAGCTTTGATAAATAAGCAGCTTGAGCGCTTCTTTGGAATTTAATTGGCGGATGTGATTTTCTTTTGCCTGTTCTAAAAAGACAATGGCCTGTAAGGGCACCTTTTGATTTAAGTTAAGGTCGCTTTTCCCACTCCACGGCGTACCGTAAACATAGAAAGTATTCTCTATGAGGCGGAGAGCCGGCTTATCATCATTGAGTATGAGCGCCTTGTCTGTACCGAATTGCTGCTGCCACAGTCTGGCATGGGTCGATTTCCCAGTTCCGCAAGGAGCGGAAAACAAGACCGCCTTATTGTTTAAGGCAACTGCCGAAGAATGGAGACCAAAGCCATTAAAATCTAGTAATAACCGGTAAAAATCAAACCCTGTCAGGATATATTCACAATCGTTTAGAGATAGATGGGTGTGGGCTTCTTTGACCCTTTTCAGCCTTTGCTCTGCGATTTGAATTGTCATATCGACGGGATCGTTGCCATCCTTCCGATAAGACTCTGCCTGCTTTAGCAAGGTTTGGCTCGCATATTTCATTTCGATCGATAATTCTGCGATTTTATATCGTGTCATGAGAAAGCCATCCTTTACTGCATATCAATCCAACTGGACTCATCTCCATCACCGTCTGCCTTCTCTGTCAAACCATTTGAATGTGAGCCTGCCGAAACCGGACCGCTGACTAACTGACTAACGTCACTAACAATAGCATCAGGAACTACTGATGTTCCACCCAAAGAAGTTACACTAGGATTTGATGTTGCTATACCGCTTAAGTAATCAGCAGTATACTTAGTCAAAACCATTCTATTCGGATCAATTAATACGATAGGATCACCGGTTTTAGCTGCAAGAACACTTCCTGCTAAAGCATCAGCAAAATTGTATCCAGTGGCAAGATATATGCAAGTGGGATTTGGCACAAAGGTTTTGATAATCAAAGCATTTGTATCAAAGCAGTCTTGTCCTGCTAAGCGACTTATTGTGGTATTAGGGACAAGTGATTGCACTTGAGATTTAATATCATCAGCTATCACCCCGGTACCGCCAACTATATACACTTGCGATGGCTGATCAGATGAGACATAATCCTTAATTCCTTGAGGCAGATTATCTTTGCCAACTAATAAAATTGGCCATCCCTTTGTTCCGGCAACACTCGCTATGCTCAAAGCGTCGGAGAAATTTTCTCCCGATGCCAAAACGACTGGTGTATTCTTGGCTGCAGCTAGTTCTTGAGCAATTTGGGCACTCGTATCATAGCGGTTAATTCCAGCGATACGATCAATATTTTGAAATCCCATTTGCTTGAGCTCAGTATCAAAATCCGACCCAACGATCCCCATCCCCCCAACTATATGGACCGTCCCCGATTTACTTAGGTGTTGAGTTAGGTAGTCAAACGCTTCCTGCGAACTTTGGGGCGCAGCATCTACGAGCAATATCGGAGCATTCAGCTTCTTAGCTAAGACACTTGCTGAGAGAGCGTCAGGAAAATTATAACCTGAAGCTAAAATGACGTCGTTAACTGGCCCTGCATAAACCTGTTCAGAGATAACTTTTGCTGTTTGGAAGCGATCGTGCCCTGATAAACGTTTGCCCACTTGTGAAGCATTTGTGATTTGAGGTAATACCATAACTAAGCTTAAGGCAAGCAGCAAAGCGGTAATAATTAAACCTTTTATTCTTAAAAATAGGAAATTTTTACATCTGAACAATTTAGAATTCACTTCCTCAGATCTTTATTGACTACATTAGGCATATTATCTGATGAATCGTTGGCATCCTTCGCAACGCCACTGATGAATTTTAGGGCAGTTCTCTGATGATGGAAAATTCTTTCTAAACAGGGCAGGCAATTTGATCCGCCTGCCCTATTTATGCCAAAATTACGAATTAATGCCGCCCCAACCGCTGTCATCACTGGGGCTATGTTTACAACTTAATGTACAGATATCTTCTGCTTCGAATTCTTCGATTTCAATCAACGGTTTTTCATATGCCTTTTTCACGGGATACCCCTTCCTTCCTTCCCTTATCTTAGTTTATGAACATCGACTTTCTGCGCAGAGGTATATGTTGTTACTCCTCCTATGGTTGAAAAGGCTCTAACATAGAGCTTGGTTTTCTCCGGAATATCTTTTAAAATACAAGCGATAAAATAATTTCCTCCCCTAGAATGGGCCGAAACCTTTTTACCCTCTACAGTTACCTCATCATACACTGTAGTTGTTGGAATTACTTTAGAGCAAGTGCCATCCTCGATTGTTGGGTTGTGATTTGACTCTGAGTAAACAAAACCAACTGAATCAGCATTTAAGGTATCAATCGTCGCTAAAAAACGAAGATCATAACGATCACCACAACGATTATCACAACTGATATTAACTTTATTTCTCTTTTGCACACCTTGATATTTCACAGTCGTAGTAAAGCACTCTACCGAACCGAAATTTGTAACACCATCCTTAGTCTCATAAGCAACGTAATAATATTTTGTACCAGATTGCAGTCCCGTAAGCCTTCTAGAAAATTTCCATTTTCTTTTTTCTGTTCTTACTTCCTCTGAGCTTAATTCGTTTGTATTTTTTAGTTGATCTAAAGTTGATGCAACCGCAGAACAGTAAAATCCCGTATCTGCAACACCTGGACCTGGACCTTTACCTTTACCTTTATCCACCGTTCCATTTAGCGTTGCTTCATTGGCTTCTATATTGTTTGCTTGTTCAGTAGTAACTACTTTAGCTAACGTAGTAAAATTAGATACAGGTCCGAGCTCATACCCCTTACCAGACGTATAGATATATTCACAATAATAGTATTCTGTATTTGAAGATAATCCGGTTAAATTAAGGTCGGTAATTGTATAAGTATATTTACCATTTTTTTGACTTACCTTTGGAACTGTTACTGCTGCCATAGTTACTTCTTGAGAATTTGCGTTCAGAGACTTAAGATCAAGAGATTCTTTGAAAAACAGCACATCATAAGATCCTTTGAAATACAACACACCATAAGATTTAACTTCGTTTGATGTATACTCTCCTGATAGAGATCCGTTAATAGTTGCAGAACTTCCTGTAATATTAGATACTGTTGAGTTTTCAAAATTAACTGTTGATGATGCTAAAGCGACAGTTGCTGTACCTAAGGTGAACATCACTATAAATAAAAGAGTTACAAGAGTTTTTACCGATTTTTCGCTTATATTGTTAAGCATCTACTCATCTCCTTGTCGGATTTTCCCCAATAATTATTACTTAATAATTAAGCCAAACCCCTTGTTACTAAAAGCACTAAGATTCTTAATCACAAAAGCTGCTACATTATCCCCTCTAAATTTCCTCACCGCTGCATCCACCCCTTAAAAATTCACTCTAGTTCACCTTACTTCCAAAGCAATTGGTTTTTAGGCCTAATCAGTGCCACTTTTATTTTCTCCTTGTCAATTTGGTCTCGCGGTAAAGGCAGCAAATAAATATGGCACATAAAAAAAGACCTGACTATATTTATATTCAGGTCGGTTGCGCTACTCTCTCCATGTGTACTAAGCGCCCAAATGTTATACACACTTCATCGATTTCCTTATTTTTAAATTTTATTACTGTTGAACAGAATGAACATCACTAATCAAGCATTACATTATGGGCTGTAACAATACCCGGCAGTTAAGTCATAACTGGTTAATCTGCTATCCAATTGATTCCTGGTTTTCCTTTATATTACCATATATCTTTGGCATACTCTGTCGTAATATGAAGTATTAAAATTTTTTATTTTTTCTACTATTAACTACTTGTGTAGGTCTGGAATTCCTTTCTCTGCTCTGAAACAGCTAGCCAAAAAGAAAGGGTTTTACATATTCGCGACGTTCCACGGAGCCAACTGATTATTATGTTAAGGCATAGAAAAAGCCACAGGCGAGCTGGGGCTTAGTAGGGACAAAGAAATAGTAGCTGCGAAGAGGGCCTAACCGTTTTATCTTGATCTTAGTCTATTATGATATTTCCGCATCTAGGCGCTTCTTTCCTGTCTTTATATAAAAAAGAGTCTCTGCCACATTAACAATATGGTCCCCCATTCGTTCAAGCGTCCGAGCAACAAGTATACTTATACCCAGCTGCCCCTCATCGCTTTTTGTTAGATTGCCTTTAGCCAAAGCGGTTTTTAATCTGTGATAGGCTTCATCTAACAGATCGTCCTGATCTGCCAAATCTTCAGTATACTCTTTTTCTCCTTTTAAGACATTAACTGTATACTCCATCATTTCAAGTAAATGCTCTGCCATTTGCAAAACATCTTCGAACCAATTTCTATCAGCTTTGAGATCACTCAATTCAGTGATATCGCAAGCATAGTCTGCGACACGTTCTAGTTCCTGGGCAATACGCTGAAAACCCAAAATCCAGCGTAAATCCTGACTTCTAAGCTGCTGCAGGCTCATGATATATAAACAACGGTTTATTATATTGTCCCGCATTTGATCGATAATATCGTCGCATTGCTCCCAGTCTTGGGTGATGGCTTTATTAGCTAAAGTCTCAATCGCCAAAGAAATTTGTTTTTGAACAGCCTCCGCCAATTCTATGGTCATCACCGGTAGATTCATTAATACTTTATCATACCCTGATGTACGAAAAGCTCCCATGATGCAGTACCTCTTTTCATAAATATTTACATATATTTTCAGGGGTATCCCTATTATACAAGATGCCATTTAATTTAGTTACGGCTATTTGATTTTTATCACTGCATTTATGATGAATTACACAAAAACGAATTGCCAAATCTTTTACCTGTTTTTTACAAACCGTTCCGGATAATTTGTAATAATCATGTCCACTCCTGACTCCAGGACATGTTCCATTTGCCACGGTTCATTCACTGTCCATGTATTAATACCAATACCTCGGCTATGGCTTTCTGACACTAACTCCGGATTAACAAAGGCAAAATGGGGGTGAAGATTAACAGCTCCCAAATTCTGGGCATAAATCCAAGGATTGATTGGCCCACACTCATATAGCAATCCCGTACTGATTTGAGGATGGTTCTTGATCACTTCAACGATTGTCTTATGTTCAAACGAAGAAATAATACTTTGATCGGTCACTCCGAACTTATCAAGCAATTTAACCACTTTGCCTACAATTCCCGGATATGGTATAAGCCCCGTCTTTATTTCAACATTAAGTGTAAGAGACCTGCCTTTTAACATTGCAAGTAATTCGTAGAGTGTCGGAATGGGGGCATATTTTTCAAAGGCCACTCCAAAATTAAGCTGCTTGAGTTCCTTTAAGCTAAAATCCTTAACCCAGCCTACGCCATCGCTCGTACGATCAACGCGCTCGTCGTGACAAATTACGATTTCTCCATCTTTTGAAAGCTGTACATCAAACTCAAAACCATCGACCCCATATTCAAGGCCTTTTTCAAAGGCTACTAACGTATTTTCCGGAGCTGAGCCAGCCGCTCCTCGATGACCTATAATCTTCATCTTTTTATCCTTCCTTATTAAACAATTCCCATGATGACCTGAGCAATATTTACTGTATGCTCATCTACAAGATACAGTAAACTAATTAAGTCTAATACAGCATAACGGAATATCTCTTTATTCCTGATCTCATTGTCTGCCTCATTTTGCGGGTTTTGAGCCAAATAATTAAACTGTAAGGTGCGCTGCAGGCGAACTGTCTCTGGATGGTCCCGTATCACTTCCCCTGCTGCCTCCGAATCCCAATGCTTTAATGCCTTGACGACAATTACAAGATGCTCGAATACTTGTTGATATAACTCAGCTAAGTGTTCCCAGCTTTCTTTTTGACCATTTAACTTTTCAAGATGCAATTTCTTAAACAATTGAATCATTGCCATGACTGCATCTCCAATATCTTCAAATTCCTTGAGGATAAACTGGATATTCATACTTTCTTCCGCTTGTTCATCCGTTAAGCCTTTTTGAGATAAAATTGCCAAGAAGCGCATGATGTGTCGGTAATACCAATCCACATGCTCTTCAGCCTTCTCAACGTTCTCTGCTAAATTCTCATTATCCTCTAAATAAGCTTCCGGAATTCTCTGCAACATTTTAGTACAAATAAAATCTCCTAAAAGACAGATTTCCTGATTCGCCTGTTTCAAGGCAACTGCCGACACTTCCAAGGAATCCTCATCGATAGCCCTGAATTTTAATTCGCTGTCTTGGCCAGTGCGATCCTGAATCAAACGATTCAAGGCTTTAGCTATTAGGTTATTAAAGGGGAAAAATATTATAACCATGAAAACCGCAAACAGTAAATGGGCATTCGCCACCTGCCGCTGTACATCGCTCGTTGTCCATTTAATAAGATAGGAAAATTGTGTCATAAAGGGATATACTAAAACTGCTGCTATGACCTTATAAGCTGTATTCGCTATTGCCGTACGCTTAGCATCCATTTTTTGGGCCGTAATGCTGGTTAGTAACGTTGTTACCGTACCGCCGATATGTGCACCGATAACTAACGGAACGATAGCAGCCAAGCCTAACAAATGATGACCTGCCAGAGACATCATGATTGCAAAAACACCGGTGCTGCTTTGAATTACTGTCGTTAAAATCAGTCCTACTATAATTGCTAATAAAGGCCTTGATCCCAATTGGGACAAAAACGTATAGACCTGAGGAATATCGCGAAGCGGAGCCGAGGCTGTAGACATATCAGCCATCCCGACAAAGATCAAACCAAATCCGATCAGTGATTGGCCTAAATGCTTCCACTGTTTATTTCCTGCAAAATAAAGTATAAACCCAATAAATAAAGCACCTAAGGCAACATCAAGGATTTGAAAAGCGATAAGCTGAATAGAGATTGATGTTCCTACCGCAGAACCTAAGACAATTCCCAAGGCCTGGGCAAGATTGAGCAACCCTGTATTCACAAACTCAACAACTAAAACTGTGGTCGCGGCGCTGCTTTGAAACGCAACTGTCATGATAACGCCAAATAAAACCGCTAAAAATTTCTTCTTTGTAATGGACTGTAGGATTTGTTTCAAACGATTGGCAGCAAATTTTTGTAATGCTTCTGAAGTTGTTTGAACCCCATACATAAAAATAGCCAATCCACCTAAGAAATACAATATAGTCTCTATACTGCTAATACTCTCTCAACTCCTTCCCCAAAATATCACTAAGTAAACGTTCTAAGTATCTAGATAAAATAAAAAAGCACAAATAAACCTGTACATACAGATAAATTTGCGGCTTTCTCTATACCTCTTGCCTAGCCTATCAAATTTTGTAAAGACTCAAAAAATAAAAAAATATCTTATCATTTCCATTATAATATAAAATCACCGTTTTATAAATACATCGATTTCTTAAAACAACTGAACTATCCACGCGAGCCTTCTCAACTATAATGAATACTTCGTTAAACTATGAATAGAGTCCTGCCGATACCGGTCTATAAATCATACGCTCTTATTAGGTACCACACAGGATGCTCTGTTTTAACACCGGACCCATGCTGAATTTGAACCTGACACCCTCCGCATTCAGTGGTCATTGTCTGAAATCTCCCCTCCGCAACTCCTTGTTGAACGCTCTGATACAATGGTTTCCCGATTTGCATGGCTATATCATACTTTTCTTCTTTAAAACCGTAACTTCCAGATAAGCCACAGCATCCGGCATCGAGATCTTGGATCTGCACTCCGGGAATTAAGCGCAGCAAGCGCACCGATGGCGTACCAATTCCTTGAGTCTTTAAATGGCAAGGTGCATGATAACCTAGAGAAACCGGCACCGATTGAAAGTCTTCACGGAGCTCTCCCCGTTCGTGCAGCTCCCACAGGAACTCAAATAAGTCATACGTTTGCTGTCCGATGTATTCTGCGCCTGCGGCAGCAAGTTCAGGATATTCTTCCTTAAGTGCCAAACCACAGCTGGTACAAGAAGTAATAACAGGTAGGCCGGCCTTCAAATACGGCTCCATAAGGGCCAGGTTCTTCTTGGCGTTCTCTCTTCCACGAGAAAAGTAACCGTTGGCTTGCAGCGGAACTCCACAGCAGTGGAAATTAGGAACAATCACTTGGTAACCATTGTGCTCTAATACTTTAACAACCGCCTGTGCCGTCTGGGCATCATTATACTTGGCAAAACAACCGGGAAAATAGACGACCTGTTTGTCTGATTGGACAAAGCTTCCTTGAGGTTTGAATTTGGTATGATACGAAGGCAGAGGGGCATGACGACTGAGACCCAAGATCTGTTCCATCAAAACACGCATTAAAGATATACTTAGCACTGTATTTGTCATACTCGGCCAGATTGTACCCAAGCGGCCTAAATATTCCGCTCTGCCCAAGACGAGATCTCGGAATCTGTGTTGGAGTGTCTTCCCGTCACTATGCTTACTCTGTTTGGCTCTTTCCCTGGCTCCCAGGATCATTGATGTAATTCTTACACCGGAGGGACAGGTTACCTCACAGGTCTTGCAATTTGAACAATAATTAAGACATTTTATATCCATCTCGATTCCTTCAAGTCTAAATCGTTCGGCATCCGGTCCAACACTCTTCGGACCCGGGAAAAGTGGGTTCACTGCGGCTACCGGACACAGAGCTGTACAAGCGCTGCATTTAATACAAGCATCCAAATTTTTAACGTTGTCCTGTTTCAGATCCATTATCCCGCATCCTTTCTATAAGATCTCTCCGGCTAACCATCCGGAAGCGAGTGACACCCCTCCGCCACAATGATCCAACCAGGGATCCCAATGAGCCAATAGGCGCCCAACAATCCGAACATTATCGAAGAGCGGTTCCTGATTTCCGGCAGCGAGCGGACGAAGTTCAGGATCAACCTCAACCCCCATCTTGGCATAGGGCTGTTCACCTAAAAATTCACTGTTTGTCCATTGAGCAGGTACGTATAAAGGCAGCCCCATAACAGACTCAGCTGCATCTTTAGGCCCTACCTGAATTCCTCCTCCGAAAATGCCACCCGTCGCCAGGATAAATGACTGCGCAGAAAAAGCGACATCTTTGCCTTTGCTCTTTACAATGACCGTATGACAGCGTTTCCCTTGAAACTCTACTTTCTTGACACCGGTCCCCACAAGTAATTCCCCGCCAAGTGCTTTAAACTTCTGTTTCAAGGCTTCATACAGGAACTGTCCGCTGGCAGAAGGCGGAAAAGCAGTCATTTCGACGATTGGCAAGGGAACTTCCTCGAGAACTCCTTTTAAGACATTTGAAAAACATGCTGCCAACCCAGGAAAGATAATTGCGCTCTTTTCGCCTTGCTTTTCGCCTGAAGTTGCCCCAGAGGAACTACAAGCCATTTCTTCGGTAAGTTTACCTAGGATATTTTTTAAATTGACTGCTCCCTGATCTGAACGCCAGTATTTTGCATAATCCATTCCCGTTATTAATTTTCCAGAATTACGCCAAATGTCAAAGGCTTCAACTGCAACAGGGTATATCTCAATCTTGGCTTTGGAATAAACTCGCTCTAACTTGGCTTTGATGACCTCCGGAAAAAAGTCTTTCATTCCTTCGGGAGCTATCAGCACAATTTCCTTGGCTTTCTGCAAAACTCCCGCATTTAGCCCAGTTGGCACCAAATCGGCCTCTCTCGGGGAGCCTAAAGGAGTAAGTACCTGCTGGGAATTCTGCCATGCTCCTTGATAATCCGGAAAAAGCCTTTGAAAATACTCCATTCCCGCTCGCACCACTGTTTCACCCATTAAAGCATACGGATGATTCTTTTCTTCCTTTAGGCGTTCAACATCTCCAAAATCCATAACCCCCGAACTATAGGTCAAGCTTCCCACGCCTTCAGAAATCACCAGCATCCGCTTGCCTTTTTCAGATGCCCGAATTCCTGCTATAAGCCCGGAGAGGCCCCCACCAATGACAATTCCATCCCACATGGGAATACCTCCTTATTCACCTCGGTTATCGTTCAGCTGAAGGATACTTGCATAAATCGCCCGAGTTAACTCCGTTTCCCTCAGCTGTTGTCCCCAGAGAACCCGGTGGATTCCTTTCCAGCGCTGATTAATAAAGAGTGTCAATTCTTTTTCTATAGGGTCATATCTCCCCTTATCCTTCCATAACAAGGGCAGGGCACGGTAAGTACAGAAGGCTCCTTGGCAAGTTCCCATACCTAAGCGTGTCTTACGCCGTATGTCTGCTAAATGATGTGTATCTTGGTCTGAAGCTATCTTTTCAACTTCTGCAACACTGACCATTTCACATTCGCAAAGCATTTTTCCTTTGCCGGGGTTTCGTTCAATCTCTGCCAAAACACTGTCAGCATCCTCACCCAGGCGATCAATCATTTTTTCAGCAGCAGCACAGGGCAAAAGCCGCCGTGCTTTTTCATGAACGGTATTGGGGACCTCTGACAAACATTCCTCTGCCGTGCGGCAAGGTGTGGCATTTCCTAACTTATCGGAAACCCAATCCGTAACCTTCTCAGCCATTAGCCGATAAGTGGTAAACTTTCCGCCAACGATGCTCACAATCCCACGAACTCCATCTCGGAGCTCATGGTCAAGTAAGGCGAACGTTCGGCTGACTTCCCGGCCTTCTTCCGCTGCCCCTGGAACATCACTGTCTTCCCGATGAAGAGGCCGAACTCCGGCAAAAGCCCTTATAACTCGATATTTTTCCAGCTCAGGCAGCACCTCTTCTCCTATTGCCAACAACTTCCTTGCTTCTTCCTTTAAGGGACTGTTTTCTCGGGGAGAATCAACAATTTCCGAAGTCGTTCCTAAAATCGTTATCGTTTCATGGGGAACAAAAATATCTCCATCTCCAGGCGTATGCAGCCGATTGATAACCCGTTGGAAGAGACGTTGATTAAATGCCAATAGCGTTCCTTTGTCGCAAATAACCTCTAATGAAACCCCCGCGAAAGCAGCAATCTTAGATGCCCATGCTCCCGCCGCATTGACAACAATTTTACAAGAGATGGTCAACATTTCTCCATTCAAAAGGTTTCGAGCGATCACACCCGTAACCTTCCGGCCCTCTAATTGAAGGTTCTCAACTTGATGGTAGGTTTTATAGTGTCCACCATAACGTTTAGCGGATTTCGCATTCGCCCAAACAAGTTTAAAACCATCAACCGCGGCATCGGGAACTTCGAATACCCTTACTATTTCCTTGCTTAACAAAGGTTCTTTTTCATAGGCCTCGGATAGAGGCACTTCATGGATCGGAATTTGGGCTTGAGCACATCCTTTAATCCATTGCTCAACAAACGACGAATCATCCTCAACCGTCTGTACGAACCAGCCGCCTGTGTCGGATATGCAAGGTGCTGCAATTTTCTTGAGAATCAGATTCTCCTCAATGCATTCCGAAGCGGAAATGGGATCCTTTACTGCGTAACGTGCCCCGCTGTGCAGTAATCCATGAAACCTAGAGCTTGTTCCATGAGCGAGATCACCCTGTTCTAAAAGTAAAGCAGTAATCCCCCGCATGCTTAAATCCCGTAATATTCCTACCCCAGTTGCGCCGCCTCCAACGATGACAACCTCATAATCGATCATGTGTCCTCCACCTCTTCTTTGATAGTGCCAGTGAAGCGTTATTCAATAATTTCATTACAAACTTTTGGCAGTTCGCGAACAGAATTTATTGTAAAATCAGGCTGCACACCGTTCGCTGGAATAACTGTCTTAGACTCTTTAAACCCAGGGTTTACCCAGATCGTTTTCATTCCGCCTTCGCTACCGAACTGTATATCAGTTGTCAGCCTGTCCCCAATTACTATGCAATGGTCTCTTGTAATTCCTAAATCCTCTATTATTTGCAGCGCTAAATCCTTGGATGGCTTACCGAAAATCATTTCAACTTTTCGCCCAGTCGTAGCCTCAAAAGCTGCGATAATTGCTCCTGCATCAGGTAAGCCATCATTCCGGTAAGGGCATACTGGATCGGGATTCGTGGCAATAAATGCAGCACCCTTTTTCAGGGCACGATGCCCGTTGAGCAGCTTTTCGTAATTCAATGTTGTATCAAAACTAACAAGTACAGTTTCCGCTGAGGAGTCTGCAGAAATTGCTATGCCGGCTTTTGTAAGCTGCTCAATCAGCTCCTGTTCACCAATTACATAGAGGCGGCCATACTTTTGCTTTCGCTTTTTTAGGTAGTTGGCTGTGATTACTGCAGAAGTAATTACTTCTTCTGGAAGGGCGTATATCCCTAGTCCCTTTAATTTTTTTACATAATATTCAACACTAAAACGAGGATTATTAGTAAGAAATCTAACCTTTGCATCTTTAGACCTTATCCATTCCAAAGCAGATGGTGCACCCTCGATAATTTCATCACCTATGTATAGTGTTCCGTCGAGATCAAATATAAAGGCATATCCGCTAAGGTCGTCGTTAAGCATTATTCAACCCCCTTATTTCTAAGCTAAGACATCGTTAAAACAAAAAACCGCAACCTTATCTATCCTTTCAAGAAGGAAATTTAAGGCTACGGTTTTCTCACATCTCCAAACCATAGTTTTCCACAGCTTTTGTTTTTCTGATGACTAACGAGGCCATTTTTAATCCACGGAATTTCATTAAAAAATTTGGATTACAACCATATAATCCTTCACCGAGTATTTTTGTAGTATACCTTAGTCTTCAATTGATGTCAACGCAGATCTTTGGTTAAATCATTGCTGATGCTGGTGTATGACCGACTTCGGCACGTAGTCCCGCTTGATGTGATGAAGCAGGAAAAGCTTGAACGCCTTGCAAATACCAGAGTACCGACAAACACAAGGCATTCAAGCTTTTTAAAATCAACGTGCTGTCGTTTGCAGTCTTATTTCCTCTCTAACTTCTTCGTCCTCTCGTTCAATGTCTTTACCAACGGGTTCCCATTTAATAATTAATGCTGAAATCAAGCCAATTAGTGGAGCTAATGATAAAATAAGCATGGTTTTGGAAAGTCCGAAGTTCGTAAGAATAATAGGAAAAGCGAACGTACCAATCATACTGCCTAAGCGACTTGATCCCTCAACGAACCCTGAACCGAGTCCACGAAGGCTTGTTGGAAATGATAACGCCCCCATAGTCATTCCATTTGACCCTGGTCCAGCCGAGTGTCCAAAGAGAAATAAAGCGACTAATAACGCTATGACCCACATCGGGACCCCACCATATGAAAATCCGATAGAAAGCATGGCGATAATGACAATTACGTAACCAAAAATTGACAGCTTGCGCGAACCCAGCTTAAATGTTAATTGAGCTCCGATAAACCCACCGAGAATCCCTGCCAAATTAATTAAAGCTGTTCCGCCAAGACTCTGCAGTTTCCCTTCACCCATTACAAAGACTGCGATAAGCGGAATGTATAATCCTACAGCATAATACTGCAAGCTTTGGGTCGTTTTTATAGCAGTTGCCAATATTGTGCGCGGCCTATATCTCTTGTTAAAGAGGATCTTTAAAGGTACTTTTTTCAGATGTTTGTCTTCGCTTACATCTGGTTGTTCCAATTTAACCTTAATTTTATAGGTTTTTTCTAAAATCTCCGTTGCCTCTTTTAAGGGCAAATTTTTCGCTGCCCACATTGGACTTTCCTTTAAGAACATTAACCGCAGAATCAGAACAGCCAGAGCAATGAGTCCACCCCCAGCTACACTCCATCTCCATAATGTATTTCCAGTACCTAAACTATAAAGTCCTATTACCACTAAAGCCGAAGATGTTGTGGCAAGATACCAAAACACTTGCCAATAATTAGTGTACTTCCCTCTTGATTTGAAATTACTAAGCTCTGTAATAAAGCTAAATGCTATGGGGACATCAATTCCAATTCCAATCCCCAGAAAAAATCTGAAAAAGCCCAGAATCTGCGGACTAGGGGATAAAGCGGCGCCGAAAGAACTTATCACGAGTAATATTAAATCAATTAGAAACATCAATTTGCGTCCAAATCGATCTGTGTATAGTCCTCCTACAAGCGCTCCAATCATCCCTCCGAAAGGCATTATCGTCATAATAACCGACAAACCAGCAGCTGTTAGGTGGAATTGCTTGATTAATTGATCGGTGGCTGTTCCTAAGATAGTCAGATCGTAGGCTTCAAGGAAGATACCCCCAAGTGCAATCAGAACAAGCATGAATGCTCGTTTTTGAGTAGGATTCTGATCAATAAATCGGATAATATCATCTTTTGTTTTAACGACAAATTCACCGTTTTTCATGCTAACCCCCCTCTTTCAATGAATTAAAATTAGTTCGCTAATACTCGCTTTTTCACCCCCTGACATATTACCGTTGCGCTTCGTAATACTCATAATTCAGCATACTTTCTTGTATCCATTTTTCTATAATTACGCTTCATTGTGAATTACGAAATGGACATTACAAGCTGGTAAAGATAAAATAAAAAGCCTTCTTCTAAGGCATACGTTCCCGTACGTCTTAAAAAAAGGCTTTTCTCTTTAAACTCCAGCCAATCCATATACAGCATTAACAGTAATTATGGCTTAATATTAGCACAATTTTGAATAATGGTCAAGCAGCCCCCGGTCTTTGCCCCAACAGGGGGGGCGTTTCGAAATCCAGCTTTATACCTTTAGGCAATAATTATTCTACTTCCCACTTAAATCCACTCTTCTGGATAATTCATATTTTCTTGGAATTTTTTGAGGAAAAAACCAACATGATATCCATCTGCTACAGCGTGATGTACCGTGATCGATAATGGCATCATTTTTTATTGGCTTTATCAAAGAATTTCCCTGCTTGTAATACAGGGGAAAAATTACTTTCATTTAACTGCTGATCTACCATTTCAATGATAAGGCTAAAAAACACATTACTTAATACAATTTCACATTATATCTTGATATTGAAGATCACAGGGGTGCAATATTAGGGGGAGTGACTTCCACGCCCCGGCATTTACTTATACTTTAAACAGTTTGCTAAAGCTCAATATAGATAAATATATTGACAAATTTATTAATATTCCATAAAATAACAATAGAAACTGTAGGGGAGGATTCCTTTTATGATTAACCCTAATTTTATCAGTAGTGCTATGAATTCTCTGGTGCCGATTTCCCGTTTCAATAAGGGTGAAGCCAATAAAATCTTTGAGGAAGTCCGGGAAACCGGCTTCAAGATTGTGCTAAAAAACAATACTCCGACCTGTGTGCTGCTCACACCTGAAGCCTATGAACAAATGCTCGAAACAATTGAAAATTACCGCCTACTTGTAGAAGCTGAAAAACGCCTAGAAAATTCCAAGGATGAGGATTTTATTCCAGCGGAACAAGCCATGCAGGAACTGGGCATTAGTGAAAATGATCTAATAGATTTAGAAGTGGAACTTGAATAGCATGTGGAAAGTAGAATATTTAAAGGAAGCTTTAGCTGATATTAAGCGACTCGATCACACTCAGCGTTTACAGGTCGTGAAAGCCATCAATAAAGTTGCCGTTAACCCATTATCCCAGGCTGAAGGCGGCTACGGAAAACCTCTTAGCAATAAAACCGGCACGAACCTTGCCGGTTATTGCAAGATCAAACTGTTAAAACTTGGGTTACGGGTAGTATATAAGGTCGTACGGGAAAACAGCATCATGAAGATCGTGGTGGTTTCCGCAAGAGCAGATGATGAGGTTTATATTCTAGCTCAAAAGCGTATTTAACAATAAGACTATCTGAATCTTGATTTAGCAATTCTTTACACCTTTTAACGATTCCTATACTTTTCAACGAAAGTAGTAATCGTTAAAAAGTTGGGTGCATCATTTAACGATTTGGGTTCAAAAACAGAGAAAGCACCGCCCTAAACGATGCTTACACTGCCCAAAAACGCCGAAAAGCCCAGTATTGCTGGACTTTTTATGTTCAAAAATTGTATCAATTATTGAGTACTTATTTGGCGGAGGCGAGGGGACTTGCACCCCTGTATCGAAGAACGACCACAAAAGCGTCTACGCGTGTGTCCTTTAATTTAAGTTTCGCCGGTCGTGACTCCTAAAGGCAAGGATTCATTTCAGGCTAGCTCGATCATCTTAGCTAATGTCTCCGAGCATTGACATTAGAGCGTCCTACTAATTTGACACCCTGAACCCTTCACCGTAGGTCAGAAGGCAGGATGCTAGCGGCACTTAGGCAGCTAGAGCGAAATTATCTTCGTTAACTATTTGTTTCCACCGTTTAACGAGACCAGGTGGAATCTCGACGCGCAACTTTTGCCACCGCTTCCCCGAGCGAGTCTAAAACGCCCCCGAATTAATTACATGATTAGTATATCATATTTAAGCATAAAACAAACTAATTTTCTTTGGAATATGAGGATTATCATGGTAAGTATTTATAGTTATTTTAATTATCATCTCTGTGTGTTCCTTTAATATTATTTACCCTGAGCAAAAGGAACGAATATAATTCCAAAATTTAGTTGAAATAAATCTATAGTTTATAAATAATTAAATAACTATAATCAGTGGGATTGATATTGGCAAAAATGTCTTTACTCTGTTAACTTCTGTTCCGATCTTTTAATGCTCGTTCAATATCTCGTTTACTTTCCTTTTCGGCTAGTGCTTGACGCTTATCGTAATTTTTCTTCCCTTGAGCAACTCCTAATTCGACTTTTGCCAAGCCCTTTTTTAAATACATTTTAGTCGGAATTAGGGTTAGGCCTTGCTGCTGAATCTTTCCGACTAATTTACTAATTTCTGACCGGTGTAATAGCAGCTTTCGAGGCCTTAACGGATCATGGTTAAAGCGGTTTCCTTGTTCATAAGGACTGATATGCATTTGATACACCCAAATCTCGCCATTATCTAAATGGGCATAACTGTCCTTTAAGTTTACACGTCCATTCCTGATTGATTTTATCTCAGTTCCGGTAAGGATTATTCCAGCTTCGAGTCGGTCTTCTATGAAATAATCGTGAAAAGCTTTACGGTTTTCAGAGACAACCTTTATCCCTTCAGAAGGCATATTTAGTTCCTCCTTTCATCTCTAGCATACAACAACTTATTATACAACAAATCATCCCAATTCCCTATTTTATCCATGCTCTAAGCATTTCATCTTTCCACTAAAACTACCAATAAAACCCTTATAGAAACTCATTATATCTTTGAAGAAACTCATGAACCTTGAGGACAACGTCGTCTCGTTCAGTCCCCAGCGTCAAGATATGTCCGGAATGTTCCCAATAAAGCACTTCGGGTTCACAAGCCTGGATGCTCTTACGAATCATTTGAACACTGGCTGGGTCAACGGTGAAATCTTTTCGGCTTTGCATCAATAAGGCCGGGCATTTTATATGTTTAAGTTCGCGGCGAACTTTGTGAATGGCTTTGTTCAAGGATATCAGAGAATCGATAGGAATTTTATCGTAGACAAAACGTTCCGGTTTTAATTGAGTTACCCGAGAATCCGAAGGAACTTGGCCAGCAATAGGTGACTTTGGTTTTGTTACAAATTTTCGGAAGGGACGG
The DNA here is from genome assembly GCF_002196785.1 of Desulfosporosinus sp. FKA. Classification (NCBI taxonomy): domain Bacteria; kingdom Bacillati; phylum Bacillota; class Clostridia; order Eubacteriales; family Desulfitobacteriaceae; genus Desulfosporosinus; species Desulfosporosinus sp. FKA. Next base: position 228,046 of record NZ_NAHZ01000032.1, on the reverse strand, counting down.
ATCAAGCGTACATACCGTGTTCTTCGGTCAGCCAGCAGCATCGGTGAATTCATAGATACCAGGCCATCAACTAAATCTAGTGTTGCCAAATGCAGAGCTAATAACCCGCCCATTGAAAGTCCCATTCCGATTACCTTGGAACATGTCTTTCTTAACTCAGTTACACCTGCTTCTGCATCACTGACCCAATCCTCCCACCGTGTTTTCGCCATTTCTTCCGGCGTGGTCCCGTGCCCTGAAAGTCGAATTCCCAGAACTGTCCAGCCGAGGGCAGCCAATCGCTCGCCTAAATAACGCATTTCAGAAGGCGATCCTGAAAAACCATGAATAAGCAAACAGCCTACAGGATTTCCCGGAAAATAAAATGGATCCACCAACCGTTTCTGCGGTTTCACTCGATCCCCTCCTGTCTAAATTTACCACACAAAACATAGCACGAAAGGGGCACCTCATATGAAGTGTCCCTTATGTATCATAACTATAGCGCAGTTCGGACTTTGGAACGAATCATCAAGGCCAAACTCCTCTTGTTACTGAAGCATTGCTAATCCCAGCGAGCTTAAAAGAAAGACAGCAGCCAAGACAGCTGTAACTTTAGCAAGTAATTCATCCATGCCCTTCTTTTTTCCAAAAATGGATTCGCCGGCACCAGAGATTGCTCCGGACAGCCCCGCACTTCTTCCCGATTGGAGAAGGACAGTGGCAATCAATCCTATAGAACTAAGCACTAAAACCACGATCAAAGCAATTTTCAAGTAAACACCCCCCCAATACAACACTCTGCTGTATCGTCACCGTAAATAGTCAGTAGGACTATTTTAGCACAAGCAGCCTGAAAACTCAACAAACATAAAAGGATGTTGGCCGGAGTAATTACTTGCTTCTGGCAAGGGCTTTTCTGCCACGATAGATGGCACTGTCCCCAAGCTCTTCTTCAATGCGGAGCAGTTCGTTATATTTTGCAACCCGTTCTGTTCGTGCCGGAGCCCCGGTTTTAATCATGCCGGCATTGACTGCGACTGCAATATGGGCTAAGGTAACATCTTCGGTCTCACCGGAACGGTGGGAGACAACTGCAGTATACCCTGCCCTTTTAGCCATTTCGATGGCATCTAATGTTTCAGTGAGAGTTCCGATTTGATTAACTTTAATCAAAATAGAGTTGGCACATTTTGCTTCAATTCCACGTTCTAAACGAGCAGGATTTGTGACAAATAAATCGTCGCCAACGAGCTGAACCCGATCCCCTAAACGCTGGGTTAATTTAGCCCAGCCTTCCCAGTCTTCTTCGGCAAGGCCGTCTTCGATGGAGACAATAGGGTAACGGTTGATTAGGCCTTCATAGTAGTCAATCATTTCTACAGAGCTCTTGGTTAGACCTTCTCCGGCTAGATGATAAGCCCCGTTGTCATAAATTTCAGTAGCCGCTACATCCAGTGCCAAGGCTATTTGTTCGCCGGGAACAAACCCAGCCCTTTGAATGGCGTCCATGATGCAAAGCAAGGCATCCTCATTGGATTCCAAACTCGGTGCAAATCCGCCTTCATCGCCAATTGATGTGGCCAGGGACTTTTCTTTAAGGACAGATTTCAAACTATGATAGACTTCTGTACCCATACGCAGAGCTTCAGCAAAGCTCGATGCTCCCACGGGCATAATCATAAATTCCTGAATATCCACATTATTGTCCGCATGCTTCCCGCCGTTGAGGATATTCATCATGGGAACGGGAAGTTCTTTGGCGTTGACTCCGCCCAAATATTGATAGAGTGGCAGACCTAAGGATTCTGCTCCGGCTTTGGCCGCAGCTAATGATACCCCAAGGATCGCATTAGCGCCTAGTTTGCCTTTGTTTTCTGTACCGTCAAGTTCCTTGAGCAATTGGTCAAGACCCGGTTGATCAAAGGGAGATAGTCCCTCGACTTCTGGAGCAATCACGGAGTTGACATTATCGACCGCTTGCAGAACACCTTTTCCCATAAAACGAGCCTTATCGCCGTCACGAAGTTCCACAGCTTCAAAAGCCCCTGTCGAAGCACCTGAAGGAACAGCAGCTCGGCCCATAATGCCATCAGCTAAAACAACATCCACTTCTACAGTCGGGTTGCCGCGGGAATCAAGAATCTCCCGGGCATAAACATCGGTAATCACACTCATTGAAAAATCCCCCTTATTCTTATTAAGACCTCAGTAATGATTTCCCCGTCATTTCCTTGGGTTGGGGAACCTGAAGTATTTCCAAAATAGTTGGTGCCACATCGCATAGGGCTCCGCCTTCACGCAGAGCGGCACTCTTCAATTGGTCACTGACCAAAATGAACGGTACCAGATTTGTGGAATGAGCCGTTAGGGGAAGATTTGTCTCAGGATCTATCTTCTCTTCGGCATTTCCGTGATCTGCCGTCACGAGCAGTGTTCCGCCCATGCTGTGCAATTCAGCCTCGATCTGTCCCAGACATTGATCGACGGTTTCCACCGCCTTTACCGTTGCCTCGAAAACACCGGTATGTCCGACCATATCCGGATTAGCGAAGTTCAGAATGATTACATCGTAGGCCTTCTTTCTGAGTTCACCAAGAAGTGTTTTGGTGACTTCCGGAGCGCTCATTTCCGGCTGAAGATTATAGGTTGCAACTTTGGGCGACGGTATTAGAATTCGCTCTTCACCCGGATCAGGTTCTTCGATTCCGCCGTTAAAAAAGAAAGTTACGTGGGCGTACTTTTCAGTCTCAGCAATTCTCAATTGTTTATGCCCCAGTTTGGAAAGGACTTCACCCAGAGTATTCTTCAAGTCTTGCTGGGGAAAAGCAATGGGAGCCGGAATCGTGTCGTCATATTGTGTCATACACACATAATTTACATGGGGACGATTCGGCCTCTCAAAACCTGCGAATTCCTCGTCCACAAAAGCCCTGGTAATTTCCCGCGCTCGGTCAGAGCGGAAATTATAAAAGAGCACACTGTCTCCTTCTTGAATTAAGCCTACAGGCTTTTCATCATCCCCAAGAATTACCGTGGGAAGTACAAACTCATCGGTTACACGCATATCATAAGAATTTTCTACTGCTGCAAGAGCACTGGGAGCAAATTTTCCTTGGCCGTAAACCAAGGCTTGATAGCCCTTTTCCAAACGTTCCCAGCGTTTATCCCGATCCATCAGGTAATAACGCCCGCTTACTGAAGCAATTTGTCCAATGCCCAGTTCTTTAATCTTTTCCTCAAGCTGGGCAATGTATTCTTTGGCACTCTGGGGCAAGACATCTCGACCGTCAAGAATGACATGAATAAACACCTTCTTTAAACCTTCTTTTTTAGCCATCTCGAGAAGTGCAAATAAATGTTCAATATGAGAATGCACTCCGCCATTAGACAGCAAGCCCATCAGATGAAAGGCCTGATTATGAAGGCGGGCAGATTTCATAGCCTCTATGAGAACAGGATTCTCAAAAAGTGTTTTGTCCTTGACGGCTTTAAAGATACGGGTTAATTCCTGATAAACAACTCTCCCCGCTCCCAAGTTCAAATGTCCTACTTCCGAGTTGCCCATTTGACCATTGGGTAATCCCACCGCTTCCCCTGACGCCTGAAGCAGAGTATGAGGATAATCCTTTTCCAAACGCCGAAAATTGGGCAAGTTCGCTTGAGCAATGGCATTCCCCTCTCGGGTTGCGCGATATCCCCAGCCATCAAGAATCATCAGCAATAGTGGTTTGTCAGTACTCATTTCTAGTTTCCTTCCACGCGTGCCTAAACTGAAGCAGCGTTATGTATTAATTTGGCAAATCCCTGAGGATCAAGGCTAGCCCCTCCGACGAGTGCCCCGTCAACATCGGATTCCGACAATAATTCGGCAATATTGTCCGCCTTAACACTTCCTCCATAAAGAATCGGCACCTTTTCGGAAGCTGCTCCCATGAACTCGGCAAGTGTGGAACGTATGGCGGCACACATTTCTTGAGCATCTTGACTCGAAGCCGTTTTCCCCGTTCCAATAGCCCAGATAGGTTCATAAGCAATAACAACCCGGCTAAGATCTTCCGGAGAAATACCTTCCAAGGCCTTAGACACCTGACCCTGCACTCGTTCAACAGCTTTTCCCTCTTCACGAATGCTGAGATTTTCTCCTACGCAAAGAATAGGAGTCAGCCCTGCAGCCAAGGCCTTGCGGACCTTCTTGGCAATAGTTTCGTCGGTTTCGCCAAACATTTCTCTGCGCTCGGAGTGTCCTAAGATTACGTAAGTACAAGCAGCTTCTAACAGCATCTGGGCCGATATTTCACCTGTATAGGCACCTTGATCAGCCCAGGACATATTTTGTGCCCCTAAATGGACAATACTTTCTTCCATTTCATTTTTAAGGGAATAGAGGGCAGTAAAGGGAGCACAGAGAACAATATCAAGAGCAGTGACATCTTTAATTTCCTCTAAAAACGTTACAGCATAATCTTCAGCTTCCTTTACGGTTTTAAACATTTTCCAGTTACCCGCAATGACAGGTCTTCGCTTTACCACAGTGCAATTCCTCCCGCAATCAATTGAAACTTTGTCTCCTAGTTCTTAATAAAATTTATACGATGTGATCTTTCTAAAAAGCAAAAGGTTCAGCCGCAATTCATCCTTTATGCGTCCTGTAAGGCCGCAACACCTGGCAAAACTTTCCCTTCTAAAAATTCGAGAGATGCTCCCCCGCCTGTAGAAATATGCGTCATCCGCTCTGCCACACCGGTCTTTTCAACAGCCGCTACAGAGTCTCCGCCCCCAACAATCGTAGTACCTTGACAATCTGCAACAGCCTTAGCCACTCGTTCAGTTCCTTTAGCAAAAGCTTCCATCTCAAAAACTCCCATTGGACCGTTCCAAACAACGGTTTGGGCTGAAGAAATGATAGTACTAAACCGTTCAGCACTTGCCGGACCGATATCCAAGGCCATTTCGTCATCCTGAATATCTGATAAAGCAGCTATACGATGTGAGGCCTCAGCGGCAAATTCCTTAGCTGCAACAACATCAATAGGCAATTCTAAAGCGACGCCTTTGCTCTTGGCCTTCTCGATCAGTTGTTTCGCCAGCTCGAGCTTATCCTCTTCCAGCAAGGATTTACCGACCTTATAACCCTGGGCTTTGAGAAAGGTGTTAGCCATTCCTCCGCCGATAATCAAGGCATTAACCTTAGCCAAGAGATTTTCGATAACTCCGATCTTATCACTTACTTTCGCTCCGCCGATAATTGCCACAAAGGGGCGCTCAGGTCGTTCCAAAGCATTCCCCATGAACTCTACTTCTTTTTGCATCAGCAGCCCTGCCACCGCAGGAATATAGTGAGTGACTCCCTCCGTCGAAGCATGAGCACGATGTGCTGTTCCAAAGGCATCATTGACGAAGATATCTGCCAAGGAAGCCATCTCACGAGCAAACTCTGGATCATTCTTTTCTTCTTCTTTGTGGAAACGAACGTTTTCCAACAAAAGAACTTGACCATCTTGTAACTTATCGACAGCCTCTTTAGCCGCTTCCCCAATACAATCTTGAACCAGGACGACATTTTGTCCCAGTCGTTCGCTCAATCGTTTAGCAACAGGCGCCAAAGAATATTTCGCATTGACCTGGCCCTTGGGGCGTCCCAAATGAGAAGCAAGGATGACACGGGCTCCCTCTTTAACGAGATATTCAACGGTGGGGAGAGAAGCACGTATGCGCGTATCATCTGTTATCTGCCCTTGCTCGTCTAACGGCACATTAAAATCCGCCCGAACTAATACTCGCTTTCCCTTAACAGCGGCATCTTTAACGCTTTTCTTGTTCATACAAAAATCCCCTTTCTTAGGCACAAGGGTTTGGTGTTTCTCAGTGTTTTATATAACTTCAATAATATATCTTAGTATACCGAGAAAAGAAACTTCCTACTCTCCCAAACTCCAAGTTTATAAAACTATTGATGGTATCTTCTCCAGAAGAGTTTCAAATTTAATAGTTCATTAAAACTTTAAATTCTTCGTTAAAACATGAGATTCCTGCCTGACTTTACTAAAACCTCAGTCAAAGCTCATATCCCATAAATGGCGCAAGCTTGTAGAAACAGCATCAATTCCCTTTGCTAAAGCAGTCGTAACGTCTTCTTCAGTTCTTAATAATCCTCCGCCAAGAACGGGTATCCCCAAGGAATCTTTCATTTCCTGGATAACAAAGCGCGGGATCGTGGCCGGTAAAATTTCCACGGCATTTGGTTTGACAGCGGCAGCCATTTTTATCCCTGTTTTAACAGACTCCGAATCTAAAACAAACAGGCGCTGAATCACCACCATACCTTCGTCAAGCGCATATTTAACTAAGTTTGGCTTCGTCGTGACAAGACCGCGCAGTCCCATTCTCGCCAACAAATGTATCCCCGCCTTGTCCTTTCCGGCACCTTCCAGCATGTCAAGATGGACCATCAAAACTTTATTATCACCATGAACCTTTTTCACAATGGAAGGCAGGAGATTAATGTTCGCACCTAAAAGAAAGATAGCGCTGATATTGGGATGAAGCATGGCTTCACTTAAATCCTCGACTCTCCGAATTGTTGCACCAACCCTTTTTCCCTTCATAACAGTACTTAAAAAATCCATGTTACTATCCCCCAAGGTTTAATTAATTAACTTATTCATTATCAAATCAAAACCCGCAACAGTCTTTGATTATATCACAAGCCAAGGATTAAACTATACTCTTTGCTGCCCCAAGCTTATTCGAGTATTATCTTATATGCTTTTGCCAAAATACGCAAAGGGTGTTTCGTAGGAATAGAAGTACCATGTTGAATTTGAACTTTACAAACCCCGCATTCCGTTAACATTTCCTGAAAGTCTCCTCGTTCAACTCCGACATTGACCGCCTCAAAAAGGGGGTTTCCAATTTTCATTGCCTTATCATACTTTTCAGCTTTAAATCCATAACTCCCGGATAAGCCGCAGCATCCGGCATCAAGATTGCGTATTTTAACGCCGGGGATTAAGCGTAAAATGCGCAAAGCAGGAGTTCCGATCCCTTGAGCTTTTAAGTGGCACGGGAGATGGTAGCCAAAACAAGCTTTGACCTCTTGAAAGTCCAGAGGCAATTCTCGCTTTTCGTAAAGCTGCCATAAAAATTCGAACAAATCATAGGTCTGAGCCCCAATCATCTGAGCCCCCGGTGCCGATAGCTTAGGATAGTCTTCTTTCAAGGTCAGACCGCAGCTGGTACAGGAGGTTATAACAGGCACGCCTGCCTCCAGATAGGGGCGCATTAATTCCAAGTTATAAAGTCCGTTCTTACGGGCCTTGTCGAACTGGCCATTAGCTTCTAACGGCAAACCACAACAGTGAAAATTAGGCACAATAGTTTTATAGCCAAGATGCTCTAAAACTTTGATCATGATTCGGCCTGTATCTCCTTCATTATAACGCGTATAACAACCTGGGAAGTAGATTACTTGCTTACCGAACGCGCCTCCAGCTCTTCCGCCCTTATCCTCAATTACTTCTAAAGGTCTTCCATAAGCAGGCAAGGGACTTTTTTGACTGACCGCAAGTCCTTTGTCAAGGGCCCACCGTACTAAATTTAGTTTCAAGGCTTGATTGGCCATCCCAGGCCATAAAACCCCGAGCTTGCCAAGATATTCTGCCCGGCCCAGAACATATCCTCTTAAGCGTAATTTGAGGCTGGGCAGCGTTTTATGGGGCCCTTTACGGGCTGCCCTCCGGGCTTCAAGGATCATCTCCGTTATTTTTACCCCTGAGGGGCAGGTTACTTCACAAGTTTTGCAATTTGAGCAATCATCCAAAGTTGTCTCCCCTGGAATAAACTGCCCCCTGCGGAATCGTTCCATATCCGGTCCTAAACCTTTCGGTCCCGGAAAATGAGGATTTACTTTGGCCACTGGGCACTGAGCCGTACATACATTACATTTTTGACAAGCATCCAACCGTGCCGTCAATTCATTTCTTACATCCATTGTCAAGGATCCTCCTTTCCGTCTCAAGTGGATAGGCCCTATATAATTTCAGCTGCAGCGCAGCCTGAGGTTACCGATACACCTCCGCCGCAGCGTTGAGTCCAGGGATCCCAATGGGCCAGCATTCTTCCCACGACATGGACATTATCCCAGATAACTTGTCCTTGATTCGTGTCCAAGGGACGCAGATAGCTATCCGTTTCTACGCCAATTTGGGCAAATGGCTGGGAAGCAAAGAACTGGGAAGTGCTCCATTCCTGGGGCACATATAAGGGCAAATCAAAAACGTCTTCTTGAATCAATTTTCTTTCTATGCCCACTTTAATTCCGCCGCCTAAGAGTCCGCCGGTAGCCAGAATGAACTTCTTGGCTTTTAAGTGCAAAACTTTACCCATACTCTGGACTATTATTTCCTGACAGGACTTAGGAGGCTTAGCCGACACCTGCTCTCCAGTCAGAGCAGCCACGCGCGCTCCAATCATTAATTCACCGCCCAAATCCGTAAATTGATGCTTTAAATATTCCGCAAAGTAACGGCCATGCGGACTTGGTAGAAAGGAACTCATTTCTATGACCGGCAAGGAATAATCCTGCACGTAAGTTTTAGTACGCGAAGCATCAAAGTACTCGTTTACCAGACTGGGCAAAACCACAGCGATTCTTCCCGATCTGCTGCCTGCTCCTTGATATTCTCGTTTAATCGTCTCAATTTCCTGGGCGAGAAGGTTTTGCCCCTCCTTTGATCTCCAGATAGCCGCATAATCAATACCGGATGCACTCTTGCCCATTCTTTGCCATTCTGCAAAACTTTCCGCGTGTACTCTCTTTACATTCACTTGCCATCTGGGAAATTCGCGAACCAGGTTCGACTCTACAATTTCCGGAAAGAAATCCTTCAATCCTTCAGGCACTAATAGTACGAAGGTCCCCTGTTCCTGATAATCCGGCAGAACCATGCCGCGGGGCATAAGATCACCTTGGCGGGCTGTTCCCAATACCGTTAAAGCATACTGGGACCTGTTTGTTTCTATATATTCCGGGCATAGCTCTTGGATAAAGCGTTTGCCGCGATCAATTGTCTCAGCATCAAATAAGGAATAAGGGTGTTTCGGCAAATGGCGCAAACCCTCCACATCTCCATAATCAAAAATCCCTGAGAAATAATAGAGTGTACCGACTCCTTCTGTCACAATAAGCACCTTTTTGCCCCGTTGTGCGGCACGAATTCCTGCTGTCCAACCTGCTAAACCGCCCCCCACCACTATGGCATCCCACATTTTGCTCATTCCTCACTTTCAACTGCCTTAAAATCCAAAACGTTTAAATACAAAGCCCGTGCCAATTCGCTCTCACGCAGCTGATCTCCCCAAAGCACCGGGGTTATCCCCCGCCAGCGTTCACTTAATAAAATCCGATATTCTTTCAGGGTTCTCTCCCAACTGCCAAAGGTATCTTTAAGCATAGGCGTCGAGCGATAGGTACAATAGGTTCCTTGACAGGTCCCCATTCCCAGCCTTGTCTTACGGCGCAGATCATCAAGGGAATGAACCGCAGGATCTTGGAGTGCATGGAGGACTTCGGCCTGTGTGACCATTTCACATTCACAGATAAATTGTCCAAGTTCAGGCTGTTTTTCGATGGCCGCTATGACAGAAGCAGCTTCTTCGTTCAAACGTTCCATCATCTTATCCGCAGCTGCAGCTCCTAGCAGTTGGCGCGCCTTATTCCAGACGTCTGCCGGGAGTTCATGATGCAAAGGCTCCTCAGCTGTGCGGCAAGCGGTTGTAACATTTAATCTGGCGGCCGCCCAATCCGTCACTTTTTCAGCCATTAAGCGATAGGTCGTTAATTTACCGCCCACTATACTAACCAGCCCGTGAACTCCGTCTCTTTTTTCATGGTCAATGAGAGCAAAGTTGCGGCTTACCCCTCGTCCTTCATGCTCTGAGGCATCTTCACTTTCATACAAGGGACGAATGCCTGCAAAGGCACGCAAAACACGGTGCTGTTCAATTTCTTCCGCAAGATCTTTGCCCATTTCCAACAAATACGAAACATCTTGTTCTCTAACCTGATTGTCATCTGGCAGATCGACCATCTGTGAGGTCGTCCCCAAGATGGTTACGGTTTCATGAGGTACAAAGATATCCCCATCACCCGGAGTTCGCAAACGATTAATTACTCGATTGAACATCCGTTGATTAAACACTAGGAGTGAACCTTTATTTTTCAGCATATGGACATCAAAACCAGACATAGCAGCAATCTCAGCCGACCAAGGACCTGCGGCATTGACGACAATTTTGCTGCGGACTTGAATCATTTCCCCGGTAATGAGATCCTCGGCGTACACACCTTTGATGTCTTTATTCTCTAGCCACAGGGATTTTACTTTGCAATACGTACGATACGTTCCTCCGTATTTTTCTGCTGATTTCACATTGGCCCATAACAGTTTAAAACCGTCGACCGTAGCATCCGGCACTTCAAAAACCCGTGCTGTTTGTCGTGATAATAAAGGTTCAAGGCGAAAGGCCTCTTCAAGAGGAACCTCCTTCACAGGTATTCCAGCTTGATCGCATCCTTGAAGCCATAACTGTAAATAGCCCGGATCATCCTCTTTTAAATATACAAACCAGCCGGAGGTATCTTCGATACAATGAGCCGCAATCTGTTTCACAATTCTATTTTCCTCGATACACTCTTGGGCTGCTTTACCATCTTTAACTGCATAGCGCGCACCGCTGTGCAAAAGTCCATGAAAGCGTGAACTTGTCCCATGTGCCAGATCTCCTTGTTCTAATAAAAGCGCTGGAATACCACGCATACTCAGGTCCCTCAATATTCCAACCCCTGTCGCTCCTCCGCCGATTACCACAACTTGGGTCTCAATCTCACACATCCATAGCTCCTCCTTGCCAGAAATTAAGAGCCACCAAAGAAACCGTTGTTTCGCAATGGCCTCTTTGGTGGCTTCACTTATTCTCAAGCCGCCTTATCTATTCTTATCAGAGTTTACAAGCACAGCTCAGTCTTCTTCCCAATCTTTTGTCCGCTCAACGGCTTTTAGCCAGCCCTTGTACAATTTCTCTCTCTTTTCAGCTTCTATTGCAGGCTCGAAACGCTGATTCAGCAGCCAGCGGCTTGCCAATTCCTCTTTGCTCTTCCAAAAACCCACCGCTAAACCGGCAAGGTAGGCAGCGCCCAGGGCTGTCGTCTCGATGATTTCCGGTCTGTCAACCTTTGTTCCTAAGATATCTGCTTGGAACTGCATGAGCAAATTATTGGCCACTGCACCGCCGTCAACTTTCAAGGATTTTAAGGAAATACCGGAATCGGCTTCCATTGATCCCAGAACATCTTTGGTTTGATAGGCCAGGGAATCAAGAGCCGCGCGAATAATATGGGACTTTGTGGTTCCGCGAGTAAGCCCAAAGATTCCGCCTCTGGCGCGCATATTCCAATAGGGAGCGCCTAAGCCCACGAAAGCAGGGACAAAATAAACTCCATCAGTGTCTTTAACCTTCTTGGCAAAATACTCGGAGTCAGGGGCAACGTCAATCATCTTCAGACCGTCTCGCAGCCATTGAATCGCTGCTCCGGCAATAAAGATACTTCCTTCTAAGGCATATTCGACTTTACCGTCAATCCCCCAAGCAATCGTGGTCAATAAACCGTGTTTGGAAACATGAATTTTACTTCCCGTATTCATAAGCATAAAGCAGCCTGTTCCATAGGTGTTTTTCGCATCTCCAGGCTCATAGCATGCTTGTCCAAACAAAGCAGCTTGCTGATCGCCGGCCACACCGGCAATAGGAATCTCACAACCCAAGAAGACTCCGGCATCAGTATGACCATAGACTTCGCTGGAATTTCGCACCTCTGGCAGCATTTCCTTGGGAACATCCAGCATTTTGAGTAATTCCTGATCCCATTGCAATTCACGAATATTATACATCATCGTTCGAGAGGCATTGGAATAATCCGTAACATGGACCTTTCCGCCCGTGAGCTTCCAGATCAGCCAGGTATCTGTTGTCCCAAACAACAAATCGCCTATTTCGGCTTTAGCACGAGCTCCTTCAACATGATCCAAAATCCATTTTACCTTAGTTCCGGAAAAATAGGCGTCAACCACCAGGCCTGTTTTTTTCCGAACCATTTCTTCGCAGCCCTTCGCCTTTATATCGTCGCAAATGGCAGTCGTTCTGCGGCACTGCCAGACAATGGCGTTGTAAACCGGCTTACCGGTATTTTTATCCCAAACCACCGTTGTTTCACGTTGATTCGTTATGCCGATCGAAGCTATTTCATCGACTTTTATACCTGTTTTGGCAACGAGTTCAGCAATTACCCCGTATTGCGTACTCCATATCTCTTCCGGATCATGTTCAACCCAACCTGCTTTAGGGTAAATCTGGGTGAACTCCTTTTGAGTTATTCCCACAATTTTACTTTCCCGGTCAAATAGGATTGCTCTGCAGCTCGTAGTCCCTTGGTCAAGAGCCATGACATATTTCTTCACTATAATAATAAGGCCTCCTCTTCTAATTATAGTTAAGTTTTTATGAGTTTCCAGCCAAAGTATATGATTTTCCTTTTCCAAGTATCGGGAATAGTATGAAAGCAATTCTAGGGGCAAGGTACCTATGAACAGAGAATTTAGGCAAAATCCCTAATTATTGAAGTATTCTTAACCTATTAAAAAAACAAAAAGCCCAATTATACTAGTCATTCATTAAAACAACTAATATAATTCGGCTTCTCTGATACTCTGCCACATATTGGATTATCTGATTAACTTTCAAATTCATGACACCATTCTATGACATCATTCTATCGTTGCTATTAGTCTATTCTTTCTCTTAGCGTTTTTCAAGACTAAAATAATAAAATTTCCAATAATTCTTATTCCTTTGCCCAATCGTAAGACTCCCAAATCTACAAGTGAGAGTGATTCCCATACCTTGCTTCACTCTCCTATACTAGAAATATTAACATTGTCCTTTTGTTCAATTCAGAAAGAACTTATATTAATATCGTTTTCTTACTGTAGCCGTAGGTATCCCCAACTCATCTCGATACTTGGCTACCGTCCGCCTGGAAATTTCCATATTTTTAGCTTTAAGCAGATCCGCTAATTTCTGATCAGAGTAAGGGCTCTTAGGATTTTCCGCAGAAATAATCTCTCTCAGGGCGAGCTTAATCTCCCCCGTTGTGATATTTGACTCGCTGCTATGCCCACGCCCCATGCCGTTGGCAAAGAAAAATTTAAATTCGTAAATTCCTCGCGGCGTCTGAACGTATTTATGAGAGGTTGCCCGGCTGACCGTCGACTCGTGGACCCCGATTTCCTCAGCAATATCCCTTAAGGTAAGTGGTTTCAGACGGTGAATACCATAGCGCAAAAAGTCAGTTTGCCATTTCACAATAGCATTAGCAACTTTATAGAGTGTTAAGCGCCGCTGCTCAATGCTGCGAATCAACCAGGCAGCTGCGTTTAGTTTTTGCTCGACAAACTTGCGGGTATCCGTTTCTTCCTCATGGCTTAAAGCTTCGCGGTAGGCTTTATTAATCCCAAGGCGAGGAACAGTAACATCATTAACCAAAATAATAAACTCTCCGCCAATCTCTTCAATGACAACGTCGGGAACAATATAGCGCACATCTCCAGGACCAGAAAAACGCAGACCAGGCTTAGGGTCTAATTTTCGAATCATATCTGCAAGTTCCTGAACACGAGTAATTGACAGTTTCAGAGCATGGGCAATCTTTTGCAGACGTCCTGCCGCCAAATCTTCAAGATACTTTAATAATTCAGACAGTTCAGCAGGACAATCGGGAATGAGCGGGAGCTGAAGTCTCAGACATTCTTCAAGGTTGCGCGCTCCTACGCCTAATGGGTCCAAAGTTTGCACGACCGCCAAAGCCTTTTCCGCTGTTTCCAGAGAAACATGAGTCTCCCGAGCTATATCTTCCAAGGTCAAGGTCAAACCGCCATTATCATTAAGATTCCCAACAATATACTCAGCAACGTTTAAAGGAGCCGAAATCTTTTGAACATGAAGTTGTTCCAGCAAATGTTCCTGAAGGGTCGGTGCAGCAGATATAAAAGGATCAAATCGCTGCTTTTCGTCAGGAGTTACCCGTTCTTGCCGGGGACGATTTTCATCTTGATCATGGAAATAATCCTGCCAATCCACATCCCATTTATTGTCTAAAGGACTTTCTTCCGCACTATTTTGCTCAGATTCTCCTTTAACATCCGAATTTTCTTCCTGTGTTTCCAGTAAGGGGTTTTCTAACAGCTGTTCCTCAACATATGTGGACAATTCAAGTGCGGACAATTGCAAAATTGTAATCGCCTGTCGCAATTCCGGAGTCATAATTAGTTTTTGAGTCTGCTCTAAACTTAAGCCATATCCTAACCGCACCTAATCCCCCCATCTCCTCTAAATGTCACGGGATCGTTATTCAAAATATTTTAAACCATAAGCTTAGAATTTCCTGTCTTTTCGTTCCTAATTCGCTCGGCTAATTCTTCGATTTTGCGCATCCGATGATTAACGCCTGATTTGCCGACTTTAGGCTGGAGCATTTCGCCAAGTTCTTTTAAACTGGCATCTGTATATTCCAGACGCAGTTCAGCCATACCCCTAAGGGTAGGTGGCAAGGCCTGAAGTCCAATTGTATTTTGAATAAGCTGAATATTTTCCAGCTGTCTTACGGCAGCATCAACAATTTTATCCAGGTTTGCCGTTTCGCAATTGACAAGACGGTTAACTTGATTGCGAACATCTTTAAGAACCCGGACATTTTCAAATTCCAAGAGAGCGTGATGTGCTCCAATAAAGCCGAGGAACTCCACAATTCGTTCACTTTCTTTAATATAAACAACATACCAATGCTTCCGCATACTAACTTTAGCCCCTAATTTAAAGCAATTAACCAACTGACATAATGCTTGGGCATGTTCTTCGTCATTGCTGACGATTTCCAGGTGATACGTTCCTTCAGGATTATTAATGGAACCTCCGGCCAAAAAAGCCCCGCGCAAATAAGCCCTTTGATCACAGCGCTTTTTGATTAAATCCGGCGAAATGCCATGGTATATTTGCCCATCTTCATTAAGTAAGCCGAGACTCTGTAAGTCTTCTGTTCCCCGGGGATAAATTCGAACCATATAGGAATTATTCTTGCGCAGCCTTAATTTACGCCGGACGACGATATCTACGGGTCTCTTCAGGACATCTTTCGCTAAGCGATAGATTTTGCGGGCTACAGGCGCACTTTCCGTGATAACATTCAGAGTGTATTGTTGATGAGCACTAATTTGAAGGGTACCATCCATGCGAACTAAAGCAGCTAATTCTGCCAGCTCACAACACACTTTTTTTTCGGACAAACGTGCCAACTCTTCTTTGGTTACAGCACTAAAGGACAATGCTAAGCCCTCCTTTATCGTGGTTTGAACACCAGGATAGAAGCTTGACTCACATAATTCAATACTTTTATGAATTTTTACGGAGCTTCTGGGATAATAAATAAGCATCGACAAGTGCAATACGTTCACCCATAGGTTTTAAGCGAAACAGCAAACGGATGAGTTCTTTAGCCAGAAGATCAGGATCATGACGGACGACATTTCTCTCCTGAACAAGGTTAGCTTCAAAATACCTTGCACCTAACCGTTCCACTTCTTTAGGATCCGTGACTACAGGAGCAGCCTCTTCCTCAACGTATCGCTGCAAAATTGAGGCTGTAATTTCTCCTTTGGTTGCCAATACTGCATCCACAAAACCAGGTCCGCAGTGATCCAAGATTGCTTTCAAATGATCAGACACACTGTAGCCATCAGTTTCCCCTTTTTCGGTCATAACATTGCAGACGTAAACACAGGGCGCATTGACCTTTCGAATTTGATCGCGAAGACCGTTAACTAAGAGATTAGGCAAAACGCTGGTATAAAGGCTTCCGGGACCTAAAACGATAAGATCGGCCTCTTCCAAAGCTCGTAAAGCACCAGGTAAAGGAGTACAGTTACTGGGATCTAAAGAAACTCGGCAGATCTTACCATCAGTTTCCCGCACAGATGTCTCGCCCCTTATATGTCGCCCGTCTTCAAAATCGGCCATTAACTCAACTTGTTCCAAGGTTGAAGGAAAAACCTTGCCGCGCAGGGCAAAAACTTTGCTGACTCGTTCAATTCCCTTCTGAAAATCGCCAAAGGTATCGGTCAGCCCTGCCAAAAGCAAGTTTCCCAGGCTATGGCCTTCGAGAGTCCCACTTTCAAAGCGGTAGGAAAACAAGGTATCCATAATATCCTCGGTGTCGGCGAGGGCCACTAAACAGTTTCGCACATCACCCGGCGGCTGAATACCCATCTCCTCACGTAAACGGCCGGAACTTCCGCCATCATCTGAAACTGTTACGATGGCTGTAAGATTGCGCGTGTAGTGTTTTAAACCGCGCAGAAGCGATGACAGCCCTGTTCCCCCACCTACAACGACAATCTTGGGCCCCCTCATTAAATGTTGCCGAGCATAAATAACATCAACAATTTTACCTTCGTTTCCCGGTAAAACACCGGAAATAATCGAATACAACATGCGCTTAAAACCGATAGCAATTGCTAAAACTCCAAGGGCACTTATAATCAAACCTGTCGGTATTGCTACGTGTTGAGTGCTTCCTGTAAGATGATAAATTATTTCCCGAAATTGCAATTCCGCATATCCCAAGGCCACTCCATCATTCATAACGGCAAAGCCTGTAGCAAATAGAAAAATTCCAAAGACTGCTACTAGGAACCATCGTTTCACTTTCAAATTTGGGTAAAGCCATTTCAGATATTGAACAATCTTATCATGTCTTACACTTCTCATCGAGGGATTCCGCCCTTCCGATTTTTTGCGGCATCCCGATGTTTTATACTAATTGCATAATTGCGTTCCCTTAAAAATTGCCCAACCCGTTCAGCGATGGCCACGGAACGGTGCTGCCCGCCTGTACAGCCGATACCGATGACTAAATGAGTTTTTCCTTCTTTCACATAGTTAGGAAGAATATATTCGAGCAAGGCTAAATATTTTTCCATAAATTCTTGAGCCATTTGATTGCCGAAAACATAATCCTGCACTAACTTATCCTCGCCAGTCAAAGGACGCAATAATTCCACATAAAACGGGTTAGGCAAAAACCTCACATCCATCAGCAAATCAGCATCGAGAGGTGTTCCGTATTTAAAGCCAAAGGAAATTACAGATACCGCCATTTGCCTGCCTTGCCCTTTGGCAAAGCGTTCGGCCACCTTTGCACGAAGCTGCGAGGCTGTTAAATCGGAAGTGTCAATAATTTCATCAGCTCGGATCCTTAACTCTTCAAGCTGCTGACGTTCTGCCTGAATCCCGTCTAAGACTCTTCCTTGAGGTGACAGGGGATGACGACGGCGAGATTCCTTATAGCGCCTGATCAAGGTTTTATCCGCAGCATCCAAAAAGAGGACTTGAAGATGAAACCCTTCTTTCTCCAAATTAGTTAATGCTTCACTCAGTGAAGAAAAGAATTCCCCTCCCCGCAAGTCGCAAACAATAGCCGCTTTGGAAACCTTGCCGCGAGATTGAGCACACAACTCAGCAAATTTGACCAAGAAGGTTGGCGGCAAATTGTCGACACAAAAAAACCCTTGATCTTCAAGACTCTGCATGGCCTGAGTTCTTCCAGCCCCGGACAAGCCAGTAATTACAATGATTTCCAACCCCTCTTTATCCATTCCTTTCACCCCCTCTGCATAGTTATATCTTCATTTAAGAACTTTTCGTTAAAGCTTTTAAGGCTTGGGTCTGAGCATTTGTCAAAGCATCCTGCGGACTGAGACTTCCCGCCAAAGCACTGCTCCAGGCTGTATCCTGAAGAGAAATCAAGTTCCACTCCTGAGCACTGCCCGACAGGACCCAGGCTTTTGCAAAAGCTTGATAAGCTTGGGGATAAACTCCTGTTTGAGCTTCGGGTAACTTATAATAGGCCATATTCGCCGGCAGAAGGGATCCTGCCTTGACAAGAGCTCCCTCAGCCTCAGGCTGCAGAAGTCCCTTTTCAACGATCTGGATCTCCGGGCCAAGATCTTTTGTCATGATCGCAGAATTCGCAATCCCGAAAGTTAAACCTAAAA
This sequence comes from Desulfosporosinus sp. FKA, assembly GCF_002196785.1. NCBI lineage: Bacteria > Bacillati > Bacillota > Clostridia > Eubacteriales > Desulfitobacteriaceae > Desulfosporosinus > Desulfosporosinus sp. FKA. The sequence goes on along the minus strand of NZ_NAHZ01000032.1, from coordinate 209,903 downwards.
GGGGCTCTCCCTGACCCCCCGTTAAATCAGCCAGAGGAATACATCCCCAGGGGACTTTCTGCTGATTTAAAAGTGCTGCCTGGCTCGCTCCGGCAATCACATAGGGAGTTTTACCATTTGCAAAGGCAGACATAGCCTGCGGATCAATTCTCAGTGTCTTTGCGCTTTGCCAAGCTATTAGCTTCTGTAAAAACGCAAGATTACTTGGATCATCCAGAGATGGCTTCCCGGCATTCATCAACTTTCCGCCTTGTCCATTCCACCAAGCGGAAAGGGTCCCAGTATCCGCCGCAAGGACAGAAGTGCCTCCTTGGGATGAAAAGAGGCTGGCAAGAGTACTAGGAGCACTTACCATATCTGTTCTGTAATAAAGCAGAGGAACATCTGTTAACCAAGGTAAGGCATACTGGGTATCCCCAAAGCGAAAACCGGCCGAAGCAGCTGGAAAACTTTCTTGATCAGAATAGGCCGTCTTGGCTAAGGTTCCCTGACTATAGAGCTGGCGAATAACCTCTCGTCGGGCAATGAAAATTTCCGGTCCTTCTCCGCCTGCTTCAGCCTGATAAGAAAAAGATGCAAACTTCTCTTCGGGAATATATTTAAGTTTAACGATCACCTCTGGATGAGCTTTCATGATTGCCTCAGTCTGGGCCTGTAAGGCGTCTGCCTGGGCCCCGAGGAGGGAATGCCAAACTTCGATGACGGCGGGAGCCGGACCGCCGGGCTGTCCTGTCTGAGGCGCCTGGGCGCAGCCAATAACTAAGAAAATAATGATAAGCAAACAGAAAATACTGCGGGGTAGAGTACGGGAAATCATGGCTCTGCACTCCATTCATACTTGATAGCGATAAATCCTAGCCTTGCCCTGCTGATAAAGGAAGAGGAACCAGCCCGGACCAGATTCACCCTCTTTTAACACATCTGTCTCGAAATAGGCCACGGCTGTGTTACGATTCCACTGGCGACGATCCATGGCTGCAAACTCAGGAACTACATTGGCCCAGCAGCCATCTCGCTGAATCTCTTCGCCGGTGCTCTTTGCTTCCCCGCCGTTGGTCCATTCTCCCTGCCCTTCACTTCTGACAAAATAGTCAGGCAGCGTCTTGGGACGTTCCCATAAATAATAGTCGAAACGCAAAGCATCCAGAAACGCTCTCCGGCTCACCCTTTGAGATTGAGCCCATTCTATAAACTCCCACAATTTATCAAATAATGCTTTACCCGGCCATAAGCGCTGAAACCAACCTTTTTTCTCCCAATACTCGGCCAATTCATGATAGAAGTCAAAGGCCGAAGGAAACATGTGAAGGGCTTCACGCAATGAGTGAACGAACTTCCCTGAATTATAATATTTGTCAAGAACCTCTTCCATACGCTGCAATTGAAGCATTTCTTCATGCGCTAAGACAGCTGTTTCTAATATAGTATATGGAGGCTCAGGGTTAAACAGAAGACCATACTTTTGGCTGTTCAGACGCAGGCCAGATCCTTTGAGGACTTTCAGAAATCCCAATTGAAGCATATCTGGTTTGACTGCATAAACGTCATTGAAGGAATTCCGGAAATTCGACCAGTTTTCGAGAGGCAGGCCGGCAATCAAATCGAGGTGCAAAGGAATTTTCAATTTCTGCATAATAGGTACATACTTTTTCCAAGCATCGAAGTTTTGATGCCGGGCAACTATTTCTAATGTTGGTTGGTAGGTGGACTGAACACCAATTTCCAGTTGAATCAAACCTGGAGGATAATTCTTGAAATAATCCATCCATTCGTCATCTAAAAGATCCCCTGCTATTTCACAGTGAACCCGCACCTGACTGGATAATCCCAGAGAGCAGCACTCGTCGCGGACAATATTTAAAATTTCAAAAGCATGTCGTTTATGGGCATTAAAGGTCCGGTCAACAAACTTAATTGTACGCGCACCTTGGCTTAAAAGACGGCGAAACATTCGGCGAAACCCTTCGGGCTCCAAATAACGAACACCTTGGAAGGTGGAGGACAGACAATACTGGCAGGAAAAAGGACAGCCTCGAGTCGTTTCAACATATACAATTCGACCGGAAAAATCCTCTTCATCTGCATAGGGAAAAGGAAGTTCATTCAAATTAAGTGATTTCCGACTGGGAGGATTAACAATCACTTTCGCATTATGGTTCCAGGCTAAGCCCTCAACCTGCGAAAGGTCCTCTCCCTTCTGCCAAGCTAAAAGCAAGTCATTAAAAGATTTCTCACCTTCACCAAGAATTACGGCATCCACTTCCTGATGAGCGCTTAACAGGTCTTCGACGTCAAAGGATACCTCCGGACCTCCAAGTACAAAGCGGACATCAGGGCAAACGGGATGCAGCTGCCTAACGACACTCAGGACTTCCTTGATGTTCCAAATATAACATGAGAAGCCAATGACATCAGCTCTGGTTTCATAAATTTCCCCGGCAATACGCTCAAGGCGATCATTAATACTATATTCCCGCAAAATTACATCCGAAGTTACGGAGCGCAAAAGTCCTTCTTTCAAATAACGAAGGGCCAAATTAGTATGGACATATTTTGCATTAAGTGCCACCAAGAGAACACGCAAATAAAATCCCCCTTCGCCCTAAGTATAGCGTTTTAAACCTTTTAATGCAATTCATGTGCCAGAATGCACGAGGGCCTTCCATTCATTATATTAATGGAAGGCCCTCGTACATTCTGCTATGCTAGTTTCCTATTTTTAAAAGATGACGTCCATACTGATATCATTCAGGGAAGCACATCCTGTCAAGATCATAGCTTGTTTCAATTCGTTTGTCATCCTGCGAACAGTTAAGGCTACTCCCTCAGCGCCTCCGCCATAAGCAGCAATGACAAGAGGACGTCCAATCAGGACTGCATCCGCTCCAAGTGCCAGCATCTTTAAGACATCAACCCCTGATCGAATTCCCCCGTCAACGAGAACGGCAATTCGTCCATCGACAGCTGCCGCAATTTCCGGCAGAGTCTCTGCCGTTCCCGGAGTATGATCAATCATTCGTCCCCCGTGATTAGAAACAACAATTCCCGCCGCACCGGCTTCAATTGCCAATTCTGCTTCATCAACAGTCATAATTCCCTTAAGAATCACCGGCAGCCTCGTACTGGATATAATCAATTTCAGATCATCCAGCGGCTTAGGGCCTACAGCCATAGTAATCAAACCTGCAGCGTCAACATCCATACCAACGGCAACAACGTTCGCTTCCTCAGCACGCTTAAGACATTTAATGACTTCTTCAGGCTCTCTGGGTTTTGTGAAAGGTATACCGCGTCCTTGAAATTTAGCGATTTGATCCACACCACTGTTATACAGGGCTACGTCCGGGCCGTCACCGGTTGTTCCCAAAGATCCTTCATCTTGACAACCTCGAAGAATAGCCTCCGCCCATTCCTCTTCGTTCAAGGCCCCGCCCATATTGAACTTATTGCCGGTAATCGGGGCGGCAATGATCGGGGTAGTCAATTCTTGGCCAAAAAGCTCCAGCTTTGTATTGGGATTTTTCGCCCCATGGAGTGTCCTTAAATTTATCCGATAAGCGGCCAGGGCTTCAACGTTATTCTTAAAGGAAGCACCGGTGCCGGCACCGCCCATCCCCGGAACTTCTCCGACACAAGCTTTGCCATTACATTCAGGACAAACTCGGCAATATCCCTTAAGTTTTTCACGGGCGGCTTCGCGAACTGTCTTCATCGTCATTTTCATTACTCATACCCCACATTCCCTAATAATATAAGCCTGAGGCCCCAATATATAGTTTAAAATTCTCCATTAGGAATTAATAATCTTAGCTAGATCCTCCGCCTGCGCCCGCGAAAGAAAACGTCCGAGATATTGTCCCGTATAGGATGAAGGGAAAGCAGCCACTTCCTCAGGCGTCCCTGTAATAACAACTTCGCCTCCTTTATCGCCTCCTTCAGGTCCAAGGTCGATAAGCCAATCGGCAGTTTTTATTACATCGAGATTATGCTCAATAATTAGTACAGTATCTCCAGCGTCCACTAAACGATGCAGGACTTGGAGAAGCTTGTCAATATCCGCCATGTGTAGTCCGGTAGTAGGTTCATCAAGAATATAGATGGTTTTTCCCGTACTGCGCCGGCTCAGTTCTGTGGCTAGTTTAATGCGTTGAGCTTCTCCTCCGGATAAGGTTGTCGCGGGCTGTCCTAAATGAATATACCCGAGCCCGACATCCTGAAGGGTTTGAAGTTTCCTGGAGATTTTAGGAACGGCCTGGAAAAACTCTACGGCCTCATCTACGGTCATATCCAGAACTTGAGAAATGCTTTTCCCTTTATAGCGAACTTCAAGGGTTTCCCGGTTGTATCGCTTTCCTTCGCAAACTTCACAAGGAACATAGACGTCGGGGAGAAAATGCATCTCAATCTTAATAATTCCATCTCCGTGACACGCTTCACAGCGTCCGCCTTTAACGTTAAAACTAAACCGACCCGGTTTATAACCTCTCATCTTAGCTTCAGGAGTCAAGGAGAACAGCTCGCGTATCAGATCAAAAACACCTGTATACGTTGCCGGATTGGAACGGGGGGTTCGTCCGATAGGAGATTGGTCAATATCAATAATCTTATCCAGGTGCTCCAATCCCGCCAAACTGTCGAAAGCACCAGGGCGCTTCCGAGCTCCGTTCAGCTTTGCAGCCAAGCCTTTATAAATGATCTCATTAACCAGAGTACTCTTTCCCGACCCGGAAACCCCGGTAACACAAGTCAAAAGCCCCAAAGGAATCCTTACATTAATGGTTTTGAGATTGTTTTCCCGAGCCCCGAATACTTCCAACCATTTACCATTAGTTTCTCGCCGCTTCTCCGGTACGGGGATTTGTTTTTCCCCGCATAAATACTGGCCCGTTACGGACTTCTTATTGGCCTTAATTTGCTGCATTGTTCCCTCAGCGACTACATAACCGCCGTGGGCCCCGGCCCCCGGGCCAATGTCAATAATATGATCAGCTTCAAGCATTGTGTCTTCATCGTGTTCGACAACAATTAAGGTATTTCCTAAGTCCCTTAAGTGTTTTAGGGTGGAAAGCAGCCTGGCATTGTCCCGTTGATGAAGCCCGATACTTGGTTCATCCAGGACATAAAGCACACCCATAAGGCTTGATCCAATTTGGGTGGCAAGGCGAATTCGCTGAGCTTCTCCGCCGGAGAGCGTACCTGCGGAACGAGCCATGGTAAGGTAGTCTAATCCCACATTAATCAGAAAGCCTAATCTCTCTCTGATTTCCTTTAAGATTTGATGAGCGATCGTTTCTTCTTTCGGCGTTAATGTCAAATGATTAATAAAGTCAATGGCCTCCGTAATGGAAAGCCGGGATAAATCATCAATGGAAATCCCGCCCACCTTTACTGCCAAGGCTTCAGGTTTTAAGCGTTTTCCCTGACAGTCAGGACAAGGCCGTTCCGTCATATAACTTTCGATTTCGGTACGTACCATGTCAGAGGTGGATTCCCGATATCGACGTTCAAACAATGGGACTAGCCCTTCGAAGTTTGAATGATAGGTTTTTAACTGTTCAAAAATATTGTGGTATTGAAAGCGAATAGGTGTTTCTGTGCCATAGAGCAGACCCTGCCATTGTTTTTCAGAGAGATCCTGCAGTGGAGTATCCATCTTAAAGCCGAGATTCTGAGCCGCGGCCTCCATCATTTTGGGATAGTAGGTCGAGGTCGATTTGGCCCAGGGCGCTATGGCGCCTTCGGACAAGGATTTAGAACGGTCCGGGATAATCAAGTCAATATCCACGACCAAATTAGCACCTAAACCCGTACAGGTGGGGCAGGCACCATAAGGGCTGTTAAAGGAAAAAAGCCGGGGCGAAATTTCCTCCAATGCTATACCGCAGTCAGGACAGGCAAAATTTTCACTAAACAGCAGTTCGTCTCCCTCCGTGACATCGATAATAACATTTCCTTCGCCAAGTTTAAGTGCCGTCTCTAAAGAATCCGCCAAACGTTCAGCGCTCTCAGATTTAAGAATTATTCTGTCAATCACGACTTCAATTGAATGTTTTTTGTTTTTCACTAATTTGATTTCTTCACTCAAATCATGAATTTCGCCGTCAACTCGGACTCGCACATATCCGGCTTTGCGGGCCTCCTCAAAAACTTTAAGATGTTCTCCTTTTTTCCCTTTGACCAAAGGAGCCAAAACTTGAAGTTTCGTTCGCTCCGGCAGCCCCAAAATCTGATCTACCATTTGTTGAACAGTTTGCTGTGAAATTTCACGTCCGCATTTTGGACAGTGGGGGTGACCTATACGAGCATATAACAAACGCAAATAATCCGAAACTTCCGTTGCCGTTCCCACCGTTGAACGGGGATTTCGATTCGTTGTTTTCTGATCAATGGAAATTGCCGGCGAAAGGCCCTCGATGGAATCGACATCCGGCTTGTCCATTTGCCCTAAAAACTGCCGGGCGTAGGCAGAAAGAGATTCTACATATCTCCGCTGACCTTCAGCATAGATCGTATCAAAAGCCAGCGACGATTTTCCGGAACCAGACAAGCCGGTAATTACAACCAGTTTGTCCCGGGGGATATCAATATTAATATTCTTCAAATTATGGGCGCGTGCTCCACGCACACGCAAGTATTCTTGGCTCATGATTGCCTCCTAAATTGTATATACGGGACAAGAGATCCACTCCCTTGTCTAACTTGTTTTCTTTCTCTTTTTACTATTACTTTTAGCCCGGTTGTAACGACTGCCGCTTCCGCGCTGCTGGCTTGTCATCTTATACTTATTTTCTTCACCTTTTAATTCTATCATCGCATCACGAATTTCTGCGGCTCGTTCAAAATCTAGGTTTTGAGCAGCGAGACGCATTTCTTGCTCTAAGCTCGCAATAAGGGCAGCCAGCTCCTCAGGCGGAAGCTGCGATCCGTATGCTTGTTTGGTTTCGGCCACTTTTGTTGCTTCCGGCGCATCATGAACTATCTTGCGAATCGTTTGCGGGATAATTCCCATCTTCTCATTATAAGCCATTTGAATTGCCCGGCGTCGATTTGTCTCATCGAGGGCAACTTGCATCGATTGAGTTATCTTATCTCCGTACATGATGACCTTTCCTTGGGCATTACGCGCGGCGCGGCCAATGGTCTGGATCAGTGAGCGATCCGATCTGAGGAAGCCTTCTTTGTCAGCATCAAGAATGGCTACCAGGGAAACTTCAGGCAAATCCAGTCCTTCCCTCAGAAGATTGATCCCGACAACAACGTCAATCATGCCCAGGCGCAGCTCGCGCAGGATTTCCACACGTTCTAGGGTCTTAATATCAGAATGAAGGTATTTTACCTTTATTTCCAGATTTTTTAAATAATCGGTCAAATCCTCAGCCATTTTTTTGGTCAGCGTAGTAATTAGGACTCTTTCGCTGCGAGAAATTCTCTCGCGGATTTCTCCCAATAGATCATCAATCTGACCTTTCGTCGGACGGACCACCACTTCCGGATCCAGGAGACCCGTTGGGCGGATAATTTGTTCAACGACTGTCGGGCAGTGAGCTAGTTCATAAGGACCAGGTGTAGCACTGACAAAAACTATTTGGTTAATTATCCTTTCGAACTCGGCAAAGGTCAAGGGGCGGTTATCTAAAGCAGATGGAAGCCTAAAGCCAAAATCTACGAGCGTAGTCTTCCGTGAACGGTCTCCTTCGTACATTCCTCTCACCTGGGGAATTGAAACATGAGACTCATCGACAAAAAGCAAGAAATCTTCCGGGAAATAGTGGAGCAAGGTATAAGGCGTCTCTCCCGGTTCACGGAACGTTAAATGTCGGGAGTAATTTTCAATCCCGTTGCAAAAGCCCATTTCTCTGAGCATTTCCAAATCATACCGTGTCCTCTGTTCAAGACGTTGGGCCTCTAAGAGTTTATTTTGCGATTGCAATACCTGCAGACGTTCAGTTAATTCGAGTTCAATATTCTCTGCAGCCTTCATGACCTTTTCGTGGGCAGTTACATAGTGAGAATTAGGGAAAATTGCAACATGGTTTCTTTCGCCTAATATTTCCCCTGTTAAAACATTGATTTCGTAAATGTGTTCAATTTCATCACCGAACATCTCGACCCGAAGAACTTTTTCACTAGACGATGCCGGATAAACTTCTACAACGTCACCGCGCACACGAAAAGTTCCCCGAGTAAAAGCGATGTCATTGCGGTCATATTGAATTGAAATCAATTTGCGTAAAATATCATTGCGGTCAATAACTTGTCCCTGTCGCAAAGAAAGCACCAGATCACGATACTCCTCAGGTGAACCCAAACCATAAATGCAGGAAACGCTGGCAACTACCAGAACATCTCGCCGCTCGAAAAGTGCCGCCGTAGCGGAGTGACGCAATTTTTCTATCTCGTCGTTAATTGAAGCATCCTTCTCAATAAAGGTATCGCTGGAGGGAACGTAAGCCTCCGGCTGATAATAATCGTAATAACTCACAAAATACTCGACGGCATTTTCCGGGAAATACTCTTTAAATTCACTATAGAGCTGCGCCGCTAATGTTTTATTATGGGCCAGAACAAGGGTTGGCCTTTGGACTTTCGTGATAATGTTTGCCATGGTAAAAGTCTTACCCGAGCCGGTGACCCCAAGCAAGGTTTGAAAACGCCGTCCTTCCTTCACGCCGGCTGTCAAAGATTCGACGGCTTGGGGTTGATCCCCCGAAGATTGGTATGGAGCATGCAAACGAAATTCCATCCTTCGATCCCCTTTATAAAAGCAAGATAATTACAATAAGATATCTCTTATTTGGAAATATGCAAGTTAGTATTTAACTCAATGATAAAGCATATAATTATAATTTTTCTAAGTTTATTTTACCTCTAAAGAGATGTACATTCAACAAATCAGACCTTAGTTTACTTAGGCAGCCCTAAGATCCTTATTATTCTTAACCTTTCCGAAATTATCTAAGAGAAATAGCGGTTGTTGATCTGATACTTATTTTACTACATAGAGAACAACTTTGGAACTGATGTTCCGGTAATATTTTGAGACGGCGCTTCATCTTACCTATAGAGGATGGGAGTCTCTCGCTGGGCAATGTTAAAAGCTCCTCCTTTTAGTAAATAGTTTTTCATTGTTAAACCGTCTACTAAAAGGGGAGCTGCCCAGTATGTTCCCCCTGAATCATTTTTTATATGGTTTTATCAGCCTCCGCTGTCTCCGCTGCCTCCACTGCCTACTTTTTCTTGAGCTGCCTGATCTCCCTGGCCTTGCGACGAACTTTGTGAGGATTGAGCTTTTTGTTCTTGCTGCAACATTTCCGGGGGCACCGTTTTAACTTGTTCATTGGTTGTTTTTTCGGTTCCAATGACTTTTCCCTGGCCATCTAAATACTCTCGCGTAGTTTCCGTCTTAACTGTTTCCGTAACTTTTTTTACCCCCGGAGGAACATTGCTTGAATTTTGGCCTTGATTATCGCCGCCGCCTGACCCTTGCTGATCCCCTCCTTTGCTTTTACTGTCTCCCTGGGTTTTGCTGTCTCCTTGGCTTTTGCTCTGTGGTTTAGCCTTTGCGGTCTGCTGTTTTTGATCTTGTTCTGCACTCTGCATCGTTTTAACATAACTCTTTTGAATAACAGCCAGATTTTCCGGAGTCACTGTTTTAACTTGAATTATCTTGGCAGGAATTTCTCCTTGCTCGCTGGTAATAGAATCGCTGATATCAAGAGGCTCTTTGTTAATAATTTTTTGAGCCCACTGAAAGGCGTTTGCACCTTGGAGATAGGGGTTGGTATCCACATCACTCACCTGACTTCCACTCGCCATCCGTTCCAGGGAAGGGATAGTTGCCTGCCCTCCAATCAACAAAACCTTTTTAGCTAATTGTAATTGTTTCAAAGCATCGCTGGCGGCTTCCTCCAATTTTGCCGTATGAGCCAAAACAGCCTGAACCTTTCCGGAATTTTTTTGCAAGTAATCAGTCAGGCTTTGCTTAACCGTTGATTCCGATCCCGAAGGACTGGCAAACGTTTGCAGAGATATTTTTGGGTACTTGCTGAGCACCGATTTATTCCCGGCCAAAAGTTCTTGTGAACCTGTCTCACTGGGATCGCCCTGTAAAATGACGACTTGCCCCTCTGAAACTTTGCTTACCAGAGCTTGGGCCATAAGCTCACCCGTTTTTTCTTGATCCGGCGTTACTACTCCTGCGAGGTTAATGCCTGCCGGTACTTGACTGAGAGCTAGGACGGGGACTTTATTCGTCTGGGCATTTTTTAAGAGATTGGCGTTCCCTGCCTGATAGATCAAAACTTTAGCCCCTTTTAAGGCTGAATCATCTCCGGATCCGCTGGCGCCAAGATATTTGACTTTAACCTCTTCTTTCTTTGCCAAATCATCAATGCCTTTAGTAATCAGCAATTTATTAGGATCATTATCATTTAACGAAACTGCTATAGTTGAAGTTTTCGACGTGCTGGCTGAAGAAGTTTTGTTTTTGTTGCCTAAAAGGGCTTGAAGACCACAGCCACTTGTGGTTAAACTAAGACATAAACAAAAACTGAAAAAACTAACTAGGGTTCGTTTTCTTTTTGCCATGGAAACGCTCCTTTCGAACTCCTAATTTTGTCTTGCCTTTAGTTTTCCCTTGTCCTTTAAAATAATGCAGTTTGTCCAACTGCTTGTTTAAGTGACATTTGACTATTTCTTAATTTGGATGACATTCTCAATAGCTTAAAGGAGGGCTGAAATTGCCTGTCAAATTGGAACATATTCTTAATCGTGTTAATGCTCTTCCTCCTCTGCCTACTGCAGCCGTACGAGTCGTGACATTAACAAAAAATCCTTCTACTACAGTAAAAGAACTGGAAGCTGTTATTGGACAAGATCCTGCTTTAGCTGCCGGGATGCTGAAACAGGCTAACTCCGCCTACTATGGCTACGCTCGCCGCATCTCCTCTTTGCAAGAAGCAATAGTTATGTTGGGATTTCAGGCAGTTCAAGGATTGGCCATGGCCTCTGCCGTAGCTCCAATGCTTAAAACCGGTCTTATCGGCTACGAAATTGAACAAGAAGGCCTCTGGAAACATTCCATGCTCACAGCTATGGCAGCAAAGCGCCTGTGTCAATATTTAAAACTTCCCTTTACCGAAGTAGCCTTTACCACCGGTTTGCTTCATGACATTGGAAAATTAGTCATTTCCATTTATATACAGGAAGTCAATGCTGTTTTGGTTAGGAAAGTCCAGGAATCTGCCCTTTCTTATGTTGAACTAGAAGAAAAAGTAATTGGCTATGACCATGCAACGGTCGGCGGATACTTAGCCATCAACTGGAATCTGCCGGATGACCTGGTGGAGGGGATCTCTTACCATCATTTTCCCTTGAAGGCCCAAAACCACATTGATTTAGCATCAATCATCCATATTGCTAATGGCCTGGCAAGCTTACTCGGTACCGGCGGCGGTGTGGACAGCTTCTTCAACCCCCTGCAGCAAGAAATTCTAGACCGCTTTAACCTCAAGGAAAAAGATCTGGAACGTCTTATTGCAGAAGTTGGCGAGTACCTCGTTGATCCCTCCATTTTTGGCTAGACATCAAACTCGCTTTAAATCACCCATTAATTTTAAGTCTCCCAAAATGTTATTGAGAATAGTTTCCCTGCAGCCATCGAGCCTTTCAAAATCTACGGTTTCGGTATAATAAGCTTTAAGCTGTGATCTATGGGTCTGCCAAACTGCCAATGCTTCAATCAGTTTTTCACCAAATGGCCGTTCCAAACTCTGGTCAGCTAAGTTATCCGGATTACCTTGCCAAATAGCCAAATGACGCTCCGGAAATACAATTCCTATGACTTCATCTGGGTTAAGAGGATGTAACACAATTTCGATCAATTGCCCAAGTTGCTGAGCTTCACTTAAAACCCAATCTAAAGCATCCAACGTTTCGTCTCCTTCAAGACGTATCTGATCGAAGTCCATGAGGAAATAAGGCGCAAGGTTAAGCCAGCCTTCTGCAGTCAAGCCATGCAAAAAGTACGGATTAATACTACTCTTTTGCAGTAGTTTTACAGCATTCTCTGCCAGTGGCCAAGGACCGGTGTTTTCCTTTTTCACCTTTAAATGAGCGGAATTGCCCAAAATCCAAGACATATCTTCACCTTTCTGCTTTCTTGCTGTGCTTCTCCCGATTAAAGAACTTAATTCAGCTGCCAATTCTTCTTCCACACTCTGTTGAAGCAGCTGAAGCTGGGTTTCAAGCTTTAGAATATGTAACCGCTGCTTCTCAAGCTTTTGCTGATCGCAAAAACGATTGAAATCTATAAACGTTTCCACTACTCCCGGCGCACGCCAGCGCAGTGGCGAGATTTCCATCATATCCAGCATCACCAGTCCCATACGCGGCATAATAAAACCTGCCATGGAATCCGGGTCTCGAGCAGAACGCATAAAATCAATCTCATATCCCCGATCCAATAATTCCAAGCCAATTACTTTAATTAGGGTCGATTTACCTGTTCCGAGCCCCCCTAACAGCACATAGACTCTTTGCCAATTAGGCATCATATTGGGCAGCAGGGAAATATACCCTCGTGTCGTTATTCCTTCACCAAAGTAATGTCTCACCCCTGTTTTATTTCCCATCCTCAACCAACCCCCGTTGTTTTTTTATATCAGCGTAGTCTATGCAGCTGGGCCTGCGGGGGTGAATCTATAGCTAGTGGATAAAAAACGAGGTTGTGCAAAATGGTTTGCAGCAACCTCGTTTAGTTTAGTTTAGTTTAGTTTAGTTTAGTTTAGTTTAGTTTAGTTTAGTTTAGTTTTATTCAATCGTATGATACCCACTTCTGCGAGCAGGAATTATTCCCGAGTTTACTTAAATTTTCCTTGCAACGTTTGAACTGCTTTTAAAAGCTGAGGATCAAAATTAGTATCCGTCGGTGAAAGAGTAGCCTGCTGGCCCTTACCCAGTTCAACCTTCACATCGGGCTCAATTCCAATTTTATGGATGGAGATCTTTTTAGGAGTGAGATATTTCGCCGTCGTTAGTTTAACGCTCGTCCCTGCGTCAAGGGGGAAAATTGTTTGGACTATCCCTTTGCCAAAAGTCTTCACGCCTACTAAAGTTCCGGTTTTATCGTCTTTAATGGCACCGGAGACAATCTCAGCAGCTGAAGCACTCTCTTCATTGACAAGGACAACTAAGGGCATTCCTAGATACGTCCCGGCAGCCATTTTAGTATCTACGTTACCTTGTTTATCAACTATATACACTACAGGTCCCGATGGAACAAAATAACTCGCAACCTGAACTGCTGCATTAAGCTCGCCGCCATGATTATATCTTAAATCTAAGATTATGCCTTTGTATTTTTTGATATTCATCGTGTTTAATGTCTCTTTTAATTCATCACCGGTATCTGAGGCAAACTGAGTAATATTAATATAAGCAATATTAGGATGCCCCGGCAATGTTTCCCCATCGACGGTGGGAACTGTAATATCTTCCCTCGTCAAGCTCACCGTATAATTTTTGTTTGTGCTCGCCCGATATAAGCCTAAGACGACCTTTGTTCCAGGGTCACCACGCATTAAATTCACCGCTTTATCTTGATCCATCCCGGCTGTATCAGTGTTATTAATTTTGTTTACAACATCCCCAGGCTGAATTCCCGCTTTGCTTGCCGGCGAATTTTTGATTGGACGCAAAACTACAAGTTTTTTAGGGTCCTTTAAACTTAGAACGATTCCCACACCGCCAAACTTGCCCTCCAGAGCTTGAAACAATTCTTGGTTCTCCTGAGCATTCATATAGGTTGAGTAGGGATCCCCTAAAATGTCAACAATTCCCTTCGTAGCCCCCTCCACTAACTGAGCATTCGAAACATTCTCGAGATAATCGTTGTGAATAAGTTGGACAACGTGAACCAAACGTCCAATATTATCGACGTTGGCGATCACAATTCCGCCTACGGTGGCAGTTACCAGAACACAAACTATAAGTAAGACAACGCCAATAGGTTTTAATATTCTTTTCCAATTCCACTCCTGCACTCAAAGTCAAACCCTTTCCTCAAGTCTTGCTCTATTATATGCTTATCCCCCTGCAGAAATACTGCTTATCCCTTAGTGGGGGAAAAATTGCAGCGGATCCGTTGGGTTTCCACTAACTCTTACCTCGAAATGCAAATGCGGACCGGTGCTCCAGCCAGTGGAACCAACATAGCCAATCACTTGATTCGCTTCCACGGTTTGCCCTTCGGTAACATTCAATTTTGATTGGTGTCCATAAAGCGAGGAAATCCCATGACCATGATCGATGATGACCATGTTGCCATAGGCAACATTCCAACCGGCCACGATAACGACCCCGCTTCCGGCAGCATGAATCTCGGTACCCATGGGAGCCATTATATCCGTCCCCGTATGTAAGCTTTGCTGATGGGTAATAGGATGAGTCCGCCAACCATAAGGGTCACTGATCTCATAATGCCCTGGCAAGGGCCAGGTGGAGATAGTCCCGTCTCCTTTGTTTTTTCCGGCTTGAGCCGCCTGAAGTTTTCGAATCTTATCATTAAGAGCATTAGCCTCTGTTTGCAGACGTTCTACTTCGTCATAAGAAGCTTGTACTGCTTTCTGATTTTCCTCCAAGGCTGTTCGCTGTTGTGCCTTTTTGCCATCTAGATCCGCTTTGGCCTTTGCCGCCTGAACTTGCAGCTGAGCGGCTTGATCCCTCTTTTTTTGCAAGTCTTGCGTTTTCTGAGTGATTTTTTCTTTTTGATCCTTAATGTCTGTTAATAACTTGTGATCATTAGCTATCAATTTGTTAAAGTATTCCATTCGCGTTATAAAATCACCCAAATTGGCAGATTGAAAGAGCAGTTCAAAATAACTAATTTGCCCATTCTCATAAATTCCCCGCGCTCGTTTCCCAAGGGCAGTTCTGCGATCGTCTAACTCCTGTTGTTTCTGTGCCAATTCTTTCTGGGCAATCCGGACTTGAGTTTGTGCCTGGGTAAAAGCAATCTGCTTTTGTGCTAGCAGCGACTGGGCGGCGGAAATTTGGGTATCCAACTGAGCAAGCTGTACTTTCAATTTATCAGCAGTATAGGTCAATTGGTGTAATTTGTTCTGTGCTTGATTTTTTTGGCTGGAGATTGATTGCTGCTGATCTACTGCGTCGTTAAGCTCACTGGCCTGAGTGGGCACCCTTGAGGTTATAAGCAGCGCAAGACATAATGTCATGATTAGGCTCACTTTTTTCTTGGACATACACTCCCCCCTAGGACTCACAGATTCAAAAACGTGCTAAGGAATGCATTATTACGCATTATCCTTAGCACATAACTCATTTTTGGTCAGGAATGCAGGAATTTCTGCAAAGAAACCCCGCTGCCAACAGCACCCATAGCCATACCGGCAAGTAAAAGCCCTCCTAATACTTGACGGAAGAGGACAACATTGCGCACAACCGGCAAAAAGGTAAGTGTTGACTGAATATACATCGTTATCCAATTGTAGCCCATTCCGACAACCAGAGCTGCGAGCCCCCCTCCCAGAAGGCCTAAGGTCAGCCCTTCAATCAGAAACGGCCAGCGTATAAATCCATTGCTTGCTCCTACTAATTTCATGATCTGAATCTCGCGGCGTTTGGAAAAAACATTCATTTTAACATTAATAGAAATAAGCACCACCGATGCAATACTAAAGGCACCAACGACAGCAAAACCGATCCAGCGCAGCCATTTAGTAAATTGCAAAAGCTTATCCACATACCCTTGTCCATAACGTACAGTATCAATTTCCGGTAAAGCCGATATGGCGGCGGCAAGGTTTTCAACATCTTGAGGATTGGTTGCTTTAATCGTTAACTTATCAGGAAAAGGATTAGTCCCCCCCAAATCTGTCACAAGATTACTTTGCGAACCTCCCATGTTTTTCCCAAAATCAGCTAAGGCTTGCTGCTTGGTTACAATAGTCACAGAAGAAACCCCCGTCATCCCTTGAATTTGACTCTGAAGAGTCTGAACTTGGTCCACGGTAGCATCGTCTTTGACAAAGGCAGCAATTTCCAGCTGAGATTCGAAGGATTGGGCCACATTGGAAGCATTGGCTAAAAAGAAGATGGAAAAGCCTAAGATAACGAGGGATACCATAACCGTCAGTACCGATGCAATACTTAGCCAAGGATTTCGTTTCATGGAATGGCCAGTTTCGCGCAAAATATAGCGAGGAAAATTAAACGTCATAACCGTATCCTCCCATTTCCTCATCTCGTGCAACTCGACCATTTTCAATCGCAATTACTCGTTTTTGCATTTTATTAACAATAGCGCGAGCATGAGTAGCCATAACGATCGTTGTTCCTCGCTTGTTAATGTTAAAAAGCAAGTCCATAATCCCCCATGCAGTCTCAGGATCAAGATTCCCTGTCGGCTCATCTGCTATTAATAAAGCCGGGTTGTTAATTATAGCACGTGCCACACAAACACGCTGCTGTTCCCCGCCGGACAATTCATTGGGAAAGGCATTCTCCTTACCCGCAAGCCCAACAAGTTCCAACATATTGCTGGTACGAGCCCGAACCTCTTTCCTAGGGACACCAATTACCTCAAGGGCAAAGGCCACATTTTCCTGAACAGTTTTATTGGGCAATAATTTAAAATCTTGAAAGATTACCCCAATACTGCGCCGCAGGTAGGGAACTTCCCTTTCTTTCATCCGAACTAAGTTTTTTCCGTTGATTTGAACCTGTCCCCGAGTCGGAGTTTCATCGCGGTAGAATAATTTAATCAGAGTCGACTTTCCGGCTCCGCTTGGTCCCACCAAAAACACAAACTCCCCTTTGTCAATTTTCAGATTGACATCTACGAGGGCTCTGGCACCATTCGGATAAATCTTGGATACATTTCTTAACTGAATCATACAGTCCTCCTTGATTTTCGTGAGCCACGCCCTTTTTAGCATAACCCTTATTTATTCGACACCTCTCGCGATTTTCCTGTTCATAAATTCAGCCAATTTCTTTTTAAATCTAAAGATTTTGTTAAACCTCTTTTACGGCACCCTTGACAATACCGCTCATACCGTATATATTGTTTATGCACAGTACAGGCGAACTGGAATTCAGGCAGCCTTATTTGGAAGGAAGTGAATGTCTGGCTATGAACATTATTATTTCTAATTCTTCTCCTGAGCCTATCTACCAACAAATTGTCAACCAATTCAAACACCTCATTCTCAATGGAGAACTCTCCGAAGCCGAAGCGCTCCCTTCCATTCGCTCTCTGGCGAAGGAATTGCAAATTAGTGTCATTACTTCTAAGAGAGCCTATGAAGATCTGGAAAGAGATGGGTATATAGAAACTGTCCCCGGAAAGGGTTCTTTTGTATCAGCTCAGAATAAAGAACTATTGCGGGAAAAACGCTTACGTGTTGTTGAGGAAAAAGTTTCTGAAGCTATTACCGCGGCCAGAATCGCTGGTTTAAGCCAACAAGAACTTCTGGAAATGTTCACGTTACTTTATGAAGACAGCTGAAACCTTGCCTGCAAGATTGAATTCCCACAAATTTTTTTCTAAGGAGGAAGCGGTATGACTTCAACAGATGATATTCTTTCTGTGCAAAATTTGACAAAACACTTCAAAGATTTTACCCTGCAATCGGTCAGTTTTAATTTGCCACGGGGTTATGTCATGGGATTCATCGGTCCCAACGGCTCCGGGAAAACTACAACTCTTAAGTTAATTATGAATTTGCTGCGCAAAGACAGCGGAGAGATCAATATTTTCGGGCTGGATCATCAGGCCCACGCCCTAGAGATTAGAGAGCGAATTGGCTTCGTCTTCGATGAGAACCATTACTATGACGAACTAAGCCTGCGGGACATGAGTAGAATCGTTGCTTCTTTTTATAAGTACTGGGATTCTAAGGTATTTGCCCGGTATTTAAAGGACTTCGATCTCAATCCTACGCAAAAAATTAAGCAACTGTCCAAAGGAATGAAAATGAAATTCTCCCTTGCCATTGCTCTCTCCCATCAAGCAGAACTCTTAATTATGGATGAACCAACGGCAGGCCTGGATCCGCTGGTTCGCTCTGAACTGTTGGAAATCCTAACCGCTCTGCTCCAAGATGAGCGAAAATCCGTCTTCTTCTCAACCCACATTACCTCTGATCTCGATAGGATCGCCGATTTTGTTACCTTTCTTAACAAGGGCCGAATTGTCTTAAGTTCGCCCAAGGATGACATTTTAGATAATTACGGAATTGTTAAAGGAGCACAAGAGCTGCTAACCTCTGAAACAAAACGTCTATTCGTTGGCCTAAAAATAAATAGTTATGGTTTCGAGGGACTAATCAAGGATAAAAGAAGCTTAGCTCAAAGCTTTAAAGAACGTGTCGTTTTGGAAAAGCCAACCTTAGAAGATATCATGCTTTATACCGTAAAGGGGGAATCTGCATGCTGACCATCCTTAATCTGATCAAAAAAGATTTTTTCATTTTAAAAAGGTCTTTATGGATTCCAGTTTTTTATGGTTTTTTTGCTCTCATTGCTTTTAGCAACCTTAAAAGTGGAGTACTAAGCGCTGTTTTTGTTGGTGTAGCTTATAGTCTTATTACCCAAGCTTGTGCCCAGGACGAAAAAAACAAATCTGAAATTATGGTCATTTGTCTCCCCCTTTTACGAAGAGATATAGTCCTGGCTAAGTATTTCTCAGCCCTTCTCTACGGGATTATCGGCTTATTTTCTTATCTCCTGGCTCAGGTCGTCGTGTCGTTCTTAGGAATATCCCTTGAGGTCCAGAAAATCACGATTCCCGGACTTATAGGTGCTGTCAGTGCTCTCATTATCCTTGTTTCAATCTATTTTCCTCTTTACTTCAAATTCGGATACCTTCGTTCCCGAATGTTCGGTATGATTCTCTTTTTTGCTTGTTTCTTTTCTATTCCTTTTGCTGCCGGACTTCTGGCTTATTCCTCCGGAATATATCATGGCCTGCTTCTGCAATCGGTTTCAGCGGCTTTGCTGAAGTTTGCCGGGTGGCTGAAATTCCAAACCGATTGGCAAATTGGCTGTTATCTGGCGGCGCTGAACATTATTATGTTTAGTCTATCTGCCGGACTATCGCTGAGATTTTATGCCCATAGGGAATTCTAAGTCACGGGTATCTGATGACAGCCTGAGTCTAATCTCCTTTATGCGTGAAGGAATGAAACAAAGTCCTCGGGTCAGGCAGATTCGCCCACACCGTTCACTCAGCATTCCAAGGCTCGCCCACTCGGTTGCGAGGGAGCTCCACCAAACCTCCGGGTAATACCTGATGTGAACCATGGCTCCGCTCTCCTACGCAATCTTCGTGGACTTTACCGCCTCTCCATACAATGAGTTCACTCTTGTGGGCGAACCTGCCTTGCTCGGAAGCATGAAAGTGATCCTTAGGGTCGAGAAACTTTACAAATACAAAAAAGTATCCCGTGGGGAACAAAACTCAGAGTTTTGTTCCCCACGGGATTATTTACAATCAGATAGATTTCAGTTTATTTTTTCGCCAGCACTTCGCGAACGGCTTTCACGAGATCTTCTTTCCCTAAGCCAAATTTCTCAAGAAGTTCGTAAGGACGTCCGGACTCTCCAAAGGTATCTTTGAGACCGACCCGTACCATAGGTGTCGGCAGTTTTTCTCCCAAAACCTCGGCAATGGCACTGCCCAGACCGCCGATAATGTTATGCTCTTCTGCAGTTACAACAGCTCTTGTCTCTTTAGCCACGCGCAGGATTGTCTCTTCGTCAAGAGGTTTTACTGAAGAAACATTAACGACACTGACGCTGATTCCTTCACCGGCTAATAGTTCAGCAGCTTCCATGGCGGCAGCTACCATCAGGCCATTGGCCATAATAGCAGCATCGGTTCCTTCTTTGAGAACCGTTGCCTTCCCGATTTCAAAATGATAGTCCTCGTCAAAGAGCACAGGCACTTCTAAGCGTCCCATGCGAATGTAAACGGGGCCTTGGTGCTCGGCAGCCGCTAAAATCATCTGGCGAGTTTCCTCCCCGTCTGCGGGAACTAGGACTACCATATTCGGGAGAGCACGCATAATAGCGACATCTTCGATGGCTTGATGAGAACCGCCGTCTTCCCCGACAGAGATTCCTGCATGAGTTGCCGCAATCTTTACATTCAGTTTCGGATAGGCAATGGAATTACGAATCTGCTCAAATGCCCGGCCGGTAGCAAAAATAGCAAAACTACTGGCAAAAGGAATCTTTCCGGCGGCAGCTAACCCCGCTGCCGTTCCCAACAAATTCCCTTCAGCAATGCCCATATTAAAGAAACGTTCGGGATAGTTCTTGCCAAATTCCGCAGTCTTCGTCGACTTCGATAAATCGGCATCTAAAACAACGACATTAGGATTTTCCTTCCCTAAGATAAGAAGAGCTTTGCCGTATGCGTCTCGTGTTGCTGCTTTATTAGCCAAGGGATAGTCCCTCCTCTCGTAATTCTTTGAGGGCCTGTTCAGCTTGTTCAGCATTCGGTGCGCTGCCATGCCAACCCACTTGGTTTTCCATGAAGGAAACCCCCTTGCCCTTTACTGTTTTAGCGATGAGAATTGTTGGTTTTCCTTTAACCTGTTTTGCTTCAGCAAAGGCCTTTTCTAAAGCCTCAATATCGTGCCCATCAACTTCAATCACATGCCAGCAAAATGCACGCCATTTATCCGCCAAAGGCGCTGACGACATAACACTGTCTGTTGGTCCGTCAATTTGCAAGCCGTTATAATCTAAGATGGCTGTAAGATTATCCAGTTTATAATGCGCTGCAGCCATCGCCGCTTCCCAAACCTGTCCTTCAGCCACTTCTCCGTCACCAAGCAATACGTAAACATGATAGTCTTTCTGATCAAGCTTCCCAGCCAGAGCCATACCATTGGCTACTGAAAGGCCTTGTCCTAAAGAACCTGATGACATATCGACACCAGGCGTCCTTTTCATATCGGGATGCCCTTGAAGCATTCGGCCCGTTTGCCGCAGACCCAAAAGTTCATCCTTGGGGAAATAGCCTTTTTCAGCAAGAGCAGCATAGAGAACTGGGGCAGCATGTCCTTTAGAAAGAACAAAACGATCTCGATCTGCCCAATTAGGTTCTTGTGGATTTATTCTCATTTCCTTAAAGTACAAAGTTGCCACAATATCGGCAGCTGATAGGCTTCCCCCGGGATGTCCCGCCTTTGCGGGCACCAGCATGGTAATAATGTCTTGGCGAATGAGATTCGCTTTGCGTTTTAAATCAACAATGCTCAAGAGATTCCCTCCTTTAGATCCCTTTTCCGAGTGAGGTTTTTCTTCAATACTCACAACAAGATTATTTTATCGCTAACATTAACGGACTGTTTTTGTTTTTTGCAGGTAGGCTGCAATAAAAGGATCAAGTTCACCGTCCATCACGGCAGACACATTCCCTGTTTCAACATTCGTTCGATGGTCCTTCACCATACTGTAGGGATGGAAGACGTAGGAACGAATTTGGCTGCCCCAAGCAATCTCTTGTTGTTCACCTCGTAGTTCCGAGATCTCATTTTCTTGCTCTTTGCGTTTTAACTCCAGCAGCTTAGCCTGCAAAACCCTCATAGCGTAGGCTCGATTTTGAATCTGGGAACGTTCACTTTGGCATTGAACAACAACTCCGGTAGGCAAGTGAGTAATCCGAATGGCCGAATCAGTCTTGTTGACGTGCTGACCGCCCGCTCCGCCTGAGCGGTAAGTGTCTACCCTCAAATCCTCCGGATCAATTGTAATTTCGCTGTCGTCGGCAACTTCCGGAATAACATCAACGGAAGCAAAGGAAGTATGACGACGACCAGAAGCATCAAAGGGGGAGATTCGTACCAGTCGATGGACTCCTTTTTCCGACTTAGCGTATCCATAAGCATTTTCACCGCTAAAAGACAGCGTGGCACTTTTTATACCCGCTTCCTCACCGGGTAAGAAATCCAAAGTTTCGACTTTAAATCCGTGTTGTTCGCCCCATCTGGTATACATCCGGCAGAGCATTTGTACCCAGTCCTGGGCCTCGGTGCCCCCTGCACCGGCATGGAGCGTGACAATGGCATTATTCCTGTCATAGGGACCTGCTAAAAGAAGTTCCAGTTCCAAGGCTTCAAATTTGGTTAACAGTGCTTTAACTCCCTGCTCGACGTCCGGCTCAAGAGTTAGATCATCTTCCTCCATCGCTAACTGCCAAAGAGTTTCCGTTTCTTCCAGATCCTTTTTTAACTCCTCATAGAGTTTTACCTTTCCCTGGTGAAACGCTAAGTCTTGCATAATCTTTTGAGCAAGAACAGGATCATCCCATAAATCAGGGCGATGAAATTCGGTCTCCAGAGCACTTATCTTTTCTATTCTCTGGGTGACGTCAAAGGGAGACCCTCAAATCTGCCAAGCGTGCATTTAAAGTTTCCAGATCCTTTTTCCAATCAGAAAGCACTGTCAATTCACCCTTCCAAACCTAATTTTTAAACGTATAACTTTTTCGTTTTATTTTGATTTCGCTTTGTCTTCTGCGCCGCAGCATTTCTTATACTTTTTTCCGCTGCCACAAGGACAGAGATCATTCCGACCAATCTGATCCCCCGTATGCACCGGGGCGCTGGGTTCTTCCTCATAGCGGTTCTCAGTAATGTTTCGAGGCTGCTCTGAAGTTTCTTCTCGAACCTGAGGAGTCACTCGGAGAACATAACGAATAATATCATCTTGAATAGAATCGATCATCGCCTGGAACATTTCAAATCCTTCACGCCGATATTCAACCAAAGGATCTTTTTGTCCGTAAGCTCGCAGCCCAATTCCTTCCCGCAGCATGTCCATAGCGTCAAGATGATCCATCCATTTGCTGTCCACTACTTGCAGCATAACCGCACGTTCAACTTCACGCATTAATTCCGAGCCAAACTCTTCTTCACGTTTTTGATACAGTTCTTTAGCTTTTTCCAATAAGAATTCTTCAACCTCTTCATTGGAAAGATCGCCTAACTTTTCAGGGTCCAAATGGGTTCCAGGCAAATAGAAGTTTTCTACATAACCAGCCAAACCTTCCAAATCCCATTCTTCCGGGAAAGGACTTTCTCCGCTAAACATAGCAATGCTGTCTTTAACGGTTTTTTCAAGCATATCGAGAATATTATCTCTGAGATTCTCACCCATTAATACAGCACGACGCTGAGCATAAATGACCTCACGTTGTTGATTCATGACATCATCATAATCAAGGACGTGTTTCCGAATATCAAAGTTGCGATTCTCGACGCGGCGTTGAGCAGACTCTATGGAGCGGGAAATCATACGGGAAGCAATCGGCACAGAATCGTCCATTCCCAATTTATCCATAATCCCCATAATATTTTCCGCGCCAAACATCCGCATTAAATCGTCTTCCAGAGAAATAAAGAACTGTGTTGAACCTGGGTCTCCCTGACGTCCTGCCCGGCCTCGCAATTGGTTATCAATCCGGCGGGATTCATGGCGTTCCGTACCAATAATGTGCAGACCTCCAAGTTCGTCGACACCCTCGCCAAGGATAATATCGGTTCCACGACCAGCCATATTCGTCGCGATGGTAACCATGCCGAGCTGCCCTGCTTGGGCAACAATCTCAGCCTCTTTTTCGTGATACTTGGCGTTGAGAACTTGATGGGGGATTCCCCGCCGCTCTAACATAGCACTAAGATGTTCAGATTTTTCTACAGAAACGGTTCCGACAAGAACGGGCTGCCCTTTAGCATTTCGTTCAATTATGCTTTCCACAACCGCTAAGAATTTGCCTTTTTCCGTGCGATAAATGACATCAGACTCATCTTTCCTGACCGCAGGCTTATTGGTAGGAATCTCCACAACATCAAGTTTGTAAATTTTTCGAAACTCCGGTTCTTCGGTCATAGCTGTTCCCGTCATGCCGGAAAGTTTCTTATACATCCTAAAGTAATTTTGAAAGGTAATTGTCGCTAAGGTTTGTGACTCTTTTTCGACTTTCACGCCTTCTTTGGCCTCAATAGCTTGGTGTAACCCTTCGCTGTAACGACGGCCAAACATTAACCGCCCGGTAAATTCATCGACTATGATAACTTCACCGTCTTTTACTACGTAATCGCGATCACGTTTAAAAAGAGTATAAGCTTTTAAGGCCTGGTTCACGTGATGGGCTAACTCTGTATGGATATCTTCATAGAGATTTTCCACGCCCAACATGCTCTCTACGCGGCTTACCCCTTGTTCTGTCAGGGTAACAACACGCTCTTTTTCAACGACCTTGTAATCTTCTTCCGGCTTTAAGCGGGGAATAACCATAGCAACCCTAAAATATAGTTCTGTTGGCTTGTCCGCTTCACCAGAAATAATTAAAGGAGTCCTGGCTTCATCAATGAGAATTGAGTCCACTTCGTCAACGATGGAATAATTGAGTTCCCGTTGAACAAGACTGTCCGGACGTGTAACCATATTATCCCGCAAATAGTCAAACCCAAACTCGTTGTTAGTTCCGTAGGTTATATCCGCGGCATAACTGGTGCGTCGCTCCTCATAGCTTAGACCGTGAACAATGAGGCCCACAGTTAACCCCAAAAAGCGGTGAATTTGGCCCATCCATTCACTGTCGCGGCGGGCCAAATAATCATTAACTGTTACGACATGGACTCCTTGTCCGGTCAGTGCATTCAAATAGGACGGCAATGTCGCTACAAGAGTTTTTCCTTCCCCAGTACGCATCTCAGCAATCCGGCCATCATGTAAAACCATTCCTCCGATAAGCTGCACGTCATAGTGACGTTGTCCAATAACCCTGAGACTGGCTTCACGAACAACGGCAAAAGCTTCCGGCAATAAGCTATCCAAACTTTCCCCTTGATCTAAGCGTTCTTTGAATTCAATAGTCTTTCCCTTCAGTTCATCATCACTCAAGGCTTGGATCTTTGGTTCAAGGCTGTTAATCACATCAACACGTTTTTGGTACTTCCTGATTTCCCGGGCATTATCATCAAATAAATTTAAAAGCCCCATTATATCCACCCTTCTTCATCTTATGTCTTCATAATTTTAACATTCCAGACAGCCCTCTGCAACTGAAGCAGGCGATTTGTCAATGGGATAATTTTCCTTCACATTAAAAGGCCCGCGAACGCGGGCCTGCGCTTGAAGTATAATTATTTTGACACTTTAAAATTGGGGCTGAAGTAAACCATAGTCTCCATTGTTACGCAGATATACCACATTCATTTCTTGCGTTTCGGAATTTGTGAATACAAAGAAGGTGTGTCCAATGAGGTTCATTTGCATAATAGCCTCCTCGACGGACATGGGTTTCACTGGGAATTTCTTATGGCGCACAACTTCCTCACGCGGTTCCTCGACGGTTGAAGCCGGTTGAATATCATGATCTTTCATAACTTTAGAACGCATGCGCTTATTAATTCGTGTCCGATATTTATCAATTTGACGTTCCAGCTTTTCTACGACCATATCAATTGATGAATACATATCTTCAGTTTCTTCTTCACCGCGTAGAATCATTCCATGAATCGGTGCAGTTACCTCAACACGATGGCGATCTCTCTCAACAAGTAATGTTACTTGGACATCCATAAACTCATCCGAAAATTTTTCAAGTTTTCCTACCCGTTTTGTAACATATTCTTTCAATGCGTCTGTTAGTTCAATATGTTTACCACGAATAATGATATTCATATTTCAACCCCCTTTATAGCTGGTATATGTAACATTCCCGATTTCTCGAAAAAATCCTGCTGATTTTTAACTTTCTCCAAGATATTTTTGTTTAAACCTAAAGAGAGAATCGTTTTAAAAAAACGATTCTTTCCCTGGCAGTCCAAACCCTTCTCAACGAACCATTACATTAGAAGCCTGTTCCCCTCGCGGGCCTTGAACAATATCAAACTCTACATTTTGGCCTTCCTCGAGAGTACGAAAGCCTTCTCCGACAACCGATTGAAAATGGACAAAGATATCCTGGCCATTTTCCTGCTCGATGAAGCCATAGCCTTTCTGTTTGTTAAACCATTTGACTTTACCTACCACAAAAAATACACCTTCCTTGATTATTATAGCTCAAAGGATAACTCCTTGAACTAATACTTACCTTAAGGAGGATAACCAAGTTTGGGAAAGTCTAAACGTCAGCGTGTCGGGGACGCGTGTCGGGGGGACGGTCCTGGCGACACGCAACCTTTGCGTGTCACTAGGACCGTCCCCCCGACACGCCCTGACACGCCTGACACGCTGCACAGAAAAGCGCGCCTTTAGCTTGTAGCCTCGGCGCGCTTAAAAGGGTTTTTTATAATATCTTACTCAAAAATGCCTGCGTTCTGGAATTCTTGGGATTTGAGAACACCTCATCAGGTTCTCCTTCTTCCATGATAATTCCCTCATCCATGAAAATCACTCGGTCCCCGACTTCACGAGCAAAACCCATCTCATGGGTTACTGCCACCATAGTCATACCTTCCCGAGCCAAGTCTTTCATAACTGCGAGAACTTCTCCAACCATTTCCGGGTCTAAGGCTGATGTTGTCTCGTCAAAGAGCATGACTTTTGGTTTCATGGCCAGTGCCCGGGCTATGGCTATCCGTTGTTGTTGTCCGCCTGAGAGGTGATCCGGATATTCATGGGCTTTGTCGGAAAGTCCAACTTTGGCCAAAAGCTCCAGGGCTATTTTTTCAGCTTCCGCTTTATTCATATTTCTTACGATTACCGGAGCCAAGGTTATATTCTGAATAGCTGTCATATGGGGAAATAAATTGAAGCGTTGAAAAACCATTCCGACCTCGCGGCGAATGGCATTAACATTTACCTCAGAATTAAGGGGGATGCCGTCAATAATTATTTCCCCTTTGGTTGGCTCTTCCAACTTATTGAGGCAGCGCAGGAAAGTGCTTTTCCCAGAGCCGCTGGGTCCGATTACCACGACGACCTCTTTTTCACGAATATGACAGTCAATCCCTTTAAGCACTTCCAGCTTCCCATAGGATTTATGCAAATTCTTAACGTAAATCATTTTTGCCCAGCCTCCTCTCCATATACGCAACCCACCGAGAAATTAATTGAGTCATTACTAAATAGTACAATGCAGCTGCAATATACATGGGTATCGGTTGGAAGGTTCGCCCGGCAATAATTTTGGAACTGTAAAAAAGCTCCTCAATAGCAATAATCGACAATAAGGAGGAATCTTTCAGTAAAGCAATGAACTCATTTCCTAACGGCGGGATAACACGCTTGAAGGCTTGTGGAAGAATAACATGACGCATGGCCTGTGAATGCGTCATACCTAAGGAACGAGCAGCCTCGGTTTGTCCCCTGTCAATTGATTGAATCCCTGCTCTAAAAATCTCGGCTATATATGCTCCCGAATTAAGCCCCATCGCAGCAATACCCGCAATATATTGATAGTTGTCAGGAAGCTCCTGCCAATGGAGAAGTTTAGGTATTAAAAAATATACCAAAAAGATTTGGACTAATAAAGGGGTCCCTCGAAAAAAATCAATATAGGTAATAGCAGCTCCGCGCAAAATTGTTATTTTCGACAACCGTCCTAAGGCCATAATAAGTCCAATCACAACCCCGATGGCCACTGCACCGGCTGTTAATTCCAGTGTAAGTAGAGCCGCACGATTTAATACAGGGATGCTTTCAATGGCTGCATTCCAGTTCAATCCCACGAAAAATCCTCCTCATTTTCATTTTGTCAGGACAATCCAATAACGGGCAATAGAAATTTATGATTCCGTGATCGCTGTCTAAAATTATACCTATTTGCTTAAATTTATACAAGCCAAAATACCCACATAAGCCATGAATACAATTTTATGCCACTAAATATTAATTTTGGATGAGCTTTTTAGAAGCAAAAGAGAAGGTACTTAGATTACCTTCTCTCTTTAGTATTAATTATTTATCAAAGATGATTTACCAGGATAAATTCATTCTAGTATTTAAAGAATAACATCATTAGTTTTTGTTGATTGGGGCTTTTATAATTTAGGGGCATCTTTCTTGAACCATTTTTTGTAAATTTGGCCGTATGTTCCATTATCGATCAGTTTTTTCAAGGAAGCATTGACCTTGCTGGCTAGTTCCGTATCTCCTTTCTTCATAGCAATTCCATAATACTCAGGATCAACATTTGCCGGAACCACTTCAATTTGAGCCGTTGGATTTTGGGCTTGGAACCACAGGACAACCGGTGAATCTGCAACAACAGCATCCACCCCGCCATTGAGCAAGTCAGTAAGAGCGTCTGGAGTAGTATCATATTTTTTGGGGGTAATTCCCTTATCTTCACAATCAAATTGACCAGTCGTATTGAGTTGAACCCCAACTCTTTTCCCTTTTAAATCTTCAAGAGTTTTAAAGTTTGAACCCTTTTTCATAGCGATATACTGCATAGATTTAAAGTACTTGTCACTAAAAGTTACGCTCTTTTCACGTTTAGGGGTAATTGTCATGGCAGAAACAACGGCATTGTACTTGCCCGCTTGCAGAGCGGTGATCAAACCATCAAAGGAACACGTTTCAATACTCACTTTGTATCCAATATCTTTTCCGATAGCTTGAATGAGTTCCATGTCGAATCCCGTTGGTTGTTGTTTATCATCCATAAATTCAAAGGGTGCATAGGTGATATCAGAACCGACTTTCAGAACCTTCTCGGTGGACGACGATGCTGGAGTTGACGTTGATGAAGAGGCACTTGTGCTTCCGCATCCTGCGAGAGCAAACAAACTGAGACTAAGTAATCCAGCCAAAATCACACGAAACTTTGGTTTGAACATTTTAATTTTCCTCCCTTTTTACGCACTGTCCTTGAATAATCCTAAAATAAGGTGTACATTCAGGCAGCTTATCCTTGTGGTTACAATTATACATATAGATGCATAATTATTCAATACCTATTTTTTCCCTTCTTTAATTTCCTTTGTTCAAATTATTTAACGCTAATACTACTCAATGCAGTTTTAACTCTATTCTTGTGACTGATGAAGTTTTCTTATAAAAAACTATCTACATACCTTCGTAGATATTAAAAGAATGGCTCTTATTAAGTTATCCCTCGAAAGTTACACACAACCAATTGTGGATAATGTGGATAAGTGTCAAAAATGCGCTTTTTCTCCCAGAAAGGTTGTGGGTAACTTTGTCGATGAATATTTCCAGGCAGACAAGAAGAAAAGCATTGGCCGACATAGTCAACCAATGCTTGTTAAATCGTAATTAATCAATCTAAATGCATCAAATTAATATTGTTCACGAGCAGGACGATGATGTTGATAGCACTCGCGGCAATATACCGGGCGATCGGATGTCGGTTGGAAAGGAACTTGAGTTTCCACTCCGCAATCCGCACAAACTACAGTAAACATTTCACGTGATCTGCCCTCTTGTGCATTACGGCTGGCTTTACGTGCGTTACGGCACTCGCGGCAACGTTGTGGTTCATTTTCGAACCCTTTTTCAGCGTAGAATTCTTGTTCTCCGGCGGTAAAAATGAATGTTGCTCCGCAGTCCTTACATACTAGTTCTTTGTCTTCAAAGGCCATGAAAGATATTCCCCTTACGTAAAAAAATGTAACAGGCTCTGCCCATCCACTTGTTATTATAACTCTAATCAAACTCGGGCACAAGTACTTTTTCAAAGCCGGCAGCCAAACATAAACCATAAACCTCTTTGGCGCCGCCTTCATACAGGACTTCTGCCACAACATCTAAAGTAGATCCTGTAGTTGTGACATCATCGATAATCCATACACTTCGTCCCTTAAAAGGCTCTTTGCCCTGCAAGGCAAAAGCGTCTTTTAAGTTCAGCAGCCGTTCTTGGCGGGAGAGGGAAACTTGAGGCGGAGTTGCTTTAACCCGTTTGACTCCTTGAAGAATCGGCAGCCCCAGCTCCCAGTGTATTCGTGATGCTATAACCTCTGCCTGGTTAAATCCCCGCTCCGCCAAGCGTGCTGAATGCATTGGCACTGCTAAAATACCGTCAACCAGAGGCAGCTCTTTAATCGCCCAATCAGCTAATGGCCGACTAATCTGCATCAAGCGCATGGGATTTGCTCCAAACTTTACGTCTCGGATAAATTCCTTTAAGCAGCCAGTATAATGCCCCCAGGCAATTACCTTTTTTAAATGCTTGGGACCTCTTCCCTCTGAGCAATCTGTACAAAGAATCCTTTCTTGAGCAATTAGTTTCCCACATCTCAGGCAGCGGCTTAATTCCGGATGAAGGAGCTCTTCACTGCAGTTTGGGCAAATTGGGCCAGGATGTCTTCCGCAGAGAGCACAGCCGGATCTTTCCAAATACCATAAGGCACGAATTATTTTAATTCCTTCTTTAACAAGCTCATTCATTTGAAATCCCCTTAAGGCCTTAGTCAATAAGTCCCTTCTTAAGCGCCAATCGGTTTTGATCTTCAATCCACCGGATTGCTTTTTTCATAGCCGTTGTCTCCAAATGAGCCATAAATAAAATGTTACCACCAGGATTTTTCCGGGTCCTCCCAACTCTGCCTGCCATTTGGACCAGGGCTCGTTCATCAAATACTGGATGATCAGCTCCTAAAACAACAACCTGTATCCCTTCTAAGGTTATTCCCCGTTCTAAAATTGTCGTACTTAAAAACAGATCAAATTTGCCTTGGCGTAACTTTTCGAGTTTTACCGACCGCTCCTTATCTGAACTATAGCTTCCGTCAATCTCCCACTCAGGAAAGCCTTGGCGAAATCGATTGATCCAGGGCTGAAGCCAAGATATTTTCGGGACAAAAACCAGAATTTGCCCTTCATGACGTAATGATTCAAAACGGCCCCTTTTCAGAGACGGCGGATTCCGTTCGGGATCAAACCCCTGAGAAGATCTCTCGATAATCGGAACCGGCAACGGAAAGCGGTGATGCCGTGCCGGAAGACGAATCAGACGCATCTTCCTGAGGTAAACTTCTTTTAAACCATCAGGCGAAGGCGTGGCCGTTAAATATAGCAGCTTGCCATTTGAGCGTAAGGCGTGTTTCAGGCCCCACTCCAAAGCCCCGTTTCCCTGATACGGAAATGCATCCATCTCGTCAAGAACTATTAAGTCAAAAGCCTGCCAAAATCTAAGGACTTGATGGGTTGTTGCCAAGACCATCCTTCCCCTTTGAAATTTAACAGGTGCATTACCTGTCAGAACTTGGATGTCGACTCCAGGAAAGTCTCGTTTCAGTCTTGGGGCTACATCATTAATAACATCTTGGCGGGGGGCTGCGAATAGAACTGACTTTCCTTGTTCGAGAGCCCAAGCTGCAGAAGGAAAACACACTTCTGTTTTCCCGCTGCCACATGCCGCCCATAAAAGAGCTTTTGTCTCGGAAGGATCCTTTAAGAAATCCAAGATTTCCTCACCGGCAAGGCGCTGAGCCTCTGTTAATTTCCAATGCGGACGGAAATCAACCTTTTCCGAGTTCCCAAGCAAGGAACGATAGTCACGGTAAATTGCCTTCAGTGAAGTGCTTGATCCCAAGGACTTACAGCTCAGACAAGTCCCTGCCCTGCCGTAAAAACTAGGCCACTCTTTGATATTTTTCTCGCCGCATCGCTGACATTGCCAGTCCTCTCCTTGGCGCAGCACGGCAGGGATCCACGCTGCCTTCTTCTCTGCAACATTTATCTGGGCAAACTGTAAAATAGTCTCCTCATGACACTTTAACTCATGAGCCAAGATTTTTAAGTCTTCCCAAAAAAGTTGTCTTCCCCGAACAAGCCGATCAAAGGATTGAAAAGCAGGCCCCTTGTCATCTCCTTGACCAGTTGTTGAAACTGACATTTCACTCGTTAAACTTACAAAGTCCTCTTCCCAAGAAACGTTCGGCACGTCCCAGTCACGGTTATTTAATACCCGGCATAGCTCAGATTTTATCCTTTCATGGCGGTTTCTTCGCAATCCAAAACACCTTTGGTTTTTAAATTTTGTCATTTGAATTTGTACAGACTGAATGACCCCCAAAGGCAGTGGTATCTTAAGACAGCCGGCCTTGGAAGATAACCTGTCCATTTCTTTATTAAAAGTATAACCGACGTCACCGTCTTCATTTAACGTCAGATAAAAGTACATAATAATCCTCATATTCCAATCTATGTTCGAGTCATTACCCTAACTCTCCATACTCTTGTTGACTCGCTGAAATTTCTATATCTGGGAATCTGCGCTGAAGACATGCTAAGTATTTATTTCTTGGTTCTAGGGACATTGTTTGGTCCACTAGAACCTCAATCCAAACGGGACAATGATGGATATTATGCAGACGGAAAAATTCTTTATGAAGATCTCTTATACTCTTCTCTAGTTCATCTTCCCTTAATTTCTTCCGATCATAGACTATTCGTTTCGTCTTACGTTCTAACGTTTCCTTTCCTGCATGAATATACCTTTGCAATTTCAGGGGAACTCTCCATTCCCAATGGGGATTCGTATTCCACAGTAAAATAATCAGCGTTATCATAAGCGACCACAATAACATTCTTTTCACCTCCTGCTTACAACTTATGTTCTAATCAGAAGGTGAGTGAATTCTCTTGCAGCCTCCGGCGAAAGAAGCAGGTGTGCTGATAGTACAAAAAGCCAGGAGGCGTACGAAGCTGCTCCTGGCTTTGCTGACTTATAGTATAGTTACTGCAGTGAACTCGTTCAGTCGATGGATGGACTAGCGGGTGTCTTACGTGTCTTGTCGTTTCTCTAAGAAAAATTTAAGAACACCTTCAACGGCCAGTTCATTTCCCACATAGGCCTTGCCTTTGGCAACTCCGAAGGTCTTCCTAAGTTTTAATAGCTCGATTTCCAAACGCAATTGGTCTCCGGGGGTAACTTGTCTTCGAATTTTCACCTCATCCAAACCGGCAAATAACCCTAAGAATCCGGCATATTCAGGCATTTTCAGAATGACTACTGCCCCAACTTGAGCCAAAGCCTCAAGAATTAAAACCCCAGGCATAATAGGATGGCCCGGAAAATGCCCTTGGAAAAAAGGTTCATTTATCGATACATTTTTAATTCCTACACCCCGTTTTCCTTCCTCCAATTCAATAATACGATCCACCAATAAGAAAGGATAGCGGTGAGGAATAATCTCCTGAATCTCTTGACTAGTTAGCACGAAAACTCCTCCTTGAATCTTGCCAAAGCAAATACTTGCAGACATGTACACCTTTATCTTATGATGAGAATCAGATACTCTTCATAACGTTGACATCCATATCTTATTTCATGATAATTCTTATACCTAGTATACCTAAGTTTCAAGGTGAAGGGAAGATGATAAGCCTTATGAAAACCTTCAAAATTTTACATATTATAGGAGGAGGGGAAATTGGAGGAGCTGAACAGCATGTTCTTACCCTTCTTCAAAATCTGGATCGATCACATTTTTTTCCCTCGTTAGTCTGTTTGACCCAGGGGCCTTTTGCTGCACTTGCAGAACCCATTGTGCCTACTCAAACCTTCTCTATGCGCCACCCCCTGGATCTTTCCCTCCTTCCCAGCCTTATGCGCTGGATCCGTCAACAAAACATTGACCTTGTCCATACCCATGGTTCACGGGCCAATCTTCTTGGCCGACTTGGAGCAGGTCTGCTTAAGATCCCTAATGTAACAACTGTCCACAGTTCACTTGCTCATGATTATTTGTCTCCTTGGTCGGCACGTCTGGCAATTGGCCTCGATCGGCTCACCCTCCCGTTGACCTCATCTATAATTACTGTCTCCCGCTACCTCGCGAACGAAGTCTCTTCCCGAGGAGGTAAACACCTTACAACGATTTATAACGGGCAAGCTCCTGTTCCCCTTCTCGATGCATCGATACTACGGGATCGATTTCGAAAGCAATGGGGGATTCCCAATGATGCTCTTGTGCTAGGAACTATCGGCCGTTTGCATCCTACCAAAGGTCATGTTTATTTAGGCCGTGCTGCCAGCGAACTAAGTCGCCGCTTCCCAAGACTTCATCTTTTGATCATTGGTGAGGGACCCCTGCATGCAAGTCTAGAATCAGAGCTGCAAAAAACTTCGTTGTCTTATACTTTAGCCGGATATCTTCCACAAGCTTATAGGGCTCTCCCAGCCATGGATATTTTTGTGCTGCCTTCCGTCAGTGAAGGTATGGGCTTAGTTCTTCTCGAAGCCATGCAAATAGGAATACCCATTGTGGCTAGTGACGTTGGCGGAATTCCTGAGATTGTTCGCCCTGAGAAAGAGGCTTTATTAGTACCTCCTGAAAATGTTCCGGAACTTATCAAAGCCTGTACTCTGCTTCTTGAAAATCCTGAGCTGGCTCATTCCCTTGTTTCTTCAGGGCAGAGACGCTGGCCTTTATTTTCCATTGAAGAGATGGTTCGAGCGACTGAGGAGCTATATAGGATGCTGCTTGCATAATATCGTAACCAAGACTCTGCCTCAAAGGCTCTTTAGTTTAAAACGCTGCCACAATACTTTAAAAAGAAATCGGGGCAAAACGCTTTGACGCTTCCACCGCCAAGGTTCTTTCAGCAAACGATAGAGCCACTCAACATGAAGGTCCTGAATTTTTTTAGGTGCACGTTGGACTGTCCCGGCAAGCGCATCAAAACTGCCCCCTACACCAATACCCACATATGCTAAACCCGGATGCTCCTCCAGCCAAAATTCCTGGCGCGGGGCCCCTAAACCAACCAGCAGAACATCCGGTTTGAAATCTGTAATTTTTTTTATAATGTCGGCCTCTTCTTGTAAGCTAAAATAACCATGACTGAAGCAGAACGTTATTGCAGGATAGTCAGAAGAAACTTCTTCCACTGCCCGCTCTGCAACTCCCGGTCTTCCACCTAAAAAAAATATCCGCCATTTCTCAACATTAGCAATTGGAAAAAGCGATTGTACTAAGTCAATCCCTGTCACTCGCTCCTTAATTTGAGCTCCTAATTGACGCACTGCCCAGACGACTCCAATTCCATCTGCGGTAATTATGTCGGCCGAATTTAATACGTTCTTCAAATCAGACTTATACTGAGAAGCATATATCATTTCAGGGTTTGCCGTTACAATTCGAATCGCTGTCTGAACTTGAACCGCTAGTTTGATTTTCTCCACGGTTTCAGCCATGGAATATGTATCTACAGTAATCCCCAAGACAGTTACTCTCACAACAATCTTTCCTTTCGCTTAGGGTATCACGTAAAAAATCCAAGGGGAGGCCTAAAATCGAACGGAAGGCTCCATCCGCCAGGGCACTCACCTTGGACAATATCGTGGGGGATAAAGAGTTATGATCTGAAGTCCTAAAACCCATTGAGAACTTTGCCCGTGCCTAAGGCTACACAGGAAATAGGATCTTCTGCCAAACTAACCGGCAATCCTGTTTCGCGGGAAATACGCGTATCAAATCCATAAATCAAAGAGCCTCCGCCAGTCATTATTATTCCTTTATCAAGAATATCCGAAGAAAGCTCTGGCGGAGTTCTCTCTAAGACTTCCTTGACACCTGCGACGATGGCTTCAACGGATTCCTCTAAGGCGACGTAACACTCTTGTGAATTGACTTTTACTGTCTTGGGCAACCCCGTGATAAGATCCCGTCCGCGTACATCAATATCTGCAGATGGTCTGCCTTCAGGTATTGCAGCTCCGACGGCAATTTTAATTTCCTCAGCGGTTCTCTCACCAATCATTAAATTATGTTCTCTTCGAATATATCGACTTATGGCTTCATCAAATTTATCGCCGCCAACTCGAAGACTGCGTTTTGCTACAATACCATTGAGAGAAAGAACGGCGATATCTGTTGTTCCTCCGCCAATATCAACAACCATGCTGCCAGTAGGTCCGGAAATGTCCAGGCCTGCACCTAAGGCTGCCGCGAAGGGTTCTTCAACGACTTTGACGTCTTTGGCACCAGCCTGATAGGCTGCTTGTTTCACCGCCCTCTGCTCTACTTCAGTTACCCCAGAGGGAATGCAGACAACCACCCGAGTCCTAAAAAAGGGCAAGCGTTTTGCTCCCGCCTTTTCCAAAAAATATTTCAACATTAATTCAGTTGTCTGATAATCTGCAATTACGCCATCACGCATAGGCCGCACGGCAACAATATTTCCCGGCGTCCGTCCTATCATTAAGCGCGCTTCTTCTCCTACTGCTATACGTTTGCTGGAATTACGGTCAATAGCAATTACTGAAGGTTCGTGTAAGACGATCCCTTTCCCTTTGGCATAAACTAAAACGCTTGCCGTACCTAAATCTATCCCTAAGTCTATTCCAAACATTCCCGGAAATACCCCTTTCGTTATCAATAGCTTGTCCAAATTCAATTCCAAATATAGCATCAAATAGCATAATCTCCCTTACGGGAGATTTGCTTACTTCTATGGTATCAATTCGTGATATAATTTCTAAATCCTTTATGATTCTTAACTTTTTTACACATTCTCTTTATTTTCTAGTCCATGATTTTGGCTAATTTTCTTGATATT
The DNA here is from genome assembly GCF_002196785.1 of Desulfosporosinus sp. FKA. Lineage (NCBI taxonomy): Bacteria > Bacillati > Bacillota > Clostridia > Eubacteriales > Desulfitobacteriaceae > Desulfosporosinus > Desulfosporosinus sp. FKA. The sequence goes on along the minus strand of NZ_NAHZ01000032.1, from coordinate 173,387 downwards.
TCTTTCTTGTCGCTTCTCCTCCCCGAATATGACGCTCTGCCTTATTCGTTTCTAGGATGTGCTTGACTTCCATAGATAGTTTTTCATTAACCAAAGGCAGCCTTTCTGTCACATCTTTATGTACAGTACTCTTTGATACACCAAAAACATCTGCCGTTTGCCTTACTGTTGCACTCGATTCTAAAATATATGTCCCTATATCGAGTACCCGTTTACGAATATACTCTTGCACGCAGAGTCCTCCTTTCGTCCACATGTGTAGTACATTTATATGCATTCTCATTGAAAAAAGACATCCATAAATGGATGTCCTCATATGGTAAATACTGTGTTCTCATTAAACATATTCCTTTAATCTTTAACCGTTATAAATTTGACCCACCCGTTTCAATGTTTTGGATTGTATTGCCATACCGAACCTCATAATGAAGCTGGGGCTGTTCATTAATTCCTTCTGCACCCGGGTTAAACCCAACTTGGCCAATAAGCCCTTGTTTCTCTATATTCTGTCCGGTCTTGACCCGGAGATTTTCCAAGCAGCCATAGGTTACTATCCAGCCTTGACCACAATCTAAGACTACTTTCTCTCCTAGAAGCGAATCATGACCGGCAAAAATGACTTTTCCTCGATGAGTTGCTCGAATAACAGTCCCTTCAGGTTCCAAAAAATCTTCGCCCGGATGAAACATGTAACTTTCTATGGCCGCAAGATAGCAGTTCCCAATCCCTCGGAGAATTTTTCCTTGAACAGGGCTTGGAAAATCCTTGTATGTTAATGTTGCCTTATTTGGTCCCTTTTCTTTCTGAGCCTGGGACTCTAAGGCTAATCCTGTTTTCGAACTATACAGTCTTGGCAATATCTCTTGTTTTGCTGCTGCTTGTGCCGCGTGTTCTATTTTTAATGGCTCAAGTTGCTGGAAATGGCTTAACGAATTATTAAAATAGCCAAAGCAAAGAATAGCAATCCCTACCAAGAGTGAACAACTCCAAACTAAAATCCAACTCAAGGATACTCTCCAGTGGATCATCGCACTCACCTCAAGTAGTATCGTTGCCGATTCTTCTTTTCTTTAGTCCTCCAGCAGACAACAGGATCTAAGAGTTTTAGGGCAGGATCTCATCACAGGCTCTCTCTAGTTAATTGTGATCTGCATAATTTTAGCACCCGGATAAAAATGAGTTAATATTTCCTGCGCTTTAATATTGCGGAGAGCCATATCATTAGCTCCCCACTGCGACATACCAACTGCATGTCCTTTGCCATAGGCTGTAATTACTAGATGGTCTCCCTGAACAACCCCTTCTATGTCTGTAGAAGGCAATCCAAGCAATACTCTAAGCTGAGTGGCTTCAACTACTTTACCCAAAATCTTTACCGTCTTCGCCCTTCCTGCAGTTGTCTTACTTAAGATTTGAAAATTAAATTGCTGCGGCGCAATGGAAATCCCCAGTTTCTTAGCTAAATCTTCTCGGCTGAAGCTTATACTCTTAACATACCGTTCAGGGTTTGTCTCTTCAGAACTAACATTTTGCAAATATGAACGAGAAGAAGTCCAAACATCCTCTGATCGTTCTGTTGGCTTTCTTCCGCTGCTGCTATGGTAAAAGGCATCGATATAATCTCCATTGACAACCAGTACCATTCCTTGCGTCTCTTTTACGGCCTTTTCTAATTTCCCTCGATACCGCCAATAATTTATGAGGCCCCATTTATTTCTGATTTGAGCATTTGAAAGCCATGCCTGTGTCTTAACAGTTGTGTCGACATCATAACCTTTATCAGTTAATTTTCTCGCACTGTACTGTTTAACGGCATAGGTTCTAGCTGCTATGGTTTGGGCCTTTAGCGCTTCGAGTTGAAAATCTGCCGGCATTTCCGCCGCCACAACACCTATAAGATAATCCTCAAGGGGCATTGAAGACACCTTCCCATTGGTCATAAGTACCCTAATTAATATGTCATTAGCAGCAACGTTCTCCCTTTGCCAGCGCAGCACACTCCAGGGAATTAACAATCCTATACATATCGAGATGACAATAAGCCACATCCACTCTTTCTTCATTGTATCCCCCCAAAGTCCAAGCCTTCTCTTCAATCTATGCAGACTGACCTTCGAATATGGCAAGGGATGTAAAAGAAGACAAAAACAAAGATGGGGTGATAACAAACAGCAAGTTTGTTATCACCCCATCTTTGTTTTTACAGCCCAGCTATGAATTACTCCGAACGAATAATATTGCCTCCAATACGAGAAAGTTTTTCTTCTACCTTCTCATACCCGCGATCTATATGCTGAATTCCTCGTATTTCAGACGTTCCTTCTGCCGTTAAAGCAGCTAGTATTAGAGCAGCGCCAGCTCTTAAATCCGTCGCAGTCACAGGCGCTCCATTCAAACGTTGAATCCCCTGAACAACGGCACTTCGTCCTTCGATCTTAATTTCTGCTCTCATGCGTTTAAGTTCGTCGACATGCATAAAACGATTTTCAAAGACAGTTTCGGTTATTAACCCCGTACCTTTTGCTCGAGTCAGAAAAGCCATAAAAGGCGCCTGTAAATCCGTCGGAAATCCGGGGTGCACTTGAGTTTTGATATCAACGGCAGTATAGTTGCCATCGCCAATGACCCGAATTCCATCACCTTCTTCGCTGATATCAATCCCAGACTCTTCCATTTTTGCAATTAAGGGTTTAAGATGATCCGCGATGACATTCTGTACTAAAACATTTCCGCCTGTCGCAGCAGCCATCAGCATATAGCTTCCTGCTTCTATGCGGTCAGGTATCACCGTATGCGTGGTACCATGTAGTTCCTGAACACCTTCAATATGAATTATACTCGTTCCGGCACCCCGAACTTTCCCACCCATTTCATTAATAAATGTTGCTAAATCTACGATTTCCGGTTCTTGTGCTGCATTCTCAATCAGCGTTGTCCCCTGAGCCAGCGCCGCCGCCATCATAATATTTTCTGTTGCGCCAACACTGGGATAATCCAAATAAATCCTGGCGCCTTTGAGCTCTTTCGCTGTAACATCCAGAAACCCATGATCCATCTTAACATCTGCGCCTAAAGCTTCCAAGCCTTTGAGATGCCAGTTTATAGGACGTGAGCCTATGGCACACCCTCCAGGATGAGAAATTCGCACACGGCCTTGACGAGCTAAAACAGGCCCCATGGTGACAATTGACGCTCTCATCTGAGAGACGAGATCATATGGTGCCTCAATGCAATCTATCGAACTTGCTTGTATTTCCAGTGTTGAACCCTTCCGGACAACCTTTGCGCCCAAAGCGGAAATCACCTGATTCATGATATTTACATCGAGCAAATCTGGAGCATCCTCGAGTCGTATAGGTTCAGCACAAAGCAAACTTGCAGCTATGATAGGCAGTACAGCATTTTTTGCTCCGCTTACAGTAATTGTCCCTTCAAGCTGTTTACCGCCGGTAATAATAAGCTTACTCAAATTATGAAGACACCCCCTATTCTAGGTTAATGATTAGCACAGCTAACTATTATTCTCTCTACCTAGTATTTTCTCCTGCTTGATTTCGACGAATTTCCTCTTTAATTGATCTAAAATTCCTCTAATAACACAGGAATAGCTAAAACAGTTTCACCTTTCCCTGCTGTTCCCCGGCTAAGCACTTGTAGGTTTAGGGAGTCTTTGCCAACCTTCACGCTCGGGTTAAGGTGCTGTTCATAGGCTGCAATGGATATTAAATTATTCGATAGGGTCCACTGAACCGGCTGAGCCTTTATGTAATTTAAATAGGCTGATATATCAAGGCCTTCCGGAATACGCTCATCGAAGTATATCCTTCCGCCTTCTTTAGCGATTTGCGGCACCATTATAGTATACCACGTATACACTTGAAGTTCTTGTATTTTATTTACGATTCCTTCCCCTGAAATTGTCAACGCTCGGCTGCCATTTCCTGCTTGAGAGTATTTCGAAGACCACGTCCAATTCTTCAAAGGAGGCTTTGATAAGTGATCAATTCGAAGGTTAGAATTATCAAACCAAATGATCACTTTAACCGTCGCGAGAGTACTATCCGCCAATTTTGAATTTAATAGTAACGGTACAGTCTTATTAGGACTATATTTCGTAATTCTTTGACTATTGGCCATTAAAGTGTTTGCTTCCATGGTGATAAGCAAAAGACAAATCATTATTATGCCGATGAATCGACTCTGATTTTCAAATTGTTTTAGGACTCTGTCTTTCAAAATTCAAACCTCGCTCACGTTCGACTTATATTTAGTTTTACCAAATCGAACAAAAGCTAACGATATTATCTACACTCTTTAAAATAATTTTTTCGTTTTTACTTCAGCTGGTCGACAACGCAAATATCTTGCAAGAATTAGTTGACCAATTGGATATTTCAACCAAAAGAAAAAGGACCCCAAAGGGTCCCTTTTAATTTAAAACCATATATTCTTCCAGAGGAATCGTGAAATCCGTGAAAAGAAATCACTTCATGATTTTACTTTTTGTTCTCTGATGCGCTAATACGAGCCAAAGCTTTACGCAGAGCGTACTCTGCCCGTTTCACATCTATTTCACTGGTTTGTGATGACAAACGCTTGGTTGCTCGTTCTTTCGCAGCGATGGCACGCTGAAGATCTATAGTTTCGCTTAGCTCTGCCGTATCTGCTAAAATAGTCGCAGAATTGTCAGCAACTTCTACAAAACCTCCTGCTACTGCTACACGTTTGACTGTGCCATTGTTTGTGATACGAGCGACACCGACATCAAGTCCTGCAATCAGCGGCGCGTGGTTAGGCAAAATACCAAGTTCACCGGCTCCACCGGGCAGAACAACGAACTCAACGTCTTCCTTCAGAATATTACCTTCAGGAGAGACAATGTTTAGAGTGAATGTGCTTGCCATGGCTTACGCCCCCATTTTCTTGGCTTTTTCAACGACTTCTTCAATGGGGCCTACCATTAGGAAGGCGGCCTCAGAAATGTCATCGTATTTACCTTCCGCAATTTCTTTAAAGCCACGAATTGTATCCTTCAAGGGCACATACTTTCCGGGTGAACCCGTAAAGTTTTCGGCAACGAAGAATGGCTGCGATAAGAAACGCTGAATCTTACGAGCCCGTGCAACGATAAGTTTTTCTTCTTCAGATAACTCATCCATACCCAGAATAGCGATAATATCTTGCAGCTCTTTGTATTTTTGCAGAATTTGTTGAACTTGGCGGGCAACCGCATAATGCTCTTCACCGAGTACTTGCGGCGAAAGAATCCGTGATGTTGAATCCAGCGGGTCCACGGCTGGGTAAATCCCGATTTCAGCAATAGCACGGGACAAAACGGTTTTAGCATCCAAGTGAGCAAACGCTGTGGCCGGAGCAGGGTCTGTTAAGTCATCGGCCGGCACATAAATAGCTTGTACCGATGTAATAGATCCAGTACGAGTAGACGTAATCCGCTCTTGCAATTGACCCATCTCAGTTGCTAAAGTTGGCTGGTAACCAACGGCGGAAGGCATCCGGCCAAGCAGAGCTGAAACCTCAGATCCTGCTTGGGTAAAGCGGAAGATGTTATCAATAAAGAGCAACACGTCTTGACCTTGTTCATCACGGAAGTACTCCGCCATGGTCAAGCCTGTCAGTCCTACACGCAGACGCGCTCCAGGCGGCTCGTTCATTTGACCGAACACCATAGCAGTCTTATCGATAACGCCGGATTCTTTCATTTCGTGATAAAGGTCATTTCCTTCACGAGTTCGCTCTCCAACACCGGCGAATACGGAGATACCACCGTGTTGCTTAGCGATGTTATTAATGAGTTCCATAATTAATACTGTCTTACCAACACCAGCACCACCGAAGAGTCCGATCTTACCACCCTTCGAGTAAGGAGCCAGTAAGTCAATAACTTTAATTCCTGTTTCTAATATACGGGTTGATGGTTCTTGATCTTCAAACGCCGGAGCCGGACGATGAATCGGATAAGTATGCTCAGTACTGATCTCTCCAACGTTATCAATTTGTTCTCCTAAGACATTAACCATCCGTCCCAGGGTTGCGGGTCCGACAGGAATCGTAATTGGCGCACCGGTGTTTATAGCCTCAATGCCTCTTTGCAAACCATCGGTTGAGGACATAGCTACACAACGTACAGTGTCGTTCCCAAGATGTTGAGCTGCTTCTAAGGTTAGATCAATGTTCTTTTCGGGAACCTTGATCTTAATAGCAGTATATATTTCCGGCAGTTCATCGGGTGCAAATGCAACGTCAACTACCGGTCCCATGACTTGCAATACCTTGCCGTTCTTCACAGGCGCATAACCTCCTTATTAGGTATTTCCGGCAGCCTATTCTAATGCTGCTGCTCCACCGACAATTTCAGATATTTCCTTGGTAATTGCCGCCTGTCGAGCTCTATTCATGGCCAGAGACAGCCGATCAATCATGTCCGTAGCATTATCTGTTGCCGAACTCATAGCCGTCATCCTGGCACCTTGCTCACTAGCTTTTCCTTCAAGGATTGAGCGGAAGATCTGTGTTTCCACATACTTCGGCAATAAGCTTGCAAGGATTTCGTCAGGAGACGGTTCAAAAATATATTGTTTCCCTTGTTTACCTTCAGGTTTTTCAATGGGAAGTAATTTGACTTGAGAAGGTCTTTGTGTGATAGCACTCACGAACTCAGTAAACAATAAATATACCTCATCCGCTTCACCTTGCTCATAGAGCCGTATTACTTCTTTAGCTATTTCTTTTGCTTGATTAAAACTTGGATCATCACCAAGCGCTACAAACTCAGCCAAAAACTCAATTTTACCGCGGCGGAAGAAATCCCGACCTTTGCGGCCTACCGTCACCAACTTAACTTCTTGCGGCGTTTCGGCAATCAAACCGGTCGTCTTCCGGATCAGGTTAGCATTATACCCTCCGCAGAGACCACGGTCCGATGTAATTAATACATAAACCACCTTTTGCACAGGCCGCTTGACTAAGAGCGGATGAACAGTATCCCCAGCCTGTGATAGGCGCTCCAAGACCCCTTGCAATTGGTTGGCATACGGGCGGGCAGCGATAAGTTTTTGTTGGGCTTTTCTGAGTTTGGCCGCGGAAACCATTTTCATCGCCTTCGTGATCTGCTGCATATTGCGTACGCTGCGGATCCGGCGACGAATATCGCGTACTCCTGCCACCTCATTCACCTACTCCTTTTTAATCTAGGCCACAAACCCCTGTTTAAATTCGTTAATCGCTTTTTCCAGATCGGCGATCATTTCCTTGGAGAGCGCCTTTTCGGTGCGGATTTTAGTTAACAGGTCAGCCTTAACGGAGCGCATGAAACGCAGGTACTCTTGCTCAAATTTTCCAATCTTCTCAATGTCGATATCATCGGTAAATCCTTTAACCGCAGCGTAAATTACAACAACTTCTTCTTCGACAGGTAAGGTTGCGTACTGTGCCTGTTTAAGAATTTCCATGGTCACTTTACCGCGGTTAAGACGCATTTGGGTGACTTTATCCAAATCAGAACCAAATTGGGCAAATGCCGCTAATTCACGATAGCTGGCAAGATCCAAACGGAGCTGACCGGCTACTTGTTTCATGGCTTTGATTTGGGCGCTGCCGCCTACCCGGGAAACGGAGAGACCAACATTGATGGCCGGACGGAAACCGGAGTAAAAGAGGTCTGATTCCAAAAAGATTTGACCGTCTGTAATGGAAATAACATTTGTAGGAATATAAGCCGAAACGTCACCGGCCTGAGTCTCGATAATAGGAAGTGCTGTCATTGAACCGGCGCCGAGTTCGTCAGAAAGTTTGGCAGCCCGCTCCAAGAGACGAGAGTGGAGGTAGAAAACATCCCCAGGATACGCTTCACGGCCTGGCGGACGCTTCAGGAGCAGTGAAAGTTCACGATAAGCAACCGCTTGTTTCGAGAGATCATCATAAATAATCAAGACATGCTTGCCGTTATACATGAATTCTTCACCCATGGCAGCACCGGAATAAGGCGCAATATAAACCATTGGTGCTGATTCAGAAGCTGTGGCAGCTACGACAATCGTGTATTTCATAGCATCGTTTTCTTCTAATTTTTGAACGACGCTGGCAACGGTCGAAGCTTTTTGTCCAACAGCGACATAGATACAAATCATATCTTGGCCTTTTTGGTTAATAATCGTATCGATTGCTACAGCAGTTTTGCCTGTTTCACGGTCACCGATGATTAATTCCCGCTGACCTCTGCCAATGGGAACCATAGCATCAATTGATTTAAGACCGGTTTGCACAGGTTCATGTACTGATTTCCGGGAAATAACACCAGATGCCCGGTTTTCAATAGGACGGAATTTATCCGTTACAATTTCCCCTTTGCCGTCAATAGGCTGACCAAGGGCATTAACAACCCGGCCAATCAAAGCCTCGCCGACAGGGACCTCCACGATCCGACCTGTTCTCTTGACCTGATCGCCCTCTTTGATCCCTGCGAAGGGTCCAAGAATAACGCAGCCAATATTATCTTCTTCAAGGTTCATGGCCATGCCATATACTTTACCGGGAAACTCTAAAAGTTCACCGGCCATGGCTTTCTCTAAACCGTAGACACGCGCAATTCCGTCTCCAACCTGGATAACTGTCCCGACGTCTACGGTATCGACAGCCGATTCATAGCGTTCAATTTGCTGTCTGATAATAGAACTAATTTCTTCTGGACGCAAGTTCATCCTTTTATTTCACCCCTACTTCCTGAGGTTTATCTGTGCTTTTACGTAAATCCTCACGCATTTTAGCCAAAGCGTGTGCAATGGTCCCATCCATCACGCGGTCTCCGATTTGAATAAGAACTCCCCCAATGAGTTCTTCTCGTACTTCGCTGATTAGACGGACATCTTTCCCCGTCATACGGCCTATAGCCTTTTTGAGATCGTCGAGTTGCGAAGCACTTAAGGCAATGGCGCTAGCCACTTTTGCTTCCACAACTCTTCGTGCCTCATCCGCCAGCCGAGTAAACTCACGTTGAATGAACGGCAAGAGATTTTCTCTTTTGCGGTCAATCAAAAGATAGAGGAAATGACGGACAGTTTCACTGAAGTCGTCTCTAAGAATTTTTGCCATCACCGACTTCTTTTCGCTAAGCGAAATATGTGGGTGGAGCAAAACCTTTTTGACCTCATCATTTCCCTCAACCAATTTCGTTAGTTCACGTAAGTCGGCATCAATTGAATCAAGGGATGTCTCCGAGGCAATTTCAAACAAGGCTTGAGAGTATCTGCGAGCAAGTGATCCATTTATCATTGCATTTCCCCTACTTCTTGAATGAATTGTTCAATGAGATCCCCTTGACCTTTCAGGTCAAGCTTTTGACGAATAATCTTTTCAGCCACGAGAACTGACAGATCCGCAACTTGTGCCTTAACTTCAGAAATTGCGCGATCCCGTTCTCTTTCAATATCTACAAGGGCAGATTTCTTGATTTTTTCAGCTTCCTCGTGGGATTCAGCCAAGATTTCAGCGGCACGTTGTTCACTCACCTTTGTGGCCTTGGCAATCACCTCTTGAGCTTCCTGACGAGCTTTACGCATTTCTTCTTGGTATTCACGTTTTATTTGTTCAGCCTGTAGTCGTTCACTTTCCGCCTGGGAAAGCATGGATTCAATATGAGTCCGCCGTTCTTCCATTACTTTCATTAACGGGCCCCATGCTTTCGCCTTCAGCAGCCAAACGAGCAGCAGGAATGATATAATTGTAGCTACTAATGTCCAGTCGAATTGAATAGGATTCCCACCCAATGGTCTACCCCCCTCTCGAGTCTGATTGTCGTCGGGATGATTTTTTTCAAGGGGGAACTTACGTCCCCCCTTGATTAAGATAGGCGCAATCCGTTAGCCCATCATACGAACTTACTTCACTGTAAACATCAACAACAGTCCAACGACCCAGCTAAGGAGTGGCAGAGCCTCAACCAAGCCTACACCGATAAACATGGTTGATTGTAATGTTGCTTTAGCCTCTGGTTGACGAGCGATACCCTCAATCGTTTTGCTAATAACATTACCATTACCGAGTGATGCTCCAAAGGCCGCTAAACCAGCAGCAATTCCTGCACCAAGTGCAGCTGCAGCATGCGCTTCCATTAAATTTCCTCCCTTCTTAATTTCCAAAAATTAATAAAAATTATTCCCTCAGTGAACTTCAAAACTTCACTGAAAACTAACCTAAGAATGGTGACAAAAACGGTTAAATTAGTGCTCAGAGGGCGTGACCGCCTGAGATATATACGCGGTAGTCAATACCGTGAATACATATGCTTGGATGGCACCGATAAAGATACTAAAGGCCAGCCAAACAACCTGCGGCAATACTCCTGGAAGAACACTAATTCCTGGAAGCATCCAAATAACCTTGACAAGGATCTCGCCGGCGAAGATATTTCCAAATAGACGAAAGGCGAGCGTCAATGGCTTAGCCAATAAGTCAATAAGGTGAATAATCGCAAATACCGGATTAGGTTCAACAAAATGATGGAAATAATGCGCCCCTTTAGTCTTTATGCCCAGGCTTACTACCAAAATAATTGTTAATAATGCTAAAGCCATGGTAACATTAATATCTGAAGTGGGTGCAGCTGAAAAATACTCTTGACGTGCAAAAATTTCATTCAAATGGGCAAAGTCTATGTGAAAATTCTCGAAAAGGCCAAATGTTAGGTTCGGGATCACACTGACCATGTTAGAAAAGAAAACAAACATAATCAACGTCAATAAATAACCTAAGAGCGGGCGTCCTTGTTCGTAGTTCATATTATCGGATACCAGGTTCTTAACAAAGTCGACAATCCATTCCATGACATTCTGCATTTTACCAGGTTTGCCGCTTGTTAAATTACGAACCCCTATTAAGCAAAAAATTAAAATAGCAGCCATTACCAGCCAAGTATTAATTAATGTTCTTGCGTGGAAGGTCATGTTTCCCAAGTGCCATAATACGGTTTCGTCAGCCATTCTTTTCCTCCCCCCTTTCTAAATGATTTCTTTGTATTGCAACGGTGATAAAAGAAATTATCAACCCCACAGCAATCCCTAATGCTAAACCTGGAAGCCAGCCCCTTTGAAAACGTCCCACAGCGGCGACAATTAAGGTAACTACTCCTAACCGAGAAAAAAAGTTTCGGCGCATATGTCTTATTGCGTTATGTATATCAAGCTCTGAACTAATTAACGTATCACGGTAGACCCAAATGGTATAACCGAAACCGGCCCAATACCCTACTAAACTTCCCAAGAAACCTTGATAGCCTGTCACTGCAAATCCCAGTAATAAACATGCTGTTACGCCCCAGAAGGCAACGCGGCTACTTCTCATCGGCTATCCACTCTTTTAAAGTAATTATTAGATAGCTCGCTCCGAATACTAGCCCAACCAGCATCAGGCCAATAGTGAATAAGGGCTGTGTTCCCCAACGAGCATCCAGATATCGCCCCAAAAAAAATCCTCCACCGACGAGTCCTGCCAATATGGACGCAATACTTGAACCTATCGCTAGTGCCTTTTGCCATCCTTTAAGACTACTCGCCACATTCCCTCGTCCTTTGCTATGTGCTAGTAAATACTTCCGCGTAACTAATGTATAAATCCTTCTTTTTATCCTCGATAAAAGAGTATTCAAAAGATTATTTTTAAGATTATCTTTTGCTCTTTATCTTTTGCGTTATTTCCAAATCCTATTGTAACATACTATACCATAACTTTGTGCTTTTTTATACATAGTATATTTCTATTGCTGAATTCAATTTTTATTAATAATTTGCACGATTCGTTCTGCTGCATGGCCGTCTCCATACGGATTGCTTGCCATTGCCATTTTTCGGTAAGCATCATCATCACTCAACAAACGTTTAAGCTCAGATAACACACTGTCATACCCCGTACCAACAAGGGAAACTGTCCCAGCTTCCACTGCCTCAGGCCTCTCTGTAGTATCTCTGACTACTAAAACCGGCTTACCGAGAGAAGGGGCTTCCTCTTGAATCCCACCTGAATCTGTCAATATTAAATACGACCGTGCCATCAGATTTACAAATGGTTCATAATCCATTGGTTCAATAAGATAGACACGAGAGTGTTTTCCAAGGACTTCATCAACAACTTTTCGAACCTTTGGATTCTTATGAACTGGAAATACTACATATGTTTCAGGGAATAGTTCCAGCATCTTGCTTAAAGCCTGGTATATTTGCCGCATCGGTTCCCCAAGATTTTCTCGGCGATGGGTGGTAACTAAAACCATTCGCGATGTATGACCTTGTTTAAGGATGGCTTGAATTTGGGGTTCCCGGAAAAGATAATCAGCTTTTACCGTCGCCAGCAAAGCATCAATCACAGTATTACCTGTAACAAATACTTTTTCCTGCGCAACCCCTTCGCGCAGGAGATTTTCTCTTGCTCTTTCCGTAGGCGCAAAATGCAGATCTGTCAGGACTCCAGCCAGTCTGCGATTCATTTCTTCCGGATAGGGAGAATATTTATTTCCCGTACGCAATCCCGCTTCAACGTGCCCGATAGGTATTTGGGCATAGAAGGCGGCCAGAGCAGCTACAAAGGTAGTCGTTGTATCTCCGTGAACTAATACAAGATCAGGTGATTCCTGCTGGAATACTTCCCGGAGTCCATTAAGAGCGCGTGTTGTTATATCTGTCAGAGTTTGACCTTGTTTCATTAGATTAAGATCAAAATCAGGAGTTAACTTAAACAATTCCAGAACCTGATCTAACATCTCGCGATGTTGGGCTGTCACGGTGATCTGACAGTGAATTGCTTCTTGCTGCCTAAGGGCTTGGATAACAGGGGCCATTTTAATTGCCTCTGGCCGTGTACCGAACACCACCATCACTTTTTTTCGTCTGATCACAGGCTTACTCCCTTCGATTGAGTCACCTCTCACTTGATATAGAGAGGTGACCAAACAATCACAATTTCGGAATGTCTTCCTCAAAGTGAATCAACTGAAGTCCCGCTTCTTTAGCCATCTCCAGGGCCAGTTGATCCGGATAGGGATAACGATAGAACACACGTATAATCCCGACATTAATAAGCAGTTTTGTGCAGAGCACACAGGGCTGATGCGTTACATAAAGATCCGCCCCCGTTATTGCCACTCCATGCTTGGCTGCCTGTACTATAGCATTTTGTTCCGCATGCACAGCACGGCAGATCTCCTGACGCTCCCCTGAAGGAACGCCTAAGCTCTGCCGCAGACACCCAATTTGTTCACAATGTTGGAGTCCCGAAGGACTCCCATTATAGCCTGTCGTTAAGATTTGTTTGTCCTTAACAATTACAGCTCCAACTTGACGTCGCAGACAGGTAGAACGTCCGGCTGCAACATGTGCCAGCTGCATGAAATAACTATCCCAGCTAGGGCGTTTTTCCCGTTTCATCATTTTGTCCCAAACAGACGGTCCCCGGCATCACCGAGCCCCGGGATTATATAGCCATGATCGTTTAAACGCTCGTCGACGGCAGCAACAAAAATATCAACATCAGCATGTGCACTTTGTACAGCTTTTATACCTTCCGGTGCTGCAATGAGGCACATTAATTTTATATTTTTAGCTCCACGATCTTTTAAAAATGTAATAGCAGCAGAGGCCGAACCTCCTGTTGCCAGCATGGGATCGATAACAATCAGATCCCGCTCGGCAATATCGCTGGGAAGTTTGCAATAATACTCTACCGGAGAGAGAGTCTCCGGATCCCGATACAAACCCACATGTCCAACCTTAGCCGCAGGAATCAACCGCAGCATGCCGTCAACCATACCTAATCCCGCTCGAAGAATAGGAACTAACCCAACTTTTCGACCAGCAATTACTTTGGTTCTAGCCAAACCTACCGGGGTTTGAACTTCGACTTCTTGAAGGGGAAAATCCCGGGTTACCTCATAAGCCATCAACATTGCGACTTCCTCAACAAGCTCCCGAAATTCTTTAGAGCCCGTTTTTTCATCGCGAATCAAGGATAACTTATGTTGAATGAGAGGGTGGTCAAGAACTTGAAGTTTTGCCATATTATGGTCTCAACTCCTAATTTAAATTAGCGTATAAGGGATATTCAGCACATAGTGCGCTGACAATTCCCCGTGCCTTCGCTAGTTTATCAGGTTCACGGTGAGAGGTCAAGGCAAGGTCAATTGCTTCGGCGATTTGCACCATAGCCTGAGGGTTCATCCCCCGAGTAGTAACCGCAGGCGTGCCAATACGAATGCCGCTGGTGACAAAAGGACTTTCCGTTTCAAAAGGAATCGTATTTTTATTGACAGTAATACCGACTTCGTGGAGAATATGTTCGGCTTCTTTACCGGTTAGCCCTTTCGGTTTTACGTCCACAAGCATAAGGTGATTGTCCGTTCCTCCGGAAACAAGTCGGAACCCCTTTTCTACCAGGCTCTGCGCCAGTGCTTGAGCATTTTCCACGATTCGTTTTTGATACTCTTTAAATTCCGGATGCAGAGCTTCTCCAAAGGCGACTGCTTTGGCAGCAATAACATGCATCAACGGCCCTCCCTGAATCCCGGGGAAAATGGCCTTGTCAATGGCTTGGGCAAATTCTTCCTTACAGAGTATTAACCCTCCCCGCGGTCCCCTCAAGGTCTTATGCGTTGTTGAAGTTACAAAGTGAGCATAAGGTACTGGAGATGGATGAAGATCTGCCGCCACTAAACCGGCAAAATGTGCCATATCAACCATAAATAAAGCTTTTGCTTCATCGGCTATTTCTCGCATTTTAGCAAAATCAATAATTCGCGGATAAGCACTCGCCCCGGCAACGATTAATTTTGGCTTATGCTCAAGGGCCAATTTGCGTACCATTTCATAATCAATACGTTCAGTTTCCTTATCGACTCCATAAGAAACAAAGTTAAAATAAGTTCCGGAAATATTCACTTGACTGCCGTGCGTTAAATGTCCTCCATGAGATAAATTCATTCCCAGCACAGTGTCTCCAGGTTTTAACATAGCGAAATATACTGCCATATTGGCTTGAGATCCTGAATGTGGCTGAACATTGGCATGTTCGGCCCCAAAAATTTTTTTAATCCGTTCCCGAGCTAAATTTTCTACCACATCGACATATTCGCAGCCTCCATAGTAGCGTTTGCCCGGATAACCTTCGGCATATTTGTTGGTTAAAACTGAACCTTGAGCGGCTAAGACGGCTCTGCTTACAAAGTTCTCGGAAGCAATAAGTTCAATAGTCTGCCTCTGTCGATTTTCCTCTTGTTCCATTGCTGCAGCGACTTCCGGGTCCTGTGGTTTAACCCATTGATTGATATAATCCATGTTATTCGCTCCTATTCTGTAATTTGAAGATACATTTTTTCTTCTTCTCAACTCACGCTTAGATTATTCGTATCTGGCCCTTGGACCTCCGATGAGACGCGGGCGAGTCCGGGCCAAGGTAAGATGAGCTTCACCTAATTCTTTAACGTGAATCCGGACAGGAATAACGACCGGGCGCAGGTGCATACCGATGAAAGTATCTCCAACATCTATCCCGGCATGGCCTTGGATGGTCTCAACCATGACCGGTGACGTAAAGGAATCCCAAGCTTTAACAGTCATAGCACCTCCGGCATGGAGCGCAGGAAGTACCGTAACGATCTCTAAGCCATAATGTTCTGCGCAATCCTCTTCGACAACTAAAGCACGGTTAATGTGTTCGCATCCCTGAACTGCTAAATAAATTCCTTTTTGATGAACTCGATTTAACAAGGGCGGCAATAATATCTCAGCAACCTCTAAACTGCTTCCTTGCCCTATTCGATGTCCAACGACCTCACTGGTGCTGCATCCTAGAACAAGAATCTGCTGAGAACGCAGTGTCACTTGCTGAAAGAAGCCATCAAGAATTCCTTCCCACTCTTGCTTTAATTCTTGAAGTTTTTGCGAAGCATCGTTTTCCACGTACAAGGCTCCTCCTTCCACGGTCTAATATCAAACCTTCTTGCCAAGTTCAAAGTCGGTAATCAAATTTATGCGCCGTTCATGTCTTCCCCCTGAAAACTCCGTTTTCAGAAAGATATCAACGATGTCAAGCGCCAGTCCAACACCTACAACTCTTCCGCCTAAGGCTAAAACATTAGCATTATTATGTTCTCGAGCCATCCTTGCCGAAAAGGTCTCCGTGCAAACGGCAGAGCGAATTCCCGGAAGTTTATTAGCAGCTATAGATATTCCCTGTCCCGTTCCACATACAGCAATTCCTAAATCAGCTTCACCCTTTAGGATGGCATTACCTACTGCAAATCCATACATGGGATAGTCTACTGAATCTGTCGAGTGAGTTCCTACGTCGAAAACCTCATATCCTTGTGACTCTAGGTGACCGCGAATGGCCTCCTTGAGTTCGTATCCTCCATGGTCTGCTCCAAGAACAACTCTCACTTTAATTCCTCCATTTCTATCTATTCATTCAGTTCTACAAATACTTACAAAATCCCTGCAAACTATGAAAACTTGGCAATCCCAAAAAAAATAGCGACAACGTCGCTAGTGTAATCATCTTCATTTCATCTTATGCTTTGCTCTGTTTCTCAATATCCTCCGCGAGGCCTTCCTTAAGAGAGTCTAGCAGCTCCTCAATTTCTAAAGCTGTCTGACGATACTCATCAACTGAACCCATCCAAGGATCGCGAATATCTCGTCCCCGCTCTCCCCATCCGCCTAAACAGCGAATTTTAGAAGCGAATTCAGGAAAACGATATTTGAGACGTTCTTCCTGAGCTAGGGTCATTGGAATAATCCAATCTGCCTCGCTCATTAGTTCTGCGCTGATTTTCCTTGCCCGGTGATCGGAAAGATCCAATTTCTTTTCTTTAAGAACTTCTAAAGCCTGAAGGCTTGCCTTCTCACCTTCCCAAGCTTCTATTCCTGCCGAAGTGACTTGAACCTCTTTGCCCAAAATCTGCCGGGCCAGCCTTTCTGCCATCGGACTTCGGCAAGTATTGCCCGTGCAGACAAACAGCAGTTTTAACGCCATAACGACACCCCATCAGAATAACAATTTTACGCCAATTAAAAACAAAGCGATGCCACCCAATAATTCCGCCTTATCTCCCAAACGTGTACCGATTACGCGTCCTAAAAGCAGGCCCATTCCTGTCATCAATCCTGCAATAAGACCCATTGCTATAACGCTGATCAAGATATTGAAGCCAAACGTCCCTAGTGAAAAGCCTACGCTCAAAGCATCCAAGCTGACACTAGCCGCCATCACATAAAGGCTCCATCCTTTATAGGAAATGTCTACAAACAGTCTTTTCTGCCGCAAGGCTTTCTTAGCCTCAGCAAAGGAAAATTGTTCTTTCGTTGGATGGTATACTTTGTAAAATACATGCCCGCCCAAGCCTATCAAGATCAAGGCACCAATCCAACTTGCAAATTGTCCTAAAATAGCTCCTAAAGCCTGACCTAAGACCATTCCACCCAAAGGCATCAGCACATGGAAAGCAGCTACGACAACGATAAATTTCAACATTAAGCCTTTCCTAATTCCGGACAAGCCGATCGCCAGTGATAAGGAGAATGCATCTGTGCCTAAGGCAATTGCTACGGCAATAACCCACGCTAAATTCAATACCCTTCCCTCCGTTCTCCCTATGTATATGCTAAGGGAAGGGCCTCTTAGACGCGAGGTTAATACCTATATAAATTCTACCCTTTGCCCGGCTGCTTTCTGCAAGCGGTTCATAATTGCACTTCCTAAACCAGTCTCTTCTATTCCTTCTGCTAAAATCAAATCCATGCCTCTTTCATCACAAACCCGAAGTCCTTCAAACAAGCTCGCAGCAATTTCCTCGGGCCGATTTTGGGAGCCCATGACAAAAAGAAGATCCGGAAGAAGATGGTGCAAAAACGGGGCGCTTTCAAGGGTGCAAAGAATCCCAACCTTCTTTAACCGCGCATGGCCGCGTTGGATTTCCACTCCCATGCGTTGTACAACGCGTTGTGAAGAGCCCACCAATAAAATCATTTCACCCTGAGGAGCATAGTGACGATACTTCATTCCCGGCGCTTTAGGGGCTTGATTCTCTTGGGGAACATCAACCTGAACCTCTCCCAGAATTTCTTCTAATTTTTCCTTAGTGATTCCGCCTGGGCGCAAAATCGTAGGCACATTCCCGCTTAAATCAAGAACCGTCGATTCCAGCCCCACCGGACATGCTCCGGCATCAAGAATCAGGGGGATTTTTCCCTTCATATCACGCCAGACATGGCTGCCGTTAGTTGGACTGGGCTTTCCCGATTGATTGGCGCTTGGTGCCGCAATAGGAAGGCCTGTTTCTTCGATTAAACGCAGAGCAACAGGATGGCTCGGCATTCTGAGAGCTATGTTAGGCAATCCGGCCGTGACATTATCCGGTATAAGCGGCTTCTTTTTAAGTACTAACGTTAATGGTCCAGGCCAAAAATGATGAGCACATAGTTCCGCTTCAGCTGTCCAACCGTCCACATACCTGTCGGCCATAGCCCGATTACAAACATGTACGATCAGAGGGTTGTCCTGGGGTCTGCCTTTGGCGGCAAAAATTTTAGCGCAAGCAGCAGCACTCAGGGCATTAGCCCCCAAGCCATAAACCGTTTCTGTCGGAAATGCCACAAGTTCTCCTGCACGAAGCCAATTCGCCCCTTCAGATATTAATTCAGGTTCCGGAGATACTCCGTCAATATATACTCGTTTTGTCTGCACCGATGTTCACCTCGCTAAGATCACCCGGTCTCGTCCTGCCAAATCCGGGAACACTTGAGTCGCAAAACCCTTCTTTTGAAAAATACCGCAAACGGCTTCACCTTGATCCCAACCAATTTCCAATAAAATTTTCCCTTCCGGTTTTAAGAGCGTTCTCGCCTCTTCTGCCAGCCGGCGATAAAATTTCAGGCCATCTTGTCCGCCTAAAAAAGCCATGGAAGGTTCACGAAATATCTCGGGAGCACACTGAACGTAGTCTGCCATTGAAACATAGGGAGGATTAGAGATAATCCAATCCCAACATTCCCCCCTAATGGAAGCTGCAAAATCGCCCTCCCGCCAGTTCACTGAAACACCTAAGTTGCCAGCGTTCACTCGAGCCACCTCGAGAGCTTCTGAGGAAAGATCAGAGCCCACAATTTCAGCTTTTGGATAATAATAGGCCATGGAGATGGCAAGAACTCCGCTTCCCGTGCAGAGATCCGCCACCTTTATCCCTGCTCGCCCTTGCTTTTCTTCCTGGCGAACTAATTCCAGCCAAGTCTCGACTAACGTCTCACTATCTGAGCGGGGGATAAGCACTCGCTCATCGACATAAAAGGGAAGTCCCATAAACTCCTGGGATTTTAAAATATATTGAAGAGGCTCATGCTCAGAACGACGGACAATCCAATGCTTGAAAGCATTTTCTTCTTCATTGCTTAGTTCGCGATCCCGGTCAAAATACAGTTTGTCTCTTGAAACTTTGAGAACTTCAGCAAGCAGCATATCTGCATCAAAGCGGGCGTTATCAATATTCTTGTCCAGAAGCTGTGCCTCACCCCAGCGCATCCCTTCCAGTACGTTCAAAGCTAAGTTAACCTCCTGATTCAATGTCTCCTAAGCTATCTCGTTCTTTAAGCGTTCAGCTTGATCTGACGTGATTAAGGCTTGGATGATTTCTTCCATGTCTCCCGCCAGAATAGTCTCCAAACGATGGAGGGTTAGACCTATACGATGATCAGTTACTCGTCCTTGGGGAAAATTATACGTCCGTATCCGCTCACTTCGATCTCCTGTGCCAACTTGGCTTCGGCGTTCAGAAGCCTGTTCGCCCATAGCCTCTTCCTGAGCTTTTTCTAAAATACGAGCGCGTAAAACGCGCAGAGCCTTTTCCTTGTTTTTAAGTTGAGATTTCTCATCCTGACACGTTGCAATTATTCCTGTCGGTAAATGTGTAATTCTTACAGCTGATTGGGTAGTATTTACACATTGACCTCCCGGCCCGCTCGAACAAAAAATATCAATTCTCAGGTCATTGGGATTAATAGAAACTTCCACTTCCTCTGCTTCAGGCAAAACTGCAACAGTAGCCGTTGAGGTATGAATTCTCCCCCCTGATTCTGTAGTTGGAATCCGTTGAACACGATGGACACCACTTTCAAACTTCAGCTTGCTGTAAGCCCCATAACCTTCAACAATGAAAATTATTTCTTTATATCCGCCAATATCAGTGTAACTGGCACTCAGGACTTCTGTCCTCCAGCCCTGTTCCTCAGCGTAACGAGTATACATCTTATAGAGATCTCCCGCAAAAAGAGCTGCTTCTTCGCCGCCGGCTCCTCCCCGAATTTCCATAATGACATTTTTTTCATCATTAGGGTCTTTGGGCAAAAGTAAGATTTTCATAGATTCCTCAAGTTTCTGAGACCGGCTTTTCAAGTCATCCCGCTCTTGTTCGGCCATCTCCAGCATTTCAGGATCAAGCTTTTCTTGCAGAAGTTTTTCTGTTTCTTCCAGTTGATGTGTCACCTCTTGGTATTCTCGGAAAGCCGTAACAAGATTGGTCATGCCTGCTTGAGTTTTAGCATATTTTTGCCATTCTGTCTGATTGGCAATAATCTCAGGATCGCTTAGAAGCTCTGTAAGCTCATCATATTTACGTTCTATTTCATAAAGTTTCTCTAGCATTATTCACACCCCAAAAAATTAGGTTAGTTCTTGACCCGAATCCAAAACACCCTTCAAGGCAGCTAAGGCAACTTCAAGCTGCGAATCATCCGGTTCACGCGTTGTTAATTTCTGCAGCAACAAACCCGGAACAATAAGCCAGCGAAACTGTGGTGATTCCAAATGCCGTGCGGAGAATTTAAGGATCTCATAAGCAAGACCGGCTACCAACGGCATCAGTAATACACGGGATACAATACGCCACCATAAAGGATGTAAACCGACAAAGGCGAAAACAAAGATGCTCACCACAACTACGATTAACAAAAAACTTGTTCCGCAGCGCGGGTGCAGTCTGGAAAAAGAACGCGCATTTTCTACAGTTAAGTCTTTTCCTGCTTCATAAGTGAAAATTGCCTTATGCTCAGCGCCATGGTACTGGAAAACCCTCTGAACGTCCTTAAGTCGGGAAATAATCACAATGTAGATAAAAAATATCGCTAAGCGTATTGCTCCCTCTAAAAGATTTTGCCAGAGAGTCCCTGTCACTTTACTTTGAAACAAATGCGCTACCCCGGTCGGCAAACCAACAAAAAACAATAAGCCTAAACCAAAAGCCAAGCCGATGGTTAAAGCCAATTCCCAGAAGCCAAGTTCTTCGCTCTCTTTACCGTCTTCTTCTCCCAGCGAACGATTAGCCGAAAATGTTAAAGCCCGTGTCCCAACGACTAAA
This sequence comes from Desulfosporosinus sp. FKA, assembly GCF_002196785.1. NCBI lineage: Bacteria > Bacillati > Bacillota > Clostridia > Eubacteriales > Desulfitobacteriaceae > Desulfosporosinus > Desulfosporosinus sp. FKA. Next base: position 151,984 of record NZ_NAHZ01000032.1, on the reverse strand, counting down.
GAATCTATCAGTGCCACAAACCCACGAATCAAAGGCAATTTGAAAATTGATTTTTTGGCCCAAGAATGGATTTCGATACAGGTTACCTCAATCTCACCGTTAGGAAGCCTGACTGCAATAGCACTTTCCCGCGGGCCGCGCATCATAACTCCTTCTATGACGGCTTGACCGCCATATTGGACTGGTCTATCCATCCACTGCTCTCCTCACGTTTATTTTTCTTAAGGGCATAATAAATTATGCTTCGTAAAAGCGACTCGTGCCACCCTCATGATGCCAAAGTTATGCTTTCTAATAGTATAAAGAAAACTCGGCTTGTGCCGAGCTTATGCCGCGAAGAGCAGAGCTTGCGCTCTGCTCTTCCTTCAGCAACGACCGCAGGCCGTTGTTTACATCCCATATTTCTTCTTAAAGCGTTCAACCCGTCCGCCAGCATCGACAAAACGCTGTACCCCGGTGTAAAAGGGATGGCATTTCGAACAGATTTCCACTTTGATATCTTTTTTAGTACTTGCTGTATGAATAACCTCGCCGCAAGCACATGTCACTGTGGTTTGTTCGTATTTCGGGTGAATTTTTTCTTTCATGTCTTCACCTTCTTTCCCATTTGGATCGAGGCGCTTTTTTGCCGCACCCGTTGATGACACGATTCCAGTCAACTCTTACTATTTTAGCACGAAAACTATTCCAAGGTCAAGATCTTTGCAGTCTTATCTTTAATTTTAACTTAATGTTATAAAACATCAAGAGAACTAGTGGGAATTCAAGGCAGAAATTTTTTAGGATTAACAGCTTTGCCATCCATCCGAATCTCAAAATGCAGATGAGGCCCCGTTGAGTTTCCGGTGTTTCCGGAAAAAGATATGGTCTCCCCTTTCTGAACATTATCACCAGTTTTAACTAAGATTTTACTGTTATGTCCATAAAGTGTCTCGACTCCATCCTCATGCTTCACGATCACAGTCAAGCCGTAAACTCCGTACCAACCTGTCTTAATTACTTCACCCGAACCAGCTGCCTTAATAGGAGTCCCAATGGAGGCAGCAATATCCAGGCCATGATGAAAATCCCCATCAGCGCGGGGACCATATCCTGAAGTTACCGGTCCATTTGTCGGCCATATATAGGATATGTCCTTTCCCCTTGAACATTTTTTGGCACTCTTAAAATTATCCTTCAAAGTTACACTCAAGCAGTTTCCTGATGATTCAGCGGGATTCTGCTTCGTAAGTGCCGAAACTGTCGTCTGATACCTTTCGGCAAGATCCTTCATCTCCGCCTTGGATTCCAGACTGAAAACTGAATAGCAAACGATATGGTCTGTGACTGCCTGAGCATTGACAGGCGAAGCCTCCAGAAAAAAACCACTGAGACCCATGAAAAAAGCGACGCTTCCAGTAACTATGGCAATGCGCCGCTTTCCTTCATCTCGAAAACAATCCATGGAAACGGAACCACCTCGAAGCGCAATTATTTACCAGACACACCGAGGTATCTTACCCATAATTAAGATTAATTATACTGGACCATCAAGACAACCTTTCATAGCATATTGCGGCTTCTTATCAAAACGATGCCGGGCTTCAATAAAGCGAACAGTTCCTGACTTTCCTCGAATTACAACAGTATGGGTTAAGGCTCCTTTTGAAGTAAAGGTTACTCCCCGCAAAAGAGCACCTTCTGTGATTCCCGTTGCTGCAAAAAAGACATCGTCACTGCTTACTAAATCATCCATGGTCAATAACTTATTGACATCTTTAATTCCCAAAGCCTGGGCCCGGGCGACATCCACTTCATTCTCAGGCCACAAGCGCCCTTGCATTTCTCCCCCCATACAACGAAGAGCAGCTGCAGCAAGAACTCCTTCCGGTGCTCCGCCAACTCCCATCATCATATCTACTCCCGTATCTTCAAAGGCGCAAGCTACAGCAGGAGAAACATCTCCATCTGTAATAAGACGAACTCTTGCACCGCAATTACGTACTTCCTGAATCAATTTATGATGGCGGGGACGATCCAAAATCACAACGGTCATATCACAGATACTTTTTCCCAAAGCCTTCGCAACATTAGACACATTCTCCGCTACAGGTGCATCTAACTTAATTTTCCCTGCTGCTGCAGGGCCAACTGCGATTTTGTCCATGTACATATCTGGTGCATGCAATAAACAACCTTTTTTGCCAATAGCCACAACAGCAATGGCTCCTGCTATCCCTTTGGCAACAATATTTGTGCCCTCCAAAGGGTCGACGGCAACATCTAATTCCGGGCTTTCGCCATTACCCACTCGCTCTCCAATATAAAGCATAGGGGCCTCATCCATTTCCCCTTCGCCGATAACTACCGTTCCATCCATATGAATCGTGTCAAATACTGCACGCATCGCTTCAACAGCCGCGTTATCAGCAGCCTCTTTATCTCCTAATCCTACCCACCGCGCCGATGCCAGAGCCGCGGCTTCAGTTACCCGAGCAAATTCCATGGTAAGTTCACGTTCCAATTTAGAACCCCCTTCTATTTATCCTCATTATCTGTTTAGTTATTCACATCCAAGGATTGATACACGTTCAAAAACTCCCAAATATGTATCACATTTCTTCTCTTCTGTTTTATTGTGACATACTTTTAGGGGCTTTTCAACCACTACATACTAGAAGATTAAGCCTACTTTTTACAAAAATGTTGGCATCAGCCAATCCCTTCTCAGATTAGCTGATGCCAGTTAACCATTCGTAATTGAAAAAATATCGGATAAATCCCAATCATAGAGTTATGATTTTAACGTTTTCCAATCTGCCAGGAACTTATCAATCCCTGCATCCGTTAAGGGATGACGGAACAGTTGTCTCAAAACGGAGAAAGGCACCGTTGCATAATCAGCACCTAACTTGGCCGCTTCAGTAACATGAACAGGATTACGAATACTGGCGGCAATAACCTTAGCAGCAATATTATGGACTTGAAATATTTCACATAGATCAGCAACCAAGTTAAGCCCGTTTTCACCAATATCATCGAGACGACCAAGAAAAGGACTTACATAAGCAGCTCCGGCTCTCGCTGCTAATAAAGCCTGGTTTGCAGAAAAAATAAGTGTAACGTTCGTTTTAATGTTCTCCGAGCTCAGAGTTTTAACAGTTTTAAGGCCTTCCTCGGTCATAGGTATTTTCACGACAATATTAGGATGGATTCCTGCGAGATCGCGAGCTTCCCGAAGCATACCCTCGTAATCAAGGGCGATAACCTCAGCGCTGATGGGGCCATCGATAATTCCCGTAACTGTCTTAAGCAGCTCGTGAAAATCTTTTCCCTCTTTAGCCACTAAACTCGGGTTAGTGGTGAGACCGGCAATCACACCCATATCCCAAGCTTTTTTTATCTCGTCAAGATTCGCTGAATCTAAGAAAAATTGCATATCATCGCCTACTTTCCATTTAAACTTTTCCTTTGCCGCTAAAGACTTTTAGGCGCCTTATCTCATAACTGCCCAAGGAACTAGCGCCATTTTTCTTCCTCCTTATTGGTTTTCGCAAGGGGCTGACCACGTAAAGGACTGTTAATTCTCCAAGTTTTATTTTCTTCTAAATACATTGAGTTTATCCCTTCAACTTGACGAACATTATCCGTACTGTCTGCATAAATAACTCCCACAGCCTCACAGCAGTCACAATATAATTCGATTCGGTCCGGCAATAACTCAAAGGACAATTGATGATTGCCGCAAGCGCAGCCCAAATCTCCTTGCTTGGCCAGAGCATGAAGATGATCTAAAATCCGAAGCATTACCTCCGGGTTTTCAAACTCCTCTTGATAACCCAGCTCCACAGCCAATTCCCCAATGGATTTTTCGCGTTCATGACATGCCTGGGTAACTTTCTGCTTGGGACCAATATATCCTACGGAAGATTCTACGGCAGGACAGGTAAGAGGCAGGGCCTCTTTGCCCCAAATGGCACGACGATTTAACCTTAAATAATGGGTCTGCCCACAGTAAGCACAAGCATAACTGATATTGAACTGCTGACGGTTCCGGCTGGCAACAGATACTAATTGTAAGCCGCAGCCACAACGCAGATTCTTGCGTCCTTGTTGAGAAAATGCAAAGAGAGAGAGGGCATGAAATTCTAGCTCCCCGCATTGGGGACATTGAATTGCTATGGTCGTGTTTGTCGTTAGAATCATATTTCCCACCTCTTCCTACAGCTTATACTTCGTCATATAAAAAGATTTTCCTGCCATAGCTCCAATAAAAAGTGTTAGGCGAGAGTACCCATACTCCCGCCTAAAAAGTAAAAAATCAAAAATAATACCTAAGATTTAGTAAATAAAAAATAAATAATTCCTATCCAAAAAGCTCAATGTATTGACTAAACTCCATGCTGCCACTTAGATTGCCTTCAAGATTGCTCCAACACGCTCTCTCAATTCAAATAAATCGAAGGGCTTCCCCATATAACAAAGTATCCCCAAGTCCTTTGCTTGTTCCATATTTTGAATATCTCCATAGGCTGTCATCATAATGACTCCTACCTGGCGATTTAAGGCACGTATCCGTTCTAATGTTTCTAAACCGTTCATCCCAGGCATTTTCATATCCATTAAGATGAGATCAGGTCCAAAGGATTCAAACAAACGAAGGGCTTCTACTCCATTTGCAGCCATTTCAACCTCATGTTGATCCTCTCGAAAGGTCTCGAACAGCAGTCGCCTGACCCCGAGCTGATCATCGACAATAAGAATTTTAGCCACATGCTACATCCCTTTCTCGTCAAGTTTCTGTCACGGAGGAATATTCTGTATATAGCGGTAAAACTCCTTCTTTTATAACGCGTTTTGACAATATTTGTTGGCCTTGTCGATATATTCGCAGGGTTCGAGGGTTTGCCAAAGTACGGCGCAAGGGAATTTCCACTTCATCGCCTAAGGCACAGTTCAGATTTCCGATGTCCAAGACCGTCAACTGCATGCCGATTTTTCCGGCAATACGCACAGACTGACCTTTCAGCACCACCCGTTCCTGACCGAGAGTTACGCCAAATAAAGCTGCTAAATTCTTAATAATAATCTTAAGAAAGTCTATGAATCCTTGGGGCACAAAGTGAGGGGCAACTCCAAAGCCGTCTGCGTACCCAACAGGAATGACGGCTAACTGTGTCTCTGCTTTTGTCCGATAAATACTTTGATATCCCACATATGTTCCTTTAGGAACTCTGCGTAATTGCACAATTTGACTTTTTGCCGTCCAGGGGTCTTGCAGTTTAATTTTCCCGGCAAAACCTGCCCCAGGATAATGCCCCACCAATAAAGTCCCAATGCGCACGAAATTATGATGCCACTCGGGGTAATCCAAAAAGGCCGCACTGTTACAGACATGCTGCCAAAGCGGGTTAATTCCCAAGCCTTTCAGACGAGCCAAGGAATCCCGGAAGCGATTATACTGCTCGACGGTATAGCTCTTGTCTCTTTGAGCCGCCCGGGCAAAATGAGTATAGGCTCCCGCAACTTGAATATGAGGTGCTGCAAGCAACGCCTTGGCCAACGGTTCCAGCTCTGAAGGCCAAAATCCTGTTCGCCCCATACCTGTCTCTAACTTGAGATGAACCTTAACTTGCGGAAAGCCTTCCGCTTCCAGCCGTCCGCTCACTTCGTTCAAATCATTAATCCAAGAAATTTCTGAAAGAGTCAAATGTAAATCCGCTTTAACAGCCTGATACCATTCTTCTTTAGTCGTCGGCCCTAATATTAAAATAGTTCCCTTAATCCCTTGCTCCCGCAGTATCAATCCTTCTTCAGCTTTCGTAACGGCAAAGGCTTCACATCCAGCCTGTTCTAAGGCTTTCGCCACTTCCGCCGCACCCAGGCCATAAGCATCTGCTTTAACAACGGCCATACATTTTGATCCCGGTTGAAGCTGTTTGGTAATTTCACGATAATTCGCCACGACAGCATCAAGATTGACCTCAATCCAGGTTCCCGTCATGCTTTCATCTCCTCCGCGCTCGCCGCAGCTTGCCAATAATCCCTTTATATATAGCCTCTAAATAATTCCACAGGAAATAGACAAAAGGGCGATAAACTAAGTCCCATTCTCCAATAAATTCGGTATACTCATATTAAAATGGGATTTTTCACCCTGATCAATCCAGCGTGCCGTATAAGCCATCCATCAATCCCACCTTTAATCATTCTTGCCAGGGTTACCTATAGCTAATCAAAGGAGCCTCTATTACACAAAAAGAGTTCATGCAATCCCCTTTAAAGGCCTAGCAGAACTCTCCTAAGTTAAATCTTAGTTATTCCTCCAAAGAACAACCCAATCCGGCCCAAGACCAGGACGCAGTGTCACACGAGAGTGTGTCAAGGTGTGTCAAGGGGACGGTCCCCTTAACACACAAGCCGTGAGCGTGTCACGAGGACCGTCCCTCCAACACGCCGTTGTGTGACACAAGTCCCCTACTTAAGCGCCGCTCTAATAAACTCCCTAAACAGCGGATGGGCCCGATTGGGACGAGATTTAAACTCCGGATGAAACTGAGACGCCACAAACCAAGGATGATCCGGATATTCCGTTATTTCAACAAGCCGTCCATCGAGTGACGTTCCCGAAAAACGCAAGCCGGCAGCTTCCAGCTCACCGCGAAACTGATTGTTAACCTCATAACGATGACGATGCCTTTCATAAATCACCTGATCTTGATATGCCCGAAAAGCCTCACTGCCCTCGACGAGCTTAGCAGGAGATATTCCCAGACGCATTGTACCGCCCTTTTCCTCAACATCCTTTTGCTCAGGAAGAATGTCAATAACAGGATAAGCCGTATCGGTATCGAATTCCGTACTGTTGGCATTTGTCATGCCGCAAACATTGCGGGCAAACTCAATTATAGCCGTCTGCATGCCTAGGCATATTCCCAAAAATGGAATTTTCTGCTCTCGGGCATAACGGATTGCCTCAATTTTTCCCTCGATACCACGATTTCCAAAACCGCCGGGGACAAGAATGCCATTAACCCCTTCAAGATACTTTTCCGCAGATTCTTCTTCGATATTCTCTGAATTAATCCAGCGAATTTTCACCTTGGCGCCATGCTCAGTACCCGCTGAGCGCAAAGCCTCCGCTACACTCAAATAGGCATCAGGCAGCTCAACATATTTGCCTACAATGGCGATCTCAGTCTCTAACGTTGGAGATTTAATCCTTTCGACCATCTCTTTCCAAGCAGTCATATCAGCCGGAGGAGCCTTGATGCCTGAGCGGCGAAGAACAATATCATCGAGGCCCTCTTTTTGCAGCATTAAAGGTACTTCATAGATTGTTGAAGCGTCTACACAAGGAATAATTGCCTCTTGCTCTACATCACAAAGCAAGGCCAATTTTTCTTTCATTTCTTTAGAGAGTTCTTTTTCAGTCCGGCAAATTATAATTGTCGGTTGAATCCCTATGCCTCTCAGCTCTTTAACAGAGTGCTGAGTTGGCTTTGTTTTTAATTCGCCCGACATCGGTAAATAGGGGACCAGAGTAACGTGTATGTAAATCACATTCTCCAGGCCGATATCATTTTTCATCTGACGGATTGCTTCTAGGAAAGGTAAGGATTCAATATCCCCAACCGTTCCACCGATTTCAGTAATAACAAAGTCAGGATGACTTTCTCGAGCAACACGATAAACCCGTTCTTTAATTTCATTAGTGACATGGGGAATAACTTGAACGGTTCCTCCTAGATAATCACCTTTACGCTCTTTGCGCAGAACGGACCAGTAAATCTTTCCTGTAGTAACATTGCTGTTTTGCGATACCGGCACATCAATAAAGCGCTCATAATGACCTAAGTCTAAATCCGTCTCTGCTCCATCATCCGTAACAAAGACCTCACCATGTTGATAAGGGCTCATCGTTCCAGGGTCAATATTGATATAAGGGTCAAACTTCTGAATAGCCACTTTTAAGCCTCTGTTTTTCAAAAGACAACCCAGGGACGCGGCTGTAATCCCCTTACCTAATGATGATACAACACCGCCTGTTACGAAAATAAATTTTGTCATGCGCTTTACCCTTTCCTTTCAGACCTTAAATAATTGAACGTGCTCAAACACATAAATAAAGCTAGTCTGCAAATGTACTAGCTTTACTTTATCCCTCAGAAAGACCTTATTGACATGTATACACCAAAGCCATGTCACATTGTTTCTTTCTCGTATCCTATTCATCTATTTTAGCTAGCAAGCCAAAGGATGTCAAGCTGGACATCCTTTGGCAGGAGCCATTCTTACTCAATGAGAGCTTACCATTTCTCTTCGGATTGTGTCTCAGTTGTTTCTTCAAACCCTTCATCCAGTTCAAGGGGATCTTCATCTAAGACATCATATTCCAAATCCTCAGCATCAACACCCAGCTTATCATCGTCATCCACTGGAGGCTTATTCATCAACGTAATTGCAGCAGAGCGCCGCGAGGCTTTTGCCGGCTCCCAAACCTTTAGCCCCCATTCTCCCCGCCCGAGAAATGTAAAACGAGTATCAAGGTTAATCTTGGTCAGTGCCTCGGCAATCCGTACAGCCTCCTTGGATATTCCTAAATGTTGGAGGACTTGATCAATTAAATTTTGATAATGCATAGGGTTACCATGGGCTTTTAGAACCTCATAAGCAATATCTGCCTCTGTCGGTTTATTCTTTTTACTTAAAGAGTGGCTCAAAGCTCCACCGCCCTTCGTCGTTTTGAATATCACTATATTCGGTCCACCCCTAAATATTTCCTGCTAATCGCTCCTTTAAACCATAAAAATAATCTCAGAAAAAATTACATTTTTTCCGGGGCAGAAACACCTAGAATACCTAAAACATTAGCAATAATTTGTTTCACAGCACGAACCAAGCTGAGGCGGGCTCTGCGCAAGGCCTCATCCTCAACCAGCACTCTTTGGCTGTTATAGAATGTATGGAACAAGGCTGCCAAATCAAGCACATAACGGGCTAAACGGTGGGGTTCCAATAATCGAGCCGCCGTCGCAATCTCCGTTGGCAAATCCGCCATTTTTTTGAGAAGGTCTCGCTCTTCCGAAGTCGTTAATAATTTCAGGTCTTCCTCAGATGGATTGCCGACATTCCCGAGCTCTTGAGCTTGCCTTAAAATACTGGACAAACGTGCATGAGCGTATTGAACATAATACACAGGATTATCTGAGGATTGAGCCTTGGCCAAATCCATATCGAAATCCACGGTGGAATCCGGATCCCGTAGATTAAAGAAAAATCGTGCGGCATCTTTTCCGACCTCGTCCATGAGCTCCCGCAGAGTAATATACTGTCCGGAACGTTTAGACATTTTAACGACTTCGCCTCCCTGAATCAAGCGGACAAGCTGCATCAATATAATGGTTAAGTTGTCCGCATTATACCCTAAGGCAGACATCGCCCCCTTCATTCGCGCAACGTGTCCATGATGATCAGCACCCCAAACATTGATAACTTGATCAAAACCACGATCAAATTTATTGCTGTGGTAAGCAATGTCTGCCGCGAAATAGGTTGGAGTTCCATTACTCCGGACAACTACTTCGTCTTTCTCATCCCCAAACAAAGTCGATTTCAGCCAAAGCGCCCCTTCTTTTTCATAAATATAGTCTTTCTTTTGAAGGTCTTCCAAGGCTGAACGCACGGCCCCGGAATCATGAAGCGATTGTTCACTAAACCAGACATCATAGTTGACACCAAAATCCTCCAGGGTCTCCCGGATATTCCGCATCTTTTCATCAAGAGCATACCTTACTAGAAACTCCCGCCTCAAGCCGGGTTCCACGGAGAGATATTTATCTCCAACTTTAGAAATTAAACCTTTCACCGTCGTAATCAAATCTTCTCCGTGATAGCCGCCTTCCGGGAAAGGAGCGTCTTGGCCCAATTGTTGTAAATAACGAGCTTCTAAGGATAAGGCGAAGTTTTGAATTTGGTTTCCGGCATCGTTAATGTAAAACTCACGGGAAACTTCATAGCCGGCCATAGCGAGTAAGGAGGCGAGACTGTCACCAAGAGCTGCCCCGCGAGCATTACCCATGTGTAATAATCCTGTCGGGTTGGCACTCACAAACTCAACCTGAACTTTCTGGCCCTTACCCATATTGACCTGTCCGTAGCGATCCCCTGCCTGAAGTACTTCTTTTATTACACCCGTAAGCCATAATGGATTTAAACGTAAGTTAATAAAACCAGCCCCGGCAATTTCAGAGGCTTCAATCCAAGTGCCTTTTTTATCCAGATGTTGAATGAGCGTCGCAGCGATGTCCCGAGGAGAACGTTTCGCTTGTTTAGCCATAACTAAGGCTAAATTCGTGGCAAGGTCTCCGTGCTGCCGTTCCCTTGGCTCTTCTAAAACGAAGTTAGGGAGCTCCTCGAAGTTTAGTTCCCCTTTTTCTTTAGCACTGTTTGCAGCCTGTTCCAAATGACTAATTATTTCTGTTTTAATATCCTCATAGAGACTCATGAGGGTTATCCTCCTTTATGGTTACCCACAGCAAATTATGACTTACAAAATTATCATCGACAAAAAGGTCATATTCTAGACTAATACGTCCCCTCTGCGCTGTCAAGTCACTCTCAACACGTTGTGGCAAAACGCTCAGCCACAGTTTCCCGAATGGTGTAGAATACTTGCTGATGCTTCGAGCACCAACTCGAAACTCTTGCAGTAAATCGACAGAACCTTTACGATTTAACGTTACACAACCCTTTTTAGCGGTCAAAAATGTCGTTACTCCTGCAAATCCACTGACACTTTCCGGCTCTTTATAGACAACAGTGAAGGCGTTGTTCCTTTCGTAAAACGTTCCCGGCACAGACAGTTCTTGCTGATCTTCGTGGCCCTCAGAGTACTTTTGTCTGCCCAAGATTTGAACGGTCACATTCTTTTGCAAATGAGTTAACCCCTATCTATTAAAAATTATAATGCCTATTCGCGCTTACGCTAAAAAACTCCTTCATAAACGTTTAAATTCTCACTTAAATTACAAAATCCTAAATAACCTGTTCTTTTATTCTTAATATTGAAGAGCGAGAGGGGACCGTCCCTCTCGCTGATTTGTTTTTATCCAAGCGTAAGACTCCCACTTCTTTAAGTGGGAGTGGGTCCCCCGTAATTCACTCACTGCAGATACTCTCCACGTGGTGTCTTAATAATTCGCTGAATTTTTTCCTCCGTACCATTTTGGGCGTTAAGATAAACGAGATAATCTTCACCCTGATATCGTCCCCGAAACTCATACGCATAAATTTCCTGATTACCGCTTTTGGTAATAACCGCCAGACGGCTCTCTTGTATTTTAAAATTGGTGCGTAGTTTTTGCACAGCCTGGTTCATAGTAATCTTTGCCGGAAAAGTTCTTGTATGATGGAAGGCATAATAAGGCGTTGCATCGAGTCCAACAAGCTGTCCGTTATCTAAAGCTACCATTAATCGGACTTTATCCGGATAAAGTCTTACCCCATTCTGCTCAGCAACAGCATCAAATTCCACATAGGATCCGAAGTCCTCACTTGAAGTAATCACAAGATTCCAGCCAAGAGTTGTCAAAATCTTTTTAGTCCTTTGAATAGCATTGTCAATACTTAAGGTACGTGGATTAAGAGAACGTTGATCCCGGTAAAGGGTTACGACACCGCCCTGACGGCTGATCTCAAGGTAAGCATCCTTGTATTTCCATGAATATCCTTTAAAATCGCCATTAGTATCTCCGGCAAAGCTTAGAGTCGCATCGGCATACCCCACTTTAGTTAAAAAGCTCCGTGCTGCATTTTGAGACTGTGCTTTGTTGACCTGTGCCGACGGAAGACCTAGTGGTTTCTGCACAACTCGCGCTGAGTACTCGCCTGTATAGGTGAAAGGCGGCAATTTTTGCAGGCTTGCATCTAACTGATCTAATCCCGACCTAACGGATTTAGACGATGCTTCCGAGCCGTCGGCTGCTGCTTCTGCAATTTGCGGCCCACCCAAACCTAACCTTTGTCTCAGAGAGGGACCAGGATCTGTCCAGGCTAAATTCTCTGTATCGATTCTCGACATAAGGGTTTGAACCTTTTGATCAACAGGTATCAATTGATTGTGCATCGTTTGAAGTGTTTTCGTATCATCTGCTGTAATTGTCCCTCCCCCTGCCACTTTCTGTGCTAAAGTTCTCGCAAAATCACCCGACTGCGTTAAAAACTGTCCAATGTAACTCAATCCCGCTTGATCTGCAGGAAGCTGCGAAAAATCTTTTAGGGCACCTTCACTTTTACTCGATACCTCACTTAAGTAATATATCTGTTGGTTAGGAGTATTGGCTACGTTGCCCTTCGCCATAACCGTCTCCATTTGATCGAGATGACTCGCAAAATCGCTGAATGCCCTGCGGCTGTTATTTTCCGAAGCAAGACGATAATCCCCAGCCAGCCGATATTCATTAATTCCCCAGCCTAAGGAGATCAAAAGAGCAACAGCTAAAGTTCCTATCCATAATCTTTTATGCATGACTCTTCCTCCTACTTCGTAAAAATATGATTTCCAATTTTGACGAGCTCAGGCCGGGACCAAATAAATTTATTGGTTGTTTTTGCCGGGTTGAAAAAGAAGAGAGCGCCTTTCGAAGGATCAACCCCGCTTGCCGCCTCTCGAGCTGCGCGAAGGGAAGAAGCTGTCGGCGTCAAATTAATTTGCCCATCACTAACACTCGAAAAGGCACCCGGCTGATAAATAATGTCGGCAATTGTCTTGGGAAAGACAGGATCTGCTATGCGGTTAAGGATAACCGCAGCAACCGCAACCTGTCCGAGATAAGGTTCACCTCGTGCCTCACCATTTACCGCATGGGCTAAGAGATTAATATCAACGTTCTTATAACCAATAGCCTTCCCCGAAGCGTTCGTACTCTGTCCTGTTAAACGTTTTAGTTCGCTGATGGTTTTAGTCCCTGCCAAACCATCAACCTTTATGCCGCGATCTTTCTGAAAGTTACGTATAGCTGCCTCAGTTTTGGGACCGAATTTCCCATCAATGGGGCCGACAACATAACCTAACTGTACCAGCCTCCTTTGCATTTCTTGAACATCTGAGCCACTGCTCCCTCTGCCCAGTAAGCGCTCACCTAAAGCCCCATGAGCAATTCCTGCCAGGGCAATACTAAGAATCACTCCCACGATGAGAACAATCCACCGAGATCGAAAACGCAAAATCATACCCTCACCTCACTTTTTAATAATCATTAGTGTGGCAAAAGAGTAAAAAAATTATCCAGCATATGCTTGGAATCTTCGGTCTCCAGCAGAGAAAATCTCTGTAGTCAGCCAAGCGAACTCATTCAGCCTGAGCTGAATAACGAGACTTCGGCTGGGTAGTCTACCATTACTGAAGAATAGCAGAGGGGGGCTGCTCATGCTTACAAAAGCAGGAGTCTTTCTCCTGAATAAACTGCTATTGATTAAATTTACTGGCAGGTACTTCTTTAAAGCTTGTAGAAAAGAAAAGAAGAGAAGCCAAACAAAACAATTATTGGAGGGGATACTGTGCATTATGAAGGAATTCTCTATCGTCCGCCCAGTGAAGCCAGAAGCCTTATTCTCCAGATTACCGTTGGCTGTCGGCACAATGCCTGTACTTTTTGCACCATGTATAAAGAAAAAACCTTTCGCATAAAATCACGTACAGAAATTAAGGCAATGATCGCTGAAGGCTTAATCCAGAACCCAAGGGCAGAGCGAATTTTTTTAGCGGATGGGGATGCTCTTGCTGTTGACACCTCTCTGCTTCTTGAAATTCTTGATCAACTTTATGCAAGCTTCACCTGCCTTCAACGAGTCGGGATTTACGGAGGACCCAAGGATATTCTTGCTAAAACACCTGAAGAGTTCGCCGCCCTTAAAGCACATGGACTAACCATCGTTTATTTAGGTGTCGAAAGCGGAAATTCTGAAGTGTTAAACTTTGTCCGTAAGGGGGTTAACCCGGAACAAATGATTAATGCCGGTCAGAAGCTCAGAGCCAGCGGCCTGATTATCTCGTGTACAGTGATTATTGGTTTAGGCGGAAAAGCCTTAACCCAGGCTCATGCCCGCGACACTGCCCGGGTCATCAGTGAGATAGATCCTCAATATCTAGGTGCTTTGACCTTGATGGTAGAACCGGAGGCCCCTTTGTACGAAGTTATTCAACGAGGTGAATTTCAACTTCTTAATCCCTGGGAATCTTTAATTGAACTTAGATCTATGCTGGAGAACCTCGATGTGTCTCACTGTATTTTTCGGAGTAATCATGCTTCCAATTACCTGCCTCTTCGCGCTGCACTGCCCGAGGACCGCACCTCAATTCTAAAAACCCTTGATAGAGTTTTAGAAACCTCTGACCCTGGCGAATTGCGTCCGGATTATTGGCGAGGATTTTAAGAGAAATTGCCTAAAGTAAATTAAAAGGCAAAGAATCATTTTAACCGATTCTTTGCCTTCTGCTTGACGTTAACACCAATTGCAGCATTTCTTCAACCGCTCGTTCCGCGGAATGGCCTTCAGAGACCATCGCCGCTTGAGTACGCATCCTTTCGATCTCCTCTGGATGTTCTAAAAAGTAACACAGTCTTTGATCTAACTCTTCCTCACTTTCAGCGATGCATCCGACCCCAACCTCTTTGATATACTGTGCATTTTCTTCCTCTTGTCCAGGAATCGGCCTGAAAATCACCAGAGGCAAGTGTTTCGTCAAAGCTTCTGATACCGTTAATCCCCCTGCTTTCGTAATAATCAAGTCAGAGACGGACATCAATTCTTCAACATTATCTACAAATTTATAGCGCAGCAAGGGATTTCGGGCCTGTGCGATTACTTCGTCTAAAGAATTATAAAGTTTGTCATTATGGCCACATACGACAAGACATTGAACAGGGTCTTGAGAATCAGCCAGCTTCTGACAAATTCTTTTGGTGCTTTCACATACTCCATAAGAACTGCCCATGAATAAGACGGTCGGAAGGTCTGGCATTAACCCCAATGTTTTACAAATAGACAAGCGATCCGCCTTAAATTCAAATTTCGGACTAACAGGAATACCTGTTACATGAATATTTTGAGCTTGTATTCCCCAAGACATCAACAGATCCTTAACTTTGGCACAAGCTACTATATAGCAATCAACTCCTGGGTGAACCCAATGGCTGTGGGCCGTATAATCTGTGATTACCGTAGCCACCGGGACAAGCAGAATCTGTTTAACTCTTAATTGGGCGAGAATCGAAGATACAGTCGGGTAAGTACAAACGATTAAATCCGGTTTAACTTGCTGAATGTAATTGAGAAAATTGCTCCGTCCAATTTGGTTTAACAAGCGTTGACTCATCGATTGCGGCTGCTTCTTGCCCGTTTTATAATAAAAACGGCCCCAAAGTTTTGGGGCTCTTCTGAGAAGCCCGCTATAAAAATCTTTTATGATTGAGTTAACTCTTATATTTAAAAACGCGCCGAAATCCAAATGAATAATTTCAGCAGAAGGCACTTTCAGCTTTATTCCTTCAATAACGGCTTCAGCCGCTCTTAAATGTCCATTGCCAAACGAGGCAGAAAATACGAGAACCCTAAGTTCTTTCAAAGTCGGCCCTCCCTCTCATAGACTAGCCTGATCCAATCTATCTTTGTCGTTCTGTTTATATTATAGGGATTACCTTTCAAAAAAGAAAGAAGATTAAACGTATCAGTAAAATAAAAGCATTCTCATAACAACCGTCAGGAAGAACCAGCAACTAACAAAGGAGCATAAAAATCATGCGTAAAACCAATGCTGCACGTATCCTCGATCAATTGAAACTAGCTTATGAGCTTAAAGAATACCCTGTCGATGAATCAGACTTATCGGCAATTTCTGTTGCCCAAAAAGTAGGCCTTCCTATCGAACAAGTTTATAAAACCCTAGTCGCCCGCGGCGATAAAACCGGGGTCATTGTAGCCTGTATCCAGGGTGATCTTGAACTCCATCTGAAGTCTCTTGCTGCTCTGAGCGGAAACAAAAAAGTAGAGGTTGTCCCTCTCAAAGAAGTCCAACCTCTCACTGGATATATTCGGGGCGGTGTATCGCCGCTTGGTATGAAGAAGGCCTACCCCACCTTTATTGATTCTGCAGTTACTGTCCAAGAAAAGGTTGCTGTCAGCGCCGGTCTGCGTGGACTTCAAATCTTCTTGCCCTCATCGGACTTAATTAAGGCCACAAAAGCCCAAATTGGCAAAATCACAACCGAACCCAGTTAATTTAGCCAGTGGTAAGGCTCCCACTTCTGCGAATGGGAGCAATTTCCACGCCTTACTTTGGCAGTTCAAAGGAACTTTTCAGAGATACAATACGATTGAACACGAGATGATCCGCTGAAGAATGCAAAGGATCAACATTAAAATAGCCATGCCTAAAGAATTGGAATTTATCTTGAGATTTTGACGTTTTCATAGTTGGTTCTACAAAGCCATGGGCAATCTCCAAAGAATGGGGATTAATATGCTCTAAAAAGGACGTTCCATCATCAGTCTCATTTTCTAAAATCAGAGGTTCATATAAACGAAATTCTGCCGGGGCAGCCTGTCGGGCATCTACCCAGTGAATCGTACCTTTAACTTTCCTTCCTGTAAACCCTGTACCGCTCTTAGTTTCCGGATCGTAGGTGCAATGAAGTTCTATTACCTTCCCAGATTCATCTTTTACAATTCCATTACATTTAATGAAATAGGCATTTTTCAAACGTACTTCGTTGCCAAGATAAAGTCTGTGATATTTTGGCGGCGGGTTCTCTGCAAAGTCATCCTGTTCAATATAAATCTCCCGGGAAAAAGGAATCATGCGAACACCCATCTCCGGATTTTCAGGATTGTTTTCCGCTTCCAGCATCTCAGCTTGATCTTCCGGATAATTGGTGATGACTACCTTTAACGGCTTCAGAACAGCCATAGTGCGCGGTGCTTTAAGTTTCAAATCTTCTCGAATGAAATGTTCCAACATTTTAGTGTCAACCACGCTGTCGGCTTTGGCAACTCCTATTTCCCGGGCAAAATTACGCATAGCCTCAGGAGTATACCCTCTTCGTCGAAGTCCGGAAATCGTCGGCATCCGCGGATCATTCCAGCCATCAACAATCTTTTCTTCAACAAGCTGTTTAAGCTTACGCTTACTCATAACCGTATTTGTAAGATTTAAGCGGGCAAATTCATATTGGTGCGGTACATTTTCCATTTCACATTCCCGCACTATCCAGTCATACAAAGGACGGTGGTCTTCAAATTCTAAGGTACAGATCGAATGAGTAACACCTTCAATTGCATCTTCCAAAGGATGGGCAAAATCATACATGGGATAAATGCACCATTTATCTCCGGTATTATGGTGGGATGCGTGAGCTATTCTATAAAGGACAGGATCGCGCAAATTGATGTTCGGAGAGGCCATGTCAATTTTAGCCCGTAATACCTTTTCCCCGTCTTTAAAAGCTCCGCTCCGCATTTCCTCGAAGAGTTCCAGATTTTCTGAAACAGATCGCTCTCGCCAGGGACTAGGCTGTCCTGGTTCCGTCAGAGACCCTCTTGTTTTCCTAATTTCCTCTGCATTCAAATCGCAGACATAGGCTTTCCCCTTTTTAATTAACAATAGGGCACGATTATACATTTCCTCAAAATAGTTAGAAGCGAAAAACAATTCATCCCACTGATATCCCAGCCACTGAACATCTTCTTTAATGGACTCGACATATTCTGTATCTTCTTTAGCAGGGTTTGTATCATCGAAACGCAAATGAGTTTTTCCCTTAAATTCATCGGCTAATTCAAAATTTAGAATAATAGATTTTGCATGCCCTATATGTAAATAGCCGTTAGGCTCCGGTGGGAAACGGGTAACAACATGGTCAGCTTTACCTGATTTAAGATCTTCAAGAATGATGTTTCTCAAAAAATTCGATGAGGATTTATGTTCCATCGTGATCAACCTTTCTAAATCGTGTGATCCTGTTCGTGCTTATTTATCCTTAATATTAAATAATACATTATACCTGAAAAGAGTTCAACTTTATGTTTTAAACTATATGTTGCTAAACCACTAAATGTTCCGCTATACTCAGAAAAGCTTGCATCTTCGAAAATAATCTCTGACACAAGCAATTCTATGCACTCTACTGTGAATATACATTTTTTCTACAGTTTATCCAATCGTAAGACTCCCACTTCTCCAAGTGAGAGTAATTCCCGAGTTCACTGCGATTTAATCTCCGTCAATGTCACAGACATCTCTAAAGTCTTACTATTACGAAATACTGTAACAGTTACTTTATCCCCTGACTTATATTTGAACAATTCATGCGTCAACTCCAAAGAGCTCTTAATATCTTTGCCATTAATTTTTGTAATAATATCCCCGGCTGTAATACCGGCTCTCTGGGCCGGCCCTCCCAAAACGACTTTGGAAACGTAGGCCCCGGCAGGCCAACCTCTTTGACTGGCGTACTCTGCTGTGTAGCGCGGATCAATTTGCACATTTAAGCCTGCATGACTGGCGTACCCTTTCGCGATTAATTGTTCAATCGTCGGCAAAGCATCCGAGATGGGGATGGCAAACCCCATTCCCTCAAAGCCCTGTTCCTGGTTTTTGGCTGAATTAATGCCGATAACCTGGCCTTGATAATTAACAAGAGGGCCTCCGCTGTTTCCCGGATTAATAGCAGCATCTGTTTGGATAAGGTTGAAACTCGATTCACCGGGAATATCCAAGATCCGGTTCGTTGCTGATACTACGCCTGTCGTAACAGAACGAGCAAATTCCTGACCTCCCGGATTACCAATGGCAACTACAGGTTCTCCAACTTGAAGTTTGGTAGAATCTCCTTCTTGAGTTGCCGTTAATTTACTGGTATCGCTTATCTGTACTACAGCTAAATCCGTGCGATCATCAGCACCTACTAACTTTGCATTGAGATTACGCCCATCAGCCAGACTGACAACCAGTTTCTCTGCCCCGGTCACTACGTGATTATTAGTAACAATATAACCGTGCTGGGCATCGATAATAAAGCCTGAACCACTGCCTGCTTCTGTTAGACCGCCGCCGCCGAACAAAGATCCTTGGGATTGAAAATTGGCAATTCCCACAACAGCAGGACCGACGGCTTTGGCGATCTGTACAACTGGGAAATTATCATTACTTCCGGTATTAATGGTCGGGGTTGTTCCCGGTCCGTTTAAAATGACTCGATTCATCGGAGCCGCCTGTTTATTTCCATATACGGAAGGAATTAAGGCAACTGCAATAATTCCGCCTATCACTGCGCTGACTACGGCAATTACCAAGGTTGAAAGGAAACTTGGCCTTCTTTTCTTTGAGTAATCATTTTGGTCATTATAATAACTCATAGATACCCTCCTTACCTTAATTATTCCCGCAAAATAATTAGTTCATGCGGGGTATGGCGTGGAGCTACATGTACTTTTACCTCAGGACACGTTTGAGAAACCTTCGATTCCCTGAGGATATTCATCACTGTTGACAAGGCGATTTCAGGAGTGTTGTTCTCCTCACTCAGATGGGCCAGCACGACCCGTTGGGCATTCTCTTGAATCCACTCCGTTAATCCTCTTGCCAACTGAGAATTTTCCAGGTGTCCGAAATGTCCGCTGATGCGTTTCTTTAAATACGCCGGATATGGACCGTTATGCAGCTTTTCATCATCGTAATTTGCCTCCACAACAAATCCATCACAACCCTTTAAATAGCGGTTCATTTCATCGGTTATTCTGCCGCTGTCAGTAGCAATTCCCACCATTAAGCGGCTCTTGCCCCCTTTTCCGGGCCGCAAGATTTGCAAGCCATAACTTTCGCAGCTGTCATGAGACGTGGGATAGAGCAACACTTCAAGACCCGCGCAGGTGAAGGACGTACTAACTTCGACACACTGATTCCCCGCAAGTTTTCCTAAGGAACGGCCCATAGCCTTCCATAAACCGGCAGTTGCATAAACAGGAATTTTCAACTTTCGAGCCAGAATGCCGACTCCCCGAATATGATCAATATGTTCATGAGTAACAATAATTCCTTCAATCTCCGATTCCGCAATATTGAGCTGAGCGAGATTAGTTAATAAACTCTTGCCGCTTACCCCGCAATCCACGAGCAGATGCCTGTGTCCTTCACCGACAAGGATTGCATTTCCCGAACTTCCGCTTGCCAACGTTGTAAAATGCAAGATACGTCTCCTCCATCTGATGTTCTCTAATTCTCTGTGAGTGAGTTACTTACCTGTCGGCGCAGGAGTTGATGTCCCCTTATTCAGAGCCGGATTGGGGTTGGATATACCACTTGATGATGCGTTAGATCCTTTGAGCTGATTTTGGGCCTGGCTGATCATGGCAGCAATTTGATCCTTTACCGTACCCGTAGGAACTGCTTTCTCCGCTTTCTGCCACTGGACAATAGCTCCGGATAAATCATTTTTCGCATAGGCAAGAAATATACCATAATTCACTAAACCATTAACAAAGTCCGGCTTGATGCTTAAAGCTTCTTGATATGTTTTCTCGGCTAAATCATATTGGCCGCTCTTAAAGGCTGAAGTTGCCATATCCACCATGACATTGGGATCCTTGTTGACCTTTAAGACGTTTTGATAAGCTGCTACTGCCTGCTTATAATTTTCTGCCGCTTCAGAAGGCGCTGCCGTTTCCGCCTCCGAACCCGCATCGTAATATTCGTCGCCGAGATCCTTTTGCAGAGCAACGTTGTTCGGATCCTTCTTGGCCCTTGCGGCCAAATCAGCCAACCGTGCCTTCTTGGCCTGATAATCCGCAGCAGTGTTCACAGAATTCGTTGCTGAGTTTTGGTTCGGGACCTGAATTCCGCTGCCGCTGAAAAACAAAGCGAATCCCGAACCTACCATAGCAATAATTATAAGGCTCACAAGAATGATAGCGAAAACACGGTATTTACCTCTCCTCAAACCTCCCGCCTCCTATTCTGTTTTCCAATTATTGTAACACACTTGCTTTATCTGCCCAACCCACATTTAATCTAAACACCATTTACGTATCTGACATCGCATATCGTAGTAGGAAGTACTTTCTCCAATATCAGAGCATTTACCAAGGATCAGTTGATTAACCCCCAGCCCTTCAGCCGTCGTCCCTTCAGGGAGAACTACCGTTTCAGGATGGATGTCTTCAGATAAAACCACGGAAGCAACGAGCTGTCCGTACACAGTCTCTATAATTGCCCGGTCTCCATGATTGAGACGATATTTATCCGCTAACTCCGGATGGAGAAACATTGTGAAACCGTCATCCTGATGGAACTGAGAATGCAGAGCATTCCCTGGATGGGGAGTAATCAAGTGCCAGGGAAATTCAGCCTTATCCTCCCGATCCTCTGTCGGAATATATGTCGCCAGCGCTTCCCCCAGTTCTTCGCGGGCAAGTTCTGAAGAGAGTTCAATTTTTCCGCTGGGCGTTCTAAAGTCTTTGTCTTCCCAAGCTACCTTAGGGATATAAGGTGCATAGATCGGCCCTTGGGCGAGTGTATCAAGAGTTGTCCCATATGCTTCAGTCAAAGGCCCAAGGACAAATTCCAGCCATTCTCTTGCCGCAGCATAAGGAAAGTCTTTTTCTAACCCCAATCTTTTCGCCAATTCGGTAAAAATCATTGGTTCTGCTTGAGCCTCTCCCTGGGGTTCAAGAACTTTTTGAGCATAATGAATGAGGGGACTCCATGAGGTCCTCACTAATTCCTCCTCTTCGAAAATCGTCGCCACAGGTAAAACTAAATCCGACTGCCTGGCTGTTTCTGTCAGAACCGTATCTAAAACGACTTTAAAGGGGATCTTTCGCCAAAGCTCTCTCCAGAGCAGTGTATTTGGCTGCTGAACTAAGGGATTGGAACGAGTCACAACCGCTAATTGAACAGGGGGATTGGCTTTAAGGAGTTCTTCTGCAAGAATCGGATGGGGGTAAGTTCTTGACTGATAGCGTTCAGGAGGCAGCAGCAAGGAATTCATTTTGCCGCGATGGTACTGATGGGCATAATGAACTCCTGCGCCTGCCCAGCCAATATTTCCGCTGATAGCAGCCAAGCCGTCAATAGCACGAACTGTATTACCGCCGCTCACATAACGTTGAAGCCCATAACCCAAGATAAAGGATACCGGACGAGAGTGGCTTAAAGATCTGGCAAGTTCGGTTATTTGCTTGACACTCACACCGGTTATGGCTTCTACTTTCTCCGGAGAAAATTCTTTGCTTCTTCTGGCAAATTCCTCAAAACCATGAACATAGTCTTGAATAAAACGTGTATCCTGCCAGCGCTCCCGTAAAATAATATGACTAAGTCCTAAGGCTAAAGCTCCATCTGTGCCAGGTTTTACCTGGTAAAAAGCATCGGCAAACTCCGCACTTTTAACACGAATGGGGTTAATTACCAGAACACGGGCTCCCCGTTTCTTGGCCGCTAAGAGATGGGGTATAAGATGGACGTTCGTCACCGCCGGGTCTCTTCCCCAAAGGACAATAGTCCGAGCATCCTCTAAATCCTCACGGGAATTTGAAAAGACTCCGCCAAAATCTAATTCTTGAGCCCGATACCCCGCTCCCCAGCACATGCTCCCTCGTGGTTCTGTGACACCTCCCAGAGCTTGAAAAAGCCTCTGGTCCAGCTCTCGAAGGACGCCGTTATTTCCATAATCGTAATGATGGAAAATCCCCCAGGGTCCGACATCAGACAGAGTCTCTTTTATCTTTTCCGTCAGAAGATCATAGGCTTGATTCCAGCTCAGCCTTTGCCATCCTTGCCCTTGTCTTAATAGGGGATATCTCAGTCTATCCGGGGAAAAGACACGTTTTGCTAGAGCCTGTCCTTTGGAGCAGACAAATCCTTTCGTAATACTATTTAAAGGGTCACCCTTAACTCGAAGACCGTTTTTTGTCATCTCTACGAGAAAGGCACATCCGTCAGGACAATTCAACGGACACGCAGAACGTACCAGTGTCATTACTCGTTCCTCCCCAATATATCTGCCTTAAAAACCGGATATCCGAAAATTATAGTTCATCTCGATTTTGTTGGATTTCCTTAATCTTAACGTATAGAGCCACTTCTAAACGTTTTCTTTGTAATTGACATCCAAGTTCATATACTTCGGTCAGTTTCTGAGTAAAGGCTGTGTTAGCAGCATGACATCCTCCGCTGCAGGAGAAACGAGCCCAGCAATCTTGACAGGCTGATTTAGCATATATATTCGCTGCCCGGAATTCCTGAACTAAATCCGCTTTAAGCTCTAAGGGGTCTTGATTATAAAGGGAACCAAGTTTAAAAGCCTCTTGCCCAACAAATTGATGACAAGGATAAAGATCACCCTCAGGGGAAATAGCCACATATTCGTGACCTGCTCCACAACCCGACAACCTTTTAGGCAGACAGGGTCCCTTATCAAGGGCAACATTAAAGTGAAAGAAATTAAAGCCTCGTCCCTGAGCCTGCCGCTCAAGGATTTCCTCGCCCAAGCGATCATAGGCTTCATAGATTTTAGTCAAATCTTCCTCTTGGAAAGCATAGGGATCTTGCGGCCCCGCTACAACAGGCTCAACGGAAATTTGCCTAATTCCTAAATCCGCCATGTGTAAAACATCACGGTCAAAGTCACAGTTAAAATGGGTATACGTACCCCGTACGTAATAATAGGTACCTATAGCATAGGGCGACGTTTTCGGTCTCAGGGAAGTAAATTGTTGAATTCTTGGCACAACTTCCCCGTAACTTCCGCGGCCATCAGCATGAGGGCGCATTCGGTCGTGAATCTCCGGTCGTCCGTCAAGACTCAGCACCACACTGATTTCCTCTTCCTCCAGGAAATTCTGAACCTCTTCATTTAATAAGACACCATTGGTCGTTAACGTAAATTTAATGGTTTTGTTTTGAGCTCGTGCTGCTTTTTTCCCATAGTCGACTAAGGCTTTGACCACACCGAAATTTATCAGCGGTTCTCCTCCGAAGAAATCCACTTCACAATGATTTCTATGTCTTGAAGCTGCTAAAACAAAGTCGATTCCCCGTTTACCGGTCTCCAAATCCATTAAGGTTCTGCTGCCCCCAAAAGCCCCGGTTCCGGCGAAGCAGTACTCACAGCGTAAGTTACAGTCATGAGCAACATGGAGGCAAATTGCTTTGACAATGGGTTTCTCAGGATAAACCGCTGCAATCTTTTCCGGTTCTCTGGAGAACAATGTCCCTTCCTGACGAAGCTCTTCTAGTTCTGCTAAAATTTCGGAGACCGTTTCGTTATTGGAAAGGTTCCCGGCTAATCTAAGCTCTCTTGCCAAAGCTTCCTGAGAAAGATGCCCCTCCGTTGAGTTCAGGCTCTCCAAAGTTTTTAAAATCGTAAAGGTTTCCTCATCCAGCAGATGAATTGAACCTGAATTAACATCGTAACCGATCAATAAATCTCCCTGTTGGAAGCAATGAACATTCTTTTGAAAATTATAGCCTTCTAGTTCCTTAAAATTCAGCATTGGTGTCCTCTCTCTCACTTCTTAGTAGATCGTTAAAAATAGAACAGAACCCAGCCCGGAATGGATTGGGTTCTGAGATCATGTACAAATTCAGAGCTACATTATTTAACACAAACTTGGTTACCAACCGTGCAAGACGTCTTGCATGCTGATTGGCAAGAGGTTTGACAATTTCCACAACCTCCAGTTTTAACCGTAGCACTTAGGTTTGCTTTCACAACCGTCTGAATGTGTTTTGCCATTCAAACACCCTCCTCTCGAATCATTGGTAATAATCCATTTTTGATTATATCATATGGATAAGAGAAAAGGCAAAACTTCTGGCGAAAGGGGTGCTGTACTCTACTCCCGCCGAAGCAGAGTACGAGGGACCCACTCCCACTTATAGAAGTGGGAGTCCTACGAAGCCAAACTGCCTAATTCTTTCATTAAATAATACTCATTGAGCAGCCTATCCAAACATTGACTCATATTAACAATTTCCGGATCAGTCAGGCTCTTACTTTTAGCAGAATCATTTAGCTTTCTACGAGCATCTTCAATTAAGGATATCAAGGCATCCATTTTGACAATCGCACCTCTTTTTTTCAATAAAACCGTAAAAAAAATCAACTAACTTCCTAGTTAATTCCTTTACTGGTATATTTTAGTATATTGTGTTTAAAAAAGCAAGCGCTATTATTATCCTCGATTTTTAAGATAGCTCAATGCTGCCGATAGAATGCGGATTAATTCCTTACTGTCATGCTCTCCAAGATAATTTGTTAAACCCTTTAAAAAATCAAAGTGTTCTATTCTCATTGCTTGAACTATTTCTTTACCTTTTTCCGTAGCTCTTACCAGTACAACACGCCGATCCGTTGGGTCAGCAAGGCGTTCCATGTATCCTCGTTCTTCTAAGGTATTAATAATATGAGTAACCCCAGCAGGTGTTATTTGCAATTGGAAACTTAAGTCTGAAACTTTGATTCCTTTGGGATCACGTTCCGTACACTGAATTATTGTATGAAGCAATGTGAATTCACTAGGTCTTATGGCATGTGAAGATTTAATCTGACCACCAAACCTCCTAAATTGGGCCATAGTCCGCTCTAATTCCGCCACAATAGCCTCATTTTTATCAAGTTTCACCTTTTACCACCTAATCTCAACGATCTCATTAGTTAGTAAATTATCTAATATGCGTTTATATTTGTCAAGAAATCGTCCCCGGGGCTAAGAAACATGTACATCTTCCAAAGAGACTTGAATTTCTGTCCATTGGTCATTCTTTATCAAACGATCTTTGGGGGGGTGGTATTTTCAGCAACAGTAATTTCTGCTCCTTCTATCCAATCAGGCTTTAAATATTCTCTGCCTTTAATGACTACCTTTTCAGCATATACCTCTACAACTAAGCCTGGAGCAGATTTTAAAATATGTCGCCTGTTTCTGTCAATCGGATAGGCCAGGGATGAACTGTTGACAATTGCATAATTTGCTTCACTAACCATAGTATTATAGTCAATTTTATAATGAGTATGCCCATTAAATAGAATCACCCCCGGGTATTGCGCTAAAATATCGTTCAGCCTTTGCCACTGTAAGACATAACCGCGCTGAAATCCTCCTAATGTTGCATAGGGAATTGGTTGATGGAGAAAGACAAAAACAGGTTTATTAGGTGTTCGATCAAGCTTAAGTGTATTCTCGAGCCAATCTAGCTGAGCATCTGATAAATATGCCGAATCCATGTATCTTCTATTACTCATACGGGATCTTTCAGTTCCTAAAAAAATAAAATGATAGTCTTTAATCCAAGTATCTCCATAAACTTTATCCCTCTTGGCAAAGGTTAGAAACCGATTGATCGCCTGAGCATCAGTTTCTCTATTAGGAAATGTTCTCGGTGACCAGTGGCCATTTCGATAAAAACTTCCGTAAAATTCATGGTTGCCAATTGTCCAATAGATCGGGTAATTAATTTCCAGTTTATG
This sequence comes from Desulfosporosinus sp. FKA, assembly GCF_002196785.1. NCBI lineage: Bacteria > Bacillati > Bacillota > Clostridia > Eubacteriales > Desulfitobacteriaceae > Desulfosporosinus > Desulfosporosinus sp. FKA. The sequence continues at coordinate 125,477 of NZ_NAHZ01000032.1, read as the reverse complement.
CCTGGAGAGTTCGCTGCTTAGCAGCCGATAATCCCATGGTACACCATCCCCCAGATCACCAACAACAACCATTGCATCTGGTTTGGAATTAAAATTATCCTCAAGTAAGGCAGAGAAATGATTTATAGCGTTCATGCGGCCAATGTGTATATCACTGACGACAACAAACGATAATTTGGTGTTTTGATTATCAGTCCATTCTTCAGTTCCTAATGATTTTGAAATTGCTGCTTTCGGCAGCATAACATTCCAAGATAGTAATGTTCCAACTCCTAACCCCGCCAAACATTTCAAGAAATCCCTTCTTGTTGGCATAGTTTTAGCTCCTAACTTTCCTACTATTCTGTTAATTATGACTAAAGCGTAGGTGTTTGGTCATGCGTTTTATAAAACTTGTTTTTATTGCCCATAATATCACAAGTATCGACACAATTCTATGTCCTTTTTTTGTTAATCCTTCCATCGTAATTTACGCTAAAAGCGCTGCGTTGTGATTCATGGAACGAAAGAAATGGGGAGCGTCATTTACTACTTAAAAAATAGTTTACGACACCCCCCCGGTATATATTATCTTTTAGTTTTAGTTTGCCAAAATCGTCAATAAAACATTTTCTTCGGAAATAGAAAAGGAAATATTTGCAATATGGTTGTCTTTTTGAGCGACAAAATTTATAACTTTAGTTTCCTCGATAATAGTCCATCCATCTTCAACTAAAATAGCTTTATAAGCCTCATAGACTACAGTATCCTTTGATTTATGAACAAGATATTTTGCCTTAGCCAAAGGTTCCTCAGAGGTCGCCGGAGTGAACTCAAAGGCTTGTACCCAGTGATATGACGGAAGATAGGGAAATTCTTTTGTATATGGTATTTTAATTTTTGCTGAATCTTTTTTACCATGATTGCTATCTTGATTGCTATCTTGATTATCATTTTTAGTACCAAATACTCGCGAAAGAAGTTTACCCACTAAAATCACCCCGAATATTATTTCTATTATATTTCGATAGTTAATAATGAATTCTATACGGTTTGTCTTAAGATGTCAAACTTAACCCCCATTAATTTGTTCATCCGCTGCCGCGGATACTCTCTTTCACAATAAGTTGACATATTTAATCATAACGCTTATAATTTTCTTTGTCGGATGAACTAGTATATATTGTTCAAACGCAAATTGGTAATCTATTAAGCGGACGTGGCTCAGCGGTAGAGCATTGGCTTCCCAAGCCGAGGATCGCGAGTTCGAATCTCGTCGTCCGCTCCATATTGCTTATTAGTCACTGCATAAAGCAGTGGCTTTATTATTTTTAAATTATAAATCTTCCTGACTGCGCACCATAAGAACGAGCAGTGAACTCGTTCAGCTAAGGCTGACCATCGGGGCTTCAGCGAGTAAATAAAAAGAGTTCTAATTCTTTCCCAAAGGAAAGAATTAGAACTCTCATTTTTGTGATATCGTTTATAAGATTGTCATAATAAACAGTAAATGGTGCCTCAGGACGGAATCGAACCGCCGACACGAGGATTTTCAGTCCTCTGCTCTACCGACTGAGCTACCGAGGCATTTTATGGTGACCCGTACGGGATTCGAACCCGTGTAGCCGCCGTGAAAGGGCGATGTCTTAGACCGCTTGACCAACGGGCCTCTTCTCAAAACCTAGCTCACAGATATGAATTTTACAGGAAAGCTCGCCGTGTGTCAAGTACTCTTAGAAAAGGAGGTTAAACACTAAACTTATTTAAAGCTGCTTGCAATTCATCAGCCATAGAAGACAGAACTTTACTGGAGGAAGCGATTTCCTGAACGGAGGCGGTTTGTTCCTCTGTGGCTGCAGATACGGTCTGAGTTTGATCCGTAATACTCCGGCTTGTCTCAAAGACTTCTGAAACCGAGGCGACTATTCGTTCGTTACCCAAGGCCATTTGTTGGATCTCTTCGGAAATTTCTTCGACTTGTTTCGAAACGGCTACAATTAAGGAGGAAATCTGGCTAAAGGCTGATCCCGCAGTTTCAGCTACCTCAGTGCCCAGTTTTACCTGATGTGTTCCTTCATTAATTGATAAGACAGCCTTCTGAGTATCCTGCTGAATTTCATGGATTAATGAAGCAATCTGTTGTGATGCCACTTGGGATTGTTCAGCCAGTTTACGAACCTCATCAGCTACCACAGCAAAACCTCTGCCCTGATCCCCGGCACGAGCTGCCTCAATGGCCGCATTCAGGGCAAGCAAATTCGTTTGTTCGGCAATCCCTGATATAGTATCAACGATTTGACCAATCTCTTTGGACCGTTCTCCTAATGTCATAACCACTTCTGCCGAACCGGTTACAGTTTGATCAATGGTCGCCATTTGCTGAATCGTTTTATCAATGGCCGCGCTGCCTTCTGAAGCAGAAAGGGCCGTTTTTTCAGAAGACTGTACGACAACCTTAGCATTTTCCACCATTTGCTGAATCCCAGCTGACATCTCCTCAACAATAGCAGATGATTCATTCATAGCATTCAGCTGTTTTTCGGCCCCTTTGGCAACTTCCATGATGGAAGAAGCTACTTGGCTGGATGCTTGAGCAGATTGATCAGCTCCCGCACTAAGTTCTTCTGATGAGGCAGCAACCTGTGCTGCCGAGGATGATACTTGCTGAACCAGCTGTCTTAGGTTATCTGTCATAGTATTAAAGGCTTTTCCTAATTGGCCTAGTTCATCATCTGTGTCTATCTCTAGTTTATTAATATTTAAATTCCCTTTGGCAATTTCTGCGGCGGTATCCGCCACGTCCCTGATCTGTTTCGAAAGTTTATTACTCAGAAGCGTTCCCAAGACTAAAGCAACTCCAAATGCTAAGATCAGAGACAAAATGGTATAGATAACACTTTTCTGTCCAGCCTTCAGAACCTGTTGCTGTTTAACTGCCACAAGCTTATCCATATCATCAACCCAGTTGCCTGTCCCAATAACCCAGTTATAGGGCTTAAAAAGCAGTGTATAGCTTCTTTTGGGCAGAAGTACCGTCTGATTCGGTTTAGCGAACGTATAGTCTGTATAACCGCCGTCGGGTTTCAATCCATTAGAAATAAAATCTTTAACGTAATATTTACCATGAGAGTCTTGAGCATTAAGACGTGATTTGCCTTCATTGGCAGTTCTGCCAAGCAGGACAACATTGACCCCTTCTGTTGTATCAATCCAGAAATAATTTTCTTGGTCATAGCGAAGGTTCCTAACTAAATCAGCCGCCATGGTTTTGGCTTGCTCAGGTGTCAATTCTCCTTTTTGCTGACGATTATAAACATTTTGAACTAGACTATAAGCAGTTTGAACTTCCAACTTGATTTGTCTGTCGAATTGTTCATACAACGTTGTTTGATATTGAGCTATATTAGCTTGTTCTGATGTAATAGTAGTATAAATATTATACCCACCGAGAATTAAAGCCATAATTAAGGTAGTGATCAATAAGAGCAGTAGAATCCGATATTTAATTTTTTTCAACCTTGATACCCTTCCCTTCTGAAATAGATTGATTTACTTAAAACAAAATCGCCGTCCGCAGGGGACAGCGACTGAGTCTTATTTGGTAACTCGGCCATCATCCTTATATGGAAGACCCGTAGCTTTGCGTCCCCAGTTCTCACTGGGTTTGCCTTTTTCAAATGATCTCTATGTTTCATTATGTAAATCCAGGTTTCACTATGCTAATCCAGTTAACCCGCCTTTTCGTTCAAAACACCCCATGGGTTTCCAAAGAAGGATGGTGAGCCATCCGCGACTCGAACGCGGGACACCCTGATTAAAAGTCAGGTGCTCTACCGACTGAGCTAATGGCTCTTACCGGTCTAAATCTTACAGGAAAGTTGCAAATGTGTCAAGATTCAATTTTTTACAACAAACTCTTATTATTTAAAATATTGATCCCCGTACAATAGTTTGTTCCCGGCCTGGGCCAACCGCAATTAACGTTGCCGTAACACCTGTTAATTCTTCAATCCGCTTAATGTAGTGTTGGGCGGCTTGAGGCAGGTCTTCAAAGCGGCGAACCTGGGTCAGATCTTCCTGCCATCCCGGCAGTTCTTCATACACTGGTTGACATAGTTTAAAGATCTTTTGACTTTGAGGAAATTCGTAGATAACTTCATCATTGACCCGATAGCCAACACAAATTTTTAGGGTTTTTAATCCTGTAAGAACATCAAGTTTTGTGACTGCAAAATCTGAAATCCCGCTGACACGTGCTGCATAGCGAGCAATCAAAGCATCAAACCAGCCGCAACGGCGGGGACGGCCAGTTGTCGTTCCGAATTCGTGTCCATTAGCCCGCATTTCTTCTCCTATCTCATCGAGAAGTTCTGTAGGGAAGGGGCCTTCCCCAACACGTGTGGTATAGGCTTTAACAACCCCAACAACATGATCAATGCGCGTTGGCCCAACTCCTGCGCCGACACAGGCTCCCCCGGCGATCGGATTGGATGAGGTTACAAAGGGATATGTTCCATGATCTATGTCCAGTAAAGTACCTTGAGCACCTTCAAAAAGCACTTTTTCCCCACCTTTGAGGCATTCGTCTATGGCTAATGAACTATCTGTGACCATCGGGCGAAGCTGCTCAGCATATCCTAAGTAAGTGTCATAGATATCTTCAAATTTCATGGCTGCCTTACCATAAACTTTAACAAAAAGATTATTCTTTTCTTCTAAATTTCGACGTAATTTCTCAGCAAACTCTTCTTTGTCAAGAAGATCAATCACCCGGATTCCGACTCGTGAGGCCTTATCCATATAAGCAGGACCGATTCCTCGTTTCGTTGTTCCAATTTTATGGTCCCCGCGGGCCTCTTCTTCCAGGCCGTCTAATACCAGGTGGTAAGGCATAATTACGTGAGCATTGCTGCTAATTAGGAGCTTCCCGGTTTTAATTCCTCGCTTTTCTAAATAACTAAGTTCTTCCAATAAAACTTTAGGATCAATGACTACGCCATTGCCAATAACACAAGTCTTATCTTGATAGAGGATTCCGGAGGGGATAAGGTGCAGCTTAAATTCCTCTCCATCAGCAACAACGGTGTGTCCTGCGTTATTGCCGCCCTGGTATCTAACAACCATATTCGCCTTTTCCGCCAGGAAATCTGTGATCTTACCTTTTCCTTCGTCTCCCCATTGAGATCCAATTAATATAACTCCAGCCATCAATAATTCCCCCCGTCTTTCAATCTAACATCCCTTTTAACTAAAGTTCCCAGATCAAAACATTCTACTCTAAACCCAACCGTTTAAAAATATCATCAACATGTTGGAGATGATAGCCCAAATCAAAAAGACTGCGCAAATCCTTTTCCGTTAAATAATTGCCTATTCGCGTATCTTTAGCAACAACCTCGATAAAATCCTTTCCTTGATCCCAGGCTTGAAACGCATCCTGCTGAACCCAGGCATAAGCTTCTTCCCGCATACATCCATGTTCCACTAACGCCAAAAGAATGCGCTGTGACGACGTTAAGCCATAGGTTTTCTGCAGATTTCGCTTCATCTGTTCTTCTTGAATTTTCAAGCCGGAGATAATGCGGGTCATTTGCCTGAGCATATGGTCTAGGAGCAGGCAGCTGTCCGGCAAAATTATTCTTTCCACCGAACTATGGGTCATATCCCTTTCATGCCAGAGAGCTATGTTCTCCATAGACGCTAAGGCATTGCCCCTCAATAGTCTTGCCATTCCGCTCACCTGTTCGCAGACAATCGGATTGCGCTTATGAGGCATCGCTGAAGAGCCTTTCTGCCCCTCGGCAAAGGGTTCCTGCACCTCAAGGATATCTGTTCGCTGCAGATTGCGAATTTCGGTTGCTATCTTTTCCAATGAACCGCCAATTAGGGCAAGGGTAGTCATAAAATGAGCATGCCGATCCCGCTGTAATATCTGGTTACTGACTAAAGCACTCGTTAGGCCTAAATGCTTACACACTGCACCTTCGACTTCCGGGGAAACATTTGCATAAGTTCCGACTGCCCCAGATATTTTGCCCACGCTCACCGATGATATTGCTTGATCCAAGCGTTCCTCCTGACGATCCAGTTCGGCAATCCATAAGGCAAGTTTTAAACCAAACGTCAAAGGTTCAGCGTGAATCCCATGGGTCCGACCCACCATGACCGTATATTTGCTTTCCAAAGCTCTTTGAGACAAAGCGTCTCTCAAACCATGAAGGTCCTTCTTGAGCAGTTTCCCTGAATCTCGCAGGACCAGACTTAAGGCAGTATCCTTCACATCTGATGAGGTTAAACCGAGGTGCAAGTATTTTCCTGATTCTCCGATTTCCTCGACAACGGCTTGTAAAAAGGCTATAAGATCGTGCCTAACTATAGCTTCGATTTCTAAAACTCTCTGAGAATTTACTTTCGCCGAACGTCTGATATCTTCCATCGCCTCAAGAGGAATTTCTCCCCGTTCAGTCATAACTTCTGCAACTGCAAGTTCTACTTCCAGCCAGCGCTCATATTCGTAACCGTCTCTCCATAGTTTTCCCATTTCGGGGTGTGTGTATCGATCCAGCAATTTCTTTGCGCCCCCAATCCATTACTCTTCGTTAGTCCATTAACTACCGAGTAATAAGCTTTCTTATCATTTACGCTAGACAGACGTGCCTATTCTCATGAGTTCCGATTACTCAGCGAAACTACAGATGGGTTAACCCCATCTGTAGTCCTAATCCTGTAACTATAATTTTATTCTTTAGATACAATATCCCGTGCTACAACAATTCCCGTCGCGGAAGCCTGCATTAGTCCACGTGTAATTCCCGCTCCGTCTCCAATCGTATACAAATGAGGAATGGCCGTTTCAAAATTGTTTTTTACTTTTACCTTTGAAGAATAGAACTTTACCTCAACTCCATAGAGCAAGGTGTTCTTAGAATACATTCCCGGAGCAATTTTATCAAAAGCCTTAAGTGTTTCTGTTAACGACGTAAGATAACGCTCAGGAAACACATAACTGAGATCTCCCGGTACTGCAGACACCAGTGTAGGAACTGTCGTCGACTTACGAAGGCGACTGTCTGTTGTCCTTCTCCCTTGCAGAAGATCGCCTAAGCGCTGAACCATGACACCCCCGCCTGTCAACATATTGGCTAATCTGGCAATATACCGTCCATATTCGATTGGCTGGTTAAAGGGTTCGGTAAAATGAGTGGAAACTAACAAGGCGAAATTGGTGTTTTTGGTCTTTTTTGCCGCATCAGCGTAACTATGACCGTTTACAACAGCAATTCCTCCGTCATAGTGTTCTTCGGATACTACTCCTCCGGGATTAACACAAAAGCTCCGGGTTTTAAGATCATAGGTGTCTGAATAATAAACCAGCTTAGCTTCATATAGTTCTTTAGTTAAATGATCCATAACAGAATTGGGAACTTCCACACGAACTCCGATATCGACCTCATTATTTTCGGTAATAACTCCTAAGCGAACCGTTTGTGCCGCAAGCCAATTTGCCCCCCCACGGCCGGGAGCTGCAACAACATATCTAGCCCTTACTTCATCAAGCTCAGCTTGATCACGACGCTGTATGATTGCTCCTTGGGCTCCGACAGGATCAGCCAGGATATCCTTGACTTCAGCAAGTTCCCAAAAGGCAGTATTCGTCTCAGTCATTAAATGTTGATACATGCCCTTTAAAACTTCATAGGCTAACTCCGTTCCTAAATGACGTACAGGACAATGGATTAACTGAATATTATGGCGGGATGCATCATACTGAATCTCCTCAACCCGGCGAGTATCTAAACCATAAACAGTTTCCTGAGCCCCAAATTGTCGGTAAATTGAGTCTGCGTAGTCTATAAGGGCCTGTGCTTGATCATCCTTCATATATTCTGTCAAACGGCCGCCCACAGCAGGACTTAGGGACAATTTCCCATCGCTGAACGCTCCGGCCCCGGACCATCCTCTCGTGATGGCACAAGGGTTACACCCTGCACAAACACCTGTCGTTCGAGCTGGACATTTTCTTTTTTCTATTGTTCGACCGCTATCTACAATCAGAATTTTCAGGTTTTTATTATGCTTTGATAGCTCTAAAGCCGTAAATATTCCAGCAGGCCCTGCTCCGATAATTAAGACATCAACTTCATGTTTCAAGGTATCCCCTCCGAGAGAGATTTGCGTTTGCTTAAAGAAGAAACTTCTTATCGCAAACACTCTCATCTTAACAATCCTCCTTCCCATTGTCAATGGAATTACCGAACATTCATCAAGAATACATGATTAACATTCGATAAGCCGTTACAATAATTTGAAGTGGGGGTCTTAAGAAAAAAAAACAATCCCTGTTCGTTTCAAAAACAAACAGGGTGAGGAAGTTATCATTGCACTTGGTGTTGACGATCGAGATTCACAAATTTCGTAAACTCTTTGAGAAAACCTAGTTCTACTGTTCCAACGGGACCATTACGATGTTTTGCTATAATTAACTCGGCAATTCCTTTTTTTTCCGATTCCTGATTATAGTACTCATCTCTATAGATAAAGGAAATAACATCTGCATCAGCTTCAATGGCACCTGATTCCAATAAGTCCGACATTAGCGGGCGTTTATCTTGACGTTGTTCTACTCCTCGATTCAACTGAGATAAGGCAATTACCGGCACTTTTAGTTCGCGGGCAAGCCCTTTAAGAGATCTTGAGATCTGAGCGACTTCTTGTTGACGGCTTTCGGTTCTTTTTCCCACAGTTAACAATTGTAAGTAATCAATAATAACTATACCTAAATCATGTTCTGTTTTTAAGCGACGGGCCTTGGAGCGTAATTCCGCTAAAGAAATACCAACGGTATCATCGATAAATATAGGCGCCTCGGACAACGGCCCCACAGCTCTTGTCAGTTTCGGCCAATCCGCATCCAATAAATCACCGGTTCTAACTCGCTGCTGATCAACCATTGCCTCTCCACAGAGCATCCGTTGCACTAATTGTTCTTTGGACATTTCTAAACTAAAAATAGCCACCGGAACGTTGGCTCTGACGGCCGCGTTTTGAGCCATATTTAAAACCAAAGCCGTTTTTCCCATGGACGGACGGGCAGCAATAATCACAAGATCCGACGGCTGCCATCCTGAGGTCATGCGATCTAATTCCGTAAAAAAAGTTGGAATCCCAGTTAAATTACCTTTATTAGCATATAGATATTCAATCTTTTCGAAAGTACCTAAGAGAATATCGCGAATAACGCTAAACCCGTCTTTGACCCGTCGGCGTGAAAGATCAAGAATTAGCTTTTCTGCATCTTCGAGAAGAGTTTTTGCTTCTTCGCCAGGTTCATAGCCGCGTTCAAAAATACTGCTGGTTACCTGAATAAGCTGACGCAAAAGCGCTTTTTCACTGACAATTTTCGAATAATAATCTACATTTGCCGCTGAAGGCACTGAACGAGCAATTTCCGAAATTGTAGCAATCCCGCCAACCTGCTCTAAATGACCCTGTTGGCGCAGAATTTCTGCTACACTGACAAGATCGATAGGATCTCCTTTTTCAAAAAGTTCCCGAATGGCTGAGAAAATTAAGCGATGATTATCTCGATAAAAATCTTCGGCCTGAAGAAATTCAAAAATAGAACTGGCAGACTCAGGTTCAAGCATCATAGCCCCTAAGACTGCCTGTTCAGCTTCTAAGTTTTGAGGTGGAACTTTTAATAGTTCCATATCTACTTCTCCTCCCAGTCACTCACAGTCATTAGTGCTTAAAAGACATGCTTTATGGCTTCTTCAATCGTACTAACCCCTACAACTTCAATCCCGCGCAAGCTCTGAGGGACATCAGCCATATTCTCCAGAGGGATGAGGACTTTTTGAAGACTAGCCTGCTTAGCCCCAAAAATCTTTTCATAAATACCACCAACAGGTTTAACGTTGCCTTGTATGGAAATTTCCCCAGTTACGGCAACATCCTGACGTATGGGCAGTTGTTTTAAGGCACTGTATATTGCCAAAGTTGTAGCTAATCCCGCTGACGGCCCATCAATATTAGCTCCGCCTACAACATTAACATGAACATCGTAATTGTGAAGATTTTCTCCAGTCAGTTCACGAATTACTGAGGTTGCATTAAAGAAAGCATCTCTTGCCATACTTCCAGCAGTTTCATTAAAACGTACAGTCCCCTTGTCATCCAGAGTTTTAAAGATTATTGCTTCAATTTCTAAAACTGAACCTAAAAATCCAGCAACTCCGAGCCCCAAAATGCGACCAATCTCAAAATCAGTCCGACCTTTACGAAAAACATAGGGAGTAAGCCTAGCCGAATGCAAGACTTCCTGAACATCGGCACAAGTAATCTTAACAGTGTCTCCATCTGTACTTCGAAACCTTGCTAAGCCATAAGCATCCATAAGAATACTTGTCGCTTTTCTTCCCTCGATAACATATTCACTAATAATCTCAGGGACATTGTCTTCGAGAACAACATCCAATTTTTGAGACGCTTGCCGGACAATATGCTGAACATCTTTAGGTTCCAGGGGAACGAAGAAAACTTCAGAGCAACGAGAACGCAAGGCAGGATTTAGCTCCCTAGGATCACGTGTGGTTGCTCCTATGAGTACAAAATCCGCCGGTGCCCCCTCATCGAAAAGTTTTTTAATCCATTGAGGTACCATTGGATCACTTGGATCATAATAAGAAGAATCAAACGTAACACGCTTATCTTCAAGAACCTTAAGCAATTTATTTAAAAGCAAAGAATCCATTTCTCCTATTTCATCAATAAAGAGAATACCCCCATGAGCATCACTTACCAAACCCATTTTGGGTTCCGGTACTCCTGTGTCCGCCAAATCACGTTTTGAACCCTGGTAGATAGGATCATGGACAGATCCCATAAGGGGATTTGTTACATCTCTAGGGTCCCAGCGCAACGTTGTTCCATCAACTTCAATAAATGGAGCTTCTTTAGCAAAGGGAGCATTAGAGTGATTCTTAACTGTTTCCAGGGCAACGCGAGCAGCAGAGGTCTTGCCAACTCCCGGAGGACCATAAATTAGAATATGCTGAGGAAAAGGCGTTGCCAGCTTCGCCAAAAGAGCTTGAACAGCGCCCTCTTGACCAATAATTTCCTCGATGGTTTGAGGACGAAGTACCTCTGCAGCCGAACGATTGAGAGAAATTGTATTCATCTTTTCGATAATTGCTAACTTTTTAAGAGTTTGGGCATTTTCAGGACCTGCCGTTTCCTGAAGAACTTGGATCTTTATTTCTTTAACATAATCTTCATGACGTTCTTGAATCTTTTCCGAGACAATCTGTTCTAAACGATCTTCAATGGAACGCTTAGCAATTAGTTCCGCAATTTTGTCTTCGATATCCTCTAATAGTTTAGGGATCTCCTCTTTTTGCGGAAGTTTATAACCTGTTGGATCATCCATCACAATTTTTCGCAGCCCTGCGACTCGTTCAATTAGATTATGCGAACGCATCAAGGCTAAGGCCTCTAATTTAGTGGCCTTCAGGACCAATTTATCTGTTCCATAATAATTTGAAATTAGACTATAAAGAGCCTCAACTTCTTGGCCCCATTCTTCCTCATCAAGCAACCGATCTCCAAAATTCGTATGATTCAGCCATTTTGTCAAAATCCCTTTCATTAGGGGTCCCCTTTCACGAGATCAAACTTCGCCAATAATAGCCATTGGCGTCTTTAATTATGCTGCAATGCCGGAAGTACTCGGCCCTCTATCTATAATACTATTTTTGCCATACCAAACTTAAATTGCCGAAACATAGACACGAAGTTTGGCTGTTACATCAGGATGGACTTTTACCGAAATTTCATAAGTTCCTAAGGCTTTGATAGGTTCTTTTAATTCAAGTTTCCGTTTATCGATTTCAATACCATGTTGTTTTTTTAAACCTTCTGCAATCTCTTTACTGGTTACGGAGCCAAATATTCGTCCGCCCTCACCAGTCCTAATCTTAACATCAACCTGAAGGTCATTAAGTTTGTTTCCTAAAACAATGGCATCCTCTTTTTCCTTAGCTTTTCGACGCTCTTCTGCAGCTTTCTTATGAGAAATATCCTGGATATTTCCTGTAGTTGCCTCTACGGCTAATTTTTTAGGGAACAGAAAGTTCCGAGCGTATCCGTCAGCTACTTCACAAACCTGTCCTTTTTTACCTGTCCCTTTAACATCTGCTTGAAGAATAACCTTCATTTGAATTCCCCCTTATGATTCCTCGGGTAGACGACGAAAGTTGAAAACTAAATCAAAAAGCCCCAATAATATAATGCTGGAAACACTAAAAAAGAAATAAACAAGACTTGCCACTATCAAAATCCATTTTAGAAATCGCGGTATTTTAGGCGATTGAAGCAAATATGAATAAACTGCAATACCAAGAATTAACGTCACAGCCCCATAAATAACCATTAAATTTATTCCCAAGGCACGAAGAGTTATCCAGGAATACTGATCCCCTAAAAGATAAAATGCTATACCCAGAACAGCCCCCCAAACCGCATACCAGGGCAGCCGCCAATGGGTGAAGGGCATACGTCCTTTCGAGTTCAGCCAACGTCTAAAAAAGTAAAAGACAAAAGCATACTCAAGCAAAGCGTTCAACACAACAAAACTCGGGAGAATCAATATATAAAACTGAATACCCTCTTGCATTAACTGACGAAGCTGAATTTCTGTAATTCCCTGTTGCTGCATCGCAGACAGCAAACCGGAAGCCTGATATTGTTGAACCATGGAATTAATTATTTCCGTTACTGACTTAGGATCAATTCCTTGTCCAACAAATAAAAGAGCGGGTATTACGCCTAGAATCGATGCCAATGCGGCACTCCAAAAGAACGTTACCCGAACCGGCCATTTTTGCCAGCCAAAGACTCCGAGTAAACCCGCCAAAGGAACAAAACTTACTTGACTCAGAGCAGGAAATCCGATGCTGACCAATGGGACAATAAAACCGATCACGGTTAGAGTCGAGGCAATCAGCAACCCTTTGCGCAATCCAACTAAAAACACAGCTAACAGTATGAGTACGGTCCAAAAAAACCCCCACGTACCCCATACAACTCCCAGCAAAGGAAAGGATAAGAGAATGGCTTCTGCTATATAGCTAACAGCCACTTCATCGCGTAAATACATATCCTCTGATTCTCCTATTAACTTAGTCCTCAGGTGCAAGATAACTTAAAAGTAAGCTTAAATCTCCCCACTGCTTTTCAAGATTCATTTCGTCCGCATTTTTTATATCCTCAAGACGTTGTAAAAGCACACGGTCCAGACGGGAAAAATCAAAGCCTAACCTTCTGGCCATTAGATAGCTCATTCCTACCAAATCTGCCAGACCTTGAAGCATCTCAGTTTCAGATCCACTTAGCGTCCCGTGTTGAATTTGCCACTGGGCCTGAATTAATCCTACTTTGAGTTCTTCGATAGCCCTTAAGCCCTTTACAACATCTACTTCCATATTTTCCAGGACCGCTCCCTCCTCAAGCTGGATTTCTTCAAAATACAATTCGTGATAACTCTGTTAATTTCCTTCCCCGTTTCCCTATGAAAATACTCCCAAAGAAACCTATTAAATCAAAAAGGGAGCTCTCGCTCCCTCTTTCTACTCTACACTATACGGTAATAAGGCAATGCTACGAGCACGTTTAATGGCCAAGGTCACTTGGCGCTGATGCATGGCGCAGTTCCCTGAAATTCGACGAGGTAAAATTTTACCGCGTTCCGTAATATACTTACGAAGTTTATGTGTCTCTTTGTAATCCATAGATTCTACTTTATCAACACAAAAACTGCACACCCGTTTCCGAGGGCGTCGTCCACGTTCACGTTTCATACAAATCTCCCTTCCTTATATTAGAATGGGATGTCATCATCCAAATTTACTTCATGTCCAAAGGAACGAGTTCCAGTTTGAGCATTAAGATCCTGACCTCCGCTGTCTTTGGGACTTAAGAGGTGAACACTTTCCGCTATAACTTCCGTAACCCATCGTTTTTGTCCATCTTGAGCTGTATAGGAACGAACTTGAATTCTTCCGTCGACGGCAGCCATTTTTCCTTTTGCCAAATAATTCGCAGTAAATTCAGCAAGCTGCCGATAAACAACGCAAGGTATAAAATCCGTATCTCGTTCTCCCTGAGCATTTTTAAAATTGCGATCAATTGCCAATGTAAAATTGGTTACAGCAACTCCTGTAGGAGTGTAACGCAATTCGGGGTCTTTAGTTAAACGGCCAATCAAAACGACCCGATTCAACATGGTTGCCCCACCGCCCTCTTAATCATCTTTTTTAACGGTTAAAAAGCGAATGACATCATCGGAAATTTTCATATTTCTTTCAACTTCCTGGGATGTTTTTCCTTCGGCTTCAAAGTTCATGAGGACATATTGGCCTTCTTTGTAATCCTTGATTTCATAAGCCAAACGACGTTTACCCCACTTATCAACCGTTACATTTTGCCCGCCATTGCTGGAAGCGAGTCCACTTATACGGTCAACAAGGGCATTCGTAGCTTCCTCATCCATATCTGGCCGGATAATATAAAGTATTTCGTACGCTTTCATATTTGCACCTCCCCTCGGACTAAAACGGCCCCGTAAACGGAGCAGGGATATTTTTATTACCAGTTAAAAATTATAACATTTTGTCCGCTCAAAAGCAACTATTATCGCCGTAAAATGCCTATACATTAAAGCGAAAATGTACAATATCACCATTTCGCATTACATAATCTTTTCCTTCAAGCCGAACTAAACCTTTATCTCTGGCTCCGTTCAAACCATTATTTTCAACAAAATCCTCATAGGATACCACTTCGGCTCGGATAAAGCCCCGCTCAAAATCTGTGTGAATTACTCCAGCTGCCTGGGGCGCTTTTGTCCCTTGATAAATTGTCCACGCTTTGACTTCCATGGGACCTGCCGTGAAAAATGTCATAAGGCCGAGGAGATGAAAGGAAACTCTAATTAGCTGGTCAAGTCCTGATTCCTTTAATCCTAAATCCTGAAGAAAAACTTCTTTTTCGTCCGCCTCAAGTTCTGCAATTTCCGCTTCAATCTGGGCACAGACGACGACAACTTCTGCCCCTTCCGCGGCAGCAATTTCTCGAACTTGTTGAACGTATGGATTATCTGCTGTATTGTCCAAGCCATCTTCTCGTACATTGGCGACATAAAGGACCGGCTTTAAGGTCAGCAGCGAAAGCCCTTTAATAATTTCCTGCTCTTCATCTGAAAAAGTCAGTGTGCGCGCCCCTTTACCCTGATTGAACACATCTTTCAGCCGATTCAAAAGCTCAACTTCAACCTGCGCTTTTTTATCGCCCATTTTCAGAAGTTTGCTCGAACGTTCCAAACGTCTCTCAATACTTTCCATATCGGCAAGAATCAATTCAAGATCTATGGTTTCAATATCCCGTTTGGGATCAATCGACCCTTCAACATGAACGACATTTGAATCTTCAAAACAGCGCACAACGTGTACAATTGCGTCCACTTCACGGATATGCGAAAGAAATTTGTTTCCTAAGCCTTCTCCTTTGCTTGCCCCTTTAACCAACCCCGCAATATCAACAAACTCAACAGTCGCCGGCACTATTTTTTTAGGATGAACCATCTCAGCAAGTTTTTGCAGGCGAGAATCCGGTACTTCTACCATACCAACATTCGGATCAATCGTACAAAAGGGATAGTTGGCCGCCTCCGCGCCAGCTTGGGTAATAGCATTGAATAACGTTGATTTACCGACATTCGGCAAACCGACAATTCCAGCATGTAATGTCATGATTACACTCCTTTTTCATTTTCCTCAGCGCTCTGAAGAATCTCCTTGATATTGCGCTCAAGCTTTACACGTGAAATCCACGCTTGATGTTGGCATCCCAAACACTGGATCCGAAAATCCATACCGGTCCTCATAATTTTCCATTCCAGACTTCCGCAGGGGTGCGGTTTTCTTAGCCGTACAATATCCCCCACATTTAATTGAACCATGTCTGTGACTTCCTCCTAAAAACTATTCAGTTTTTTAACCAATCGTAAAACTCGCACTTCTACAAGTGGAGTTGGTTCCCAAACCTTGCTTCACTCTCGAACTGAACCTTTCGTAGGATCCGTAATAATAACACTTTGAAAGCGAGGTGTTTGTATTCCTTCTTTTAAAAATGCACTGTGAATTCTGCGCCGTAACTCTCTCTCTAATTCCCACTGTTCATCAGGCTTTGTAAAAGCAATCACTCTGAGAACAACATTTCGTTCTCCGAATTGAGTTATTCCCTGGACAGTAGGTGCCTCAACAATTTTTTCACCAAATTCGGCGGTAACTTCCTCACAGACTGCCCGCATCACATCCATTGCCTTTTCAAGATCTTCTTCATAAGGTATTTGAATCTCAACATTGGCCAACATTTTTCCTCTGCTAAAGTTAGTAACCGCTGTTATACTCCCGTTTGGGATAATATGCAATTCCCCGCCCCAGGCCCTTAGGTGAGTTGTCCGAACACCTGTCTCTTCGACTGTACCCGAAAACTCACCGATTTTCACATAATCTCCCACTGAAAATTGGTTTTCAAAAAGTATAAAAAAGCCGCTGATCATATCTTTGACCAGGCTTTGCGATCCAAACCCCAGGGCAACACCTAAAACGCTTGCTGAAGCCAATAATGTCCCCGTAGGAAAATTGAAAAGACGCTGGAGTATCTGCAAGCCAACCAAAAATGTCATCAGATAAAAGGATATGCTGCGCAAAAGGGAGAACAAGGTATTCGCTTTTCGATCCTCTAACAGTATCTTGCCTTTTCGCTCAACTAACATCCGCCTTAAAAAGTAAATCAACAAACCATAGGCCAGACGAGCGAGAATCAAAAGCACGACAATATACAACAAGCTATTTAGAACAAAGGATTCTAGATCCTGCCAATTTAAACCAGTAATATTATGGGGTAGCCATGAGACATTCATTTCTAATTCGTCCTTTTTCTACTGCCTTTTTCTGCCTCTAGTTAAACTCGTTTAAACATCATATTATGCCATACTTATGCTGATTCACAAGTGAACTCGTTCAGCTAAAGCTGAATAAAAACCAACGCCGTAAAACAGACAGTAAGCTATTTAGATAGCAAAAAGGCTTGATATCCTCGCATTAACATAATGAAATCAGCTACTGAAGAAACTTCCCAAGGAGCATGCATGCTTAAGAGTCCAACACCGCAATCTAAAACCTCCATGCCGTATACTGCCATATACTGAGCAATAGTTCCGCCGCCTCCTTGGTCAACTTTACCCAGCTCAGCGATTTGCCAAGAAATTTTATTTTCGTTAAAAATGCGGCGCACTTCGGCTACAAATTCAGGATTAGCATCATTCGATTCGACCTTTCCTCTGGCTCCTGTATACTTGCAAACAACAATGCCTCGTCCAAGGAAAGCAGCATTCCGTTTGTCCATAACCTCAGCAAAATTAGGGTCATACGCAGCGGCGACATCTGCCGAGAGTGCCTTACTATTTGCTAACGATCGTCTTACCAAAAGTCCATTATAGCCCCCGGTTTGTAAAGCAATGAGTTCTCCAATAAAATTTTCCAAGTAATACGCTTTCATTCCCGTATTAGAAGAGCTGCCAATTTCCTCTTTATCGGCAAAAAGAACAACTGTTGTCCATTCAGGAGTTTCTACAGCCTCGATTGCCTTCCAGGCGGCGAAGGAACAAATTCGGTCATCCTGCCCGTAACCGGCGATAAAACTTTTATCTAATCCTGCCCAGCGGGCTTTCCCTGCCGGAACAATCTCGAGTTCAGCGCTGGCAAAGTCTTCCTCGTTCATCCCGTATTTTTCCTTAAGAATATCGAGAATCGCACCTTTAACCCGCTCTTCTCCCTTATTTTCAGCGGGGTTGTGCCCCAACAAAAGATTCAGGCCTTCCCCTGGAATGGCTTCGCGCAATTTTTTATCATACTGATCCTTCGCTAAGTGCGGCAATAAATCATTGATTGTAAATATAGGATCTTTCTCGTCTTCTCCAATGACTACGTCGACTTTCTGGCCATTTTCCAAGATAACCACACCATGAAGGGCGAGAGGCAGTGCTGTCCATTGGTATTTCTTTATTCCGCCGTAATAGTGAGTTTTAAAAAAAGCAAGTCCTTCTTCCTCGTATAAAGGACACGGTTTTAGGTCAAGGCGAGGTGCATCAATGTGAGCGGCAATTAAACGGAATCCCTCGTTTAAGGGACGTTTGCCGGCAATAGCTAAAATGCCCGCTTTATCACGGACTCCTAAGCGAATTTTTTCACCGCTTGCGAATGTCCTCGCCTCAGACAGCAGATTAAATCCAGCAGCAGCGGCATATCGTTCAATTATCCTCCAAGATTCTCTTTCTGTTTTTCCCTCACTGAGGAAGGATAAATAATCGTTTACATTCTGCCCTTCCTTATCCGATAGTGAAAGGTCGTCCCAAGCTAACGTTTTCTTTTGCTTACTCACAAAAAAACTCCTTACTTTTTAAGATGCATTTTATAGTGAAGGTGGATATTAAACCTCTTATCACAATCTAAGTTTTCTTCTTCAGATCTAAATTTATGTATTAAAACCAAAGTCCTTTTTCTTTAATGAGGGGGTCAATTAATTTTTGACTAATTTGAGTCGCCAAAGCTTGGTCTATCCCATTAAAAATTTTCACTAAATATGGGTAAGCTGTTGATGTCTGCAAGAGCGTTGCAAAGCCGCCGCCAAAGCCAACTTTTAAAAGGGGAGAAATTAATCCCGCCAAAACAGCCAGCCCTATGGTTGAGCTTAAAGCACCTATAAAAAGACCTCCCCCTCGGTTAAGAGCACTACCCCAAATTCCTAAGGGTTTTAATAAAATGGTCATACTTAATTGAACTAAAAGTACAAGGCCATAAAACACTAATGCAAAGGCAAGAAGATTCAGCAGTCTGTCTGTGAGAGTTTCTGCTAAACGCTGACTGACTTTCTCAATGGTTTGTGTCATTGGTTGACCTGTAATATTAACTGAAGAAAAAACGCTCCTCCACTCTTCAGGTAAAGACCCAACAATGTTTCCCAATATTTGTTGTTCTAAAGATGAAGCTTTGGTCTGAATCAGCGGGAGAATTGTTTTATATACAATAGGCTCCAGCCATTGCCGAAGAGGGAAATATTGCTCTATCCAACACAGAACCGAATTATATTCCCTTGAAGCAACCAAAAAGCCTACTACATAACTCACTAAATGTATAATACTGGTTAGAAGTCCTTTCCGATAACCAGATAATGCACCGAACAAAATAAATCCCAAGATCAGAATGTCAATTAGATTCATACAGTCCCCCCTTTGTTCATAATTCTAGTTCCATGTGTTACCTATTCTATTCTCCAATCCGAAAATCCTTCTCCTTGTTCTCTTCCAAAAAAGGACCCCACAATGGCTAAAAAGACAGCTTTTCGCTGTCTCATCACTTAAATATCCACAATTTGACTTTTGTTTCTTGACTACCTAACTATGCATCGTGTGGGAACCACTCCCACTTGGAGACGTGATAGTCTTACAAATAAAGTATGGCGGGGATGCGTGCGAATCGAACACACCTCGGAACGTTCTGCGTCCCGACACGCGGATTTGAAGTCCGGGAGCAGCACCAGCCACCATCCATCCCCATTCAACGTCAGTAATTTTAACATATTCTCTTATAATATGGAAGTGTGTCCTCAAGAATCAGAGCAAAAGAACTGCTAAATCTAATTAAGTTAATACCCAAAACTAAAAGTGGACGCAACAAAATATTTTGTTAACTGTCCACTCATGGTCGAATGGTCATCCTATATTAGCGATTGACTTAACGAATATTATAGCCTTTTCCCTCTAATGACGTTTTAACCTCAGTAAGTTGCTCTCCTTGAAGGTGAGCCAATAACTGAAATTTATTTTCTCGCAAATGATAGAAAGCTAGGCTTGTAACATTAGTATCATATTGTTTAAACGTCGTTGCGATGTCCAGCAAAACACCTTTTTCGTCTTTTCGTTCAATCACAAAACGTTCTCCGGGACTGCGCGAGCCCATAATATCCAGGAACGCATCCAATATATCATAGCCCGTTATAATTCCTACCAGCTTCTCGTTTTCTACAACCGGCAAGCCTCCAATTTTATGTTCTCTCATGAGCAAAGCCGCATCTTCAATACCCATATCAGGATGACAGGTAATGACCCTTTTAACCGCAATTTCTCGGATTGTCGTTTTGGCAACAAGATAGTTGAGCTCAAAGATGCTAAGTGTTGTCGCCGGAGAAGGTGATACTTCCCTAAGATCTCCATCAGTTACAAGTCCTATTAGCTTTTCCTTTTCTACGACAGGCAGTCGGTCAATCTTTTTCTCACGCATAAGAGCCATAGCTTCAGCAATAGACTCATTTGGAGAGATCGTGAATACTTGGGCGGTCATAAATTGACGAACATACATGTTTCCTTACCCCTTCTCTATTTAAATATACTTTAAGTGAACTCGTTCAGCTAAAGTGAACATCGGGGTTTTGCTGAGGGACTCTACCCCGCTGAATCAAGGTATGGGAACCATTCACACTTGTCGAAGCTGGAGTCTTACAATTGGATAAATTCTCCTCATTTACATAGATATTTTATAATTCTTGCACTATTGTGTCAATTGTTTAATTCTGTTTAACAATACGATTAATAAAGTGTTCTTTTATCACCAATCCGCTTGGTGATTTTTTGCTGGTCAAAATATTCAAGCAGAGGAACTGCATATTTTCTTGAAATTCCCAATAGTTCTCTAACCTCAGAAACAGCAATTTCACCCTGTTTTTTAAGAAAATCTGTTAACACCGTTTGAGCTTCCTTAATTTCCTTTTGAGGATAATACAATTGATCAATATGAATCCACTCACCTATCTCACATAAATATTGAGCATATTCTACAGCTTCATTCTTTGAAATACCTGCATTTTCTGCCCCTGCTTGTAAATCCGGCGGCATGAGTTTAAATGATTCCCATCTACTGCTTAATTCCTGAAGCCGTGTTGCTATTAGCGGAGGCATAATTGCTTGTTCAGTTGTTTGGACCTTACTTCCCTTTAGATAATATGCATTATATTTTGCACCTTGTTCAAGTACTGTCTGCCAGCGACGGTTTGTCCATTGTATGCCGAGACGTGTCTTCAACTCCCCTCGGCTAATTCCAAGTCGTAAGGGATTTTGCTTCTCATAGTTCATCACAACCTCAATTAAGGCACGACGCCACTTTTCTGCTGCTTCGGTCCCCCACAATAACTTGGTATCATCCTCCATGAATATTTCTGCCCTGTTATTGTTTTTCAGAGTGGTTAGGCGTTTATCTAATTCCTCAGCATTAATCTGTAAGCGAGTTAACAGTTCCTCAAAACTTCTTGGCTCATTGATTTCTTTTTCTAATAACTCTAAAGGGTCTCCTAAATCTTTTATTCTCATCTGCTCTAATACATTTTCTTTAAAACGCTTCTTCTTAAAATCGGCTACTCCTAAAACTTTACCTCCGCCAATAGTTTGGGTGGGTGAATAAAACCTGAGGACAAATCGGTCACCGGGAGCCGCCAATACTGGTTCTTCTAAAAGGATTTGAGCAAACCCATTTTGACCAGGAGGGAGTTCGTCATGATTCAGCAAGTGAATTCTGCCTAATATTTCAGTTGTTCCTAAATGAAACCGGACCCTCTGTCTTTGGGTAATCGGTTTGACAGAGGACGGTAGATTATGCAGTGATAGATCAAGAATATTTCCAACTTGAAATACCTTCGGAGAAACTAGGACTGATCCTCGCTCAACCTCGGCAACTTCGACTCCTGCAAGATTAACCGCTACTCGTTGTCCGGCCCCGGAATCTTTGACCTTTTGATTATGCACTTGAATTGAGCGAACTTTAGCAGCGATCTCTCCTGGTTCAATTAAAAGCTCCTGCCCTAAACTTATAGTACCGCTCTGTAACGTTCCGGTAACTACCGTACCAAATCCTTGAATACTAAACACTCGGTCAATCGGCATTCGAATGGGACCTGAAGAGCTTTTGCATTCCACTTCTGAGAGCAAATTGTCGATCTCGTTTTTTAACGCATCTATTCCTAAACCTTTTACTGCTGATACACGGCAGATGGGAGCATCATGAAAAACTGTATCTTTTAGCTTTTCACGAACATCCTCTTCCATAAGTTCAAGCCATTCCTCATCAACGAGATCGACCTTATTGATAACAACAATTCCGCGAGGAATTTCAAGCAGCGTTAAAATATCCAAATGCTCCTTTGTCTGAGGCATTATTCCTTCATCAGCTGCTATCACTAACATGACAATATCCATACCGCTTGCTCCAGCTAACATTTGCCGGATAAACTTCTCATGTCCCGGAACGTCTACTATTCCTACTTTCCGTCCGCTTGGCAGCAGCATGTGCGCAAAACCGAGCTCAATTGAAATCCCTCGCTGCTTTTCTTCTCTTAATCGATCCGTTTCAATGCCTGAAAGAGCACGTATCAACTCTGTCTTTCCGTGGTCAACATGTCCTGCTGTTCCAACTAAATAATGTCTCTCAACCATTACTGTTCCCCTTATAATTTATTTTTTGTATTATCTCTTAGTCATCCACAAATACAAAATAGCAGGCATAAACACTAATCCCAGGTAACCAAATAGTGGATAGATGAATTGAACTATTTGTGAGAATTTCACGCCTGCTATTGGCAAAAGAAGAAGCAATAATATCAATGTTGTTCGATTATAATCTAATTTTCCTGTCTCTACAACCCGGGTCACCAGACTAAATCCATTCCCTATGGCGGCTGTAATCATGGCTAGCCAAAGGACAACAACGTAAAAAAATGCCGCCCAATCACCAAGTTTTCCCGCAACTGCAACCATTGGTATTTCTAGTCCCAGGACTTCCGGAAATCTAAGCAATGCTGCACCGATTATAAACGCAAATATTCCTAAAGCTGCTCCTCCAAGTATTGCCCCTAAGCGTGCCCCACTCCTTTGTACATCCTTTCCCAGAGAGGCAAAAACCACCATAGCTAATGTTAAGTTAAAAGAAACATAAAGGACTGCAGAAAAGGCCCAATTGTTTACGATTGGATTTGCTAAAACAACAATTCCCTCACCATCTCCGGGTTTGGCTAAAAAAACTGCTAAGGCTGCAATACCCAGGCAAAACGCAAACTTTAAAGGAATTAATACAGTATTAATCCATAATACTCCCTCTCCACGAAACCATAAGGCTAGAGCAATAACGGAATCCGTTAAAATGATCCCATACCATCTTGAGAAACCAAAGTATTCATTGAATAAGGCACCGCCCCCCGATATCATTGCCATCATTCCTACAAATAATAGGACGCTTACAAGTCCATCAGCCCAATTTCCCCATCTTGAACTTAATAAACGGTCAAAGAACATCGGGTATGATGAAACTTTCCAACGTTCTTGAAGATCAATCATACACCATCCTAATAGTGAAAACAGAAAAGAACTTATAACGATCCCTGCTAGTCCCCATACTCCAAAACGGGCAAAAAACTGTTGGATTTCTTGGCCCGATGCAAAACCTGCTCCCATAACAGCACCTACATATGTGGCTGCCACTTGAAACGACGTTTTCCATTTCATGCACTTTCCTCCTCGCCATCATACTTATGGTCTTAAGAGGGATATCATGCATAAATGGCTTGTCCTTTGGAAAATATAATAGATGAATATCCTTAGGAAATTTAGGAGGGTAGTTTGTGAGTTTCTTTTCATTAATCCATGAACCACAAAAAATTAAAGCCCATGTTGATGACAGTTTTGCGAAAGCAAAACTGGAAACAAGGCTTTCGGAGTTATTTATCTCGGCAAAACAACGTCAGCCAATCATATTTTGCATTGGAACTGACCGTTCTACAGGTGATGCTCTCGGCCCGCTGATCGGAACTCATCTTTCTCGTTTAAAGCTCCCTCAGCTTCATGTTTACGGTACTCTTGATGATCCTGTCCATGCAACTAACCTCCGAGATACACTCCAAATAATCCGAGAATCATACCACGAGCCTTTTATTATTGCAGTCGATGCTTGTCTCGGGCGCCTGGATTCGATTGGCTGCATTACTCTTGCTGATGGACCCTTAAAACCAGGCGCCGGAGTTCATAAGAAGCTGCCTGAAGTTGGAGAAGCTCATATGACTGGTATTGTTAATGTCGGTGGATTTATGGAATTCATTGTTTTGCAAAATACTCGCCTTAACTTGGTGTGGAAAATGTCCGAGAACATTAGCTCCCTTATTGCTCGTTCTTATTTAAAAACTTACTATCATTAAATTAGATTTTAGGACCGATCATTGCCTTTGCAATTACTTCTTTTTCCTCATCAGCTAAGGTATAAGTAGATTGCCCACCACTGATAGGTTTAGCATATACCCTTGAATCTTCCCGACTATGAATCGAGTTTAAGACAATTCCATCTCCATCTTGATTTAGTAATGCTAAGGCAAAGCTTAAATCGCTTCCTACATTTTCAAATGCTCGATAACGGACCATTGCTGCTCGATCAACACTTGCTTTTAATTTTAGTTCAATTGGATCAAGCCGTTTAGCACATTGTTCTAACTTTGTCTCTTGATCGCCTAATTTTTGTTGAAACTCATGAAGTATACTTTCCAGATCATCGCCTGACATGAAGGTTTTTAATGTTAAGTATGCCTCCTCGAAGCGTTTCATACGTCTAAATAATATTATGCTAATACTATAAGCGATAATTACTAAGATAACTAATACTCCAAATCCCCACCAAATAGCAGGTGATGTTCCTAATAATAATGTCAAGGGAAATTGCCTCCTTTAATTTATAGCCTTTACATACCTAAATGAAATTTCGTGAACAAAAGGGTTATCGGAATAGCAATAAAAATACCCGGTAATAGATTACCCACTTTTACTTCTTTTATTTCTAAGATATTAAAACCGATGCCAACAATTAATAGTCCTCCGACAGCCCCCATTTCTGACACAACTTGACCTGATAATATTCCCTGAAGCAGTCCTGCTCCTAGAGTAATTGCTCCTTGATAGATAAATACCGGAATTGCTGATGCTAAAACGCCAAGACCCATTGAGGAAGCAAATACTACTGCGGAAGTTCCATCTAACGTCGCTTTAACGAAAAGTATATTATAATTACCCTTTAGCCCGCTTTCCAGAGAACCCATTATAGCCATTGCACCAACACAATAAATTAAACTTGCTGTAACAAATGCCTTAGTAAAACCAGATTTTTCCCCATTTCTTGCAAGTTTGCTTTCCAACCAGCGGCCAAAATTTTCTAAGCGTAGTTCTATATCTATCAATTCGCCTATTATTCCGCCCAATACAAGACTCGCAATAACAACCAGAGTATTTTTTGTTTGTATGGCCATAGTTATGCCAATAAGTAAAACTACAAGTCCAATTCCTTGGATCACCGTAGTCTTCATCTTTTCTGAAAGTGCTTGTCCAAAGAATAGACCGATAAGGCCGCCAAAGATAATTGCCATAGCGTTTACTATTGTACCTAACAACTTGAGTTTACCACCTTCCGTAACACGTTAAAAATAGTGATGAGATAATCCTTATATCTCAAGTACATTAACTCAGTTCTTTGATTATGTTCCACGTGGAACATAATTTAGAATCTCTGTTCCACGTGGAACACTTGCAGCTTTCAACTCCCTGAGCCTTGGCCACTCATGAGAAGTGAACTCGTTCAGTTAAAGCCGAACAACGGGACTTCTGGGGGGGACACTACCCACTCCCACTTATTAAAAGTGGGAGTCTTTTACGATTGGATCAATTCTTTATGCCGTAGCAGCGGTTATCGCAACTCCCAAGGATTTGATCCGCAAAACAACTTCGGTAAGTGTTCCACGTGGAACAAGAATTGACACTCCCACGGCTGAAGCCGGTGGGATTCTTGGGTGATTAAACCGAAATCTATTTCTAGTATCGGAGTATGACCCCAAGTTCAGGGCTATGCCATTAGCCCGTCCTAGAGCAGTACACAATGGTACTCTAGGCTGATAGCCTGTTACCAGCTACCACAGTTGCAGAGATTATATTAATCGCCCCAACTCGATCTCGATGAGCCTTAAATCCACATTCACATTGATACTTTCTGTCTTTAGCATGGTTACGTTTACCACAAGACGGGCATGTTTGGCTAGTGTATTTAGGATTCACGTATTCAACTCGAATACCTTCCAGAAAGGCCTTGTACTCGATAAACGATGCTAGGCGATAGAAGCTCCAAGTATGTAGATTCTTCTCGTTTTTACGGCTTGTTCTTGCCGTCTGGCGTATACCAGAAAGTTTTTCTAATCGAATGACTCCCACATCGTTTTCTTTCGCGAAATTCACGATCTGTCGGCTCACTTTATGGTCAGTATCGTTCATCCAACGTTGTTCTTTATCATGGCGTTTTCGTATAGCTTTGAGTTTCTTCAGTTTGCCAAGTTTTCTACGAACTGACCGATGTTTACGCTTGATAAACTTATTTTGTCTGCCATTACCGAAGAATTTGGTTTTACCAGATTCAGTTGTAGTCACAGCAGGAACTTTAAGCCCTAAATCAACACCCATAACCTTATCGGCTATATTGAGTTGTTTAGTAGCTTCGACAGCGATTTGAGCCATATAGTTACCTGACTTTTGCGTTATTCTAAGGCTGCCCAATTTACCGATCAGCCGTTCTTGCTGATAATTCGTTAGGATAGCTTCAATCTCAAGACGCTGTGATTTGCCGTCAATAATTACAGGAAACGAGAGTATATTGCCTTTAACCGCATAGTTTTGATTGTTCCAGATAGCTACCGCTTTTTTGAGTATAGGGACTTTAATTTCTTTCTGTTCTTCAGGTTTTAGTTTGGCGTTTGCTTTAACCGTTTTTTTGTACGTCGTGAAAACACTCTTGGCCTCTCGAAGGGCTTGATTTTTAACGGCACTGGGTAGGATCGCCACTACGTCTTTACTTGAATAGTTGAGATGCGCGTCTGCTGAAACGAAGTCTGAAACAACCTGATTGACCAAGCGTATGTACTCTTTAGTAGTTTCACTCAGTAGCTGACGTTGTTCACTTGTCAGCTGCAGCTTGATTTTTATGGTGATTTGCAAATGCTTACCCCCTTGTTTTTTGTTCAGCAATGTATCGCTGAATCGTTTCACTAGATACATTGCCAGCCGTAGAGCAAAAGAAAGAACGAGTCCACAGACTAGGCAAGTGCTGCAGGTGTTGGAATTCCTGCCGTAGTTTTCTTGATGTCACTCCTTTCACTTTTGCCATAATGTCTGATGGACTAATAGAAGGTAGAGCGTTCACGAAAAAATGAACATGGTCTGGCATTATTTCTAATGCCACAATCATTAAAGAATGTTCATCACATAGTTCTTGCAGAATCTCCCTAAACCTTCTATCTACGTCATTTACTAATACCTTGCGTCTGTAGCGTGGGCAAAAAACAAAATGATAGTTGATTAAAGAAACAGTGGTGCTTGTTCGTCGATAGTCTTGTCCCATATCATTATTGTATCAGTTGTTCAATTATACTACAACGGATTATTTAGAAACGAAACGGGAGCCGCCTTCATCCCACGATTGAAACCGTGGGCTTTTGGCTACGTTTCTGTAATTAAGTTTCTTCCTACATATCCAAGCTTTTTACCTATGGCTTTACGTATGGTATTCGTTAAAGACTTATGTTGTTTGGGGACTGAGAAGAATTGTTAAATCCCCAGGATACAAGCTGTCGATGATTGCTGCTGTTTTCTCTAGCTTCATTTGGCAGCGAAGGATCTGTTGGCTAGCATACATCAGCGGAGTACGCGTTGCATCCAGGAGTAATTTCACCTTGTTTGTTTGCTGATTGTTGTTTAACATATCTTCGGAAACGCCAACTAAAAGAGGCGGCACCCCATGACCTTAAGGATCCTGTTCGTCATTTTCAATGATATACCAAGTTTAGCCGGCTGGTTTTCTAATGACTGATTATTTCGTTGATTGTCATCATGGTTTCTTATCTAATCGCATTCTAAAGTGAACCATGAGTGATGGGTCAAAGGGAGGTTTATCATCTTGAGCATATTCTAAGCCGATTAACAATCGGAAATAGATTTTTCTTTGATGATAATAGTTCCGGAGCCATGCGCAGAGATTTGGCTGTTCTTTTACGTGAACTAAAATGTTGGGCATATGTTTCTTATTTTTTTTACATTCTAAGGCTAAAACAAAGTCTTCTATTTATGTTTGATCACTTCATTGACAATACTTAGTCATACTTTTTAGAACATGGTATTTGCCCCGTTTTTCATTATTGCAATTCCTTAAACCTCAGGGCTATTCAGTAAGTCCAAGTGAGTGTTCCACGTGGAACAATAAAGCAAACATTAAATAGATTCATACTGCTGTTTAGAATACACAGTGAGCTCGTTCAACTAAAAGTGAATTAACAGAGCTTTAGATACAATAATCTCCAGTGGACATTATTATTGCCACCTGAAGTTAACGAAGGACCTCCCCCCACACACTTATAGAAGTGGGAGTCTTAAAAACAAATGGAAAAATACTTAGAAATTTTGTTCCACGTGGAACAGTAAAACTTTATTAATCGTATAACTCCCACCTCTTCAAGTGAAGGTGGTTCCTATGCCTTTACTCCACTTGAATATCCCAAATATCTAAAAGTCTGTTTAATTCTTCTTCTGAGAAATATTGAATTTCTATTCTTCCGCGTTTTAGGTTGCCTTTCAGCTGTACTTTAGTTTGAAAGTTGGCTCGAAGACGATCTTCAACATGTCTAAGATCAGCAGGCTGTCCATTAGTTTTAGGACCGGTTTTAATCTTTTCTGTAGGCTTTAACAGACGATTGATAAGTTCCTCTGTTTCACGAACGGACAATTGCTCTCTTACAGTTTTCTCTGCAGCAATAACTTGTAAAGATGTATCCTTAACTCCTAATAAAACTTTAGCATGCCCTAATGACAGCTTTTCAGATTTTAACATCTCTAAAATTACATCTGGTAATTGAATAATCCGCAATAAGTTGGCTATGGTCGTTCTAGCTTTACCAACTTTCTGGGCAACTTGATCTTGAGTTAAACCATATTCCTGAATAAGTCGATGATAAGCCATTCCTTCTTCATAAGGAGATAAGTTAGCCCTTTGAATATTTTCAACAATTGCTCTCTCAGCCATTTCTTGATCAGTACATAATTGCACAATACAGTTAATCTTAGTGATTCCTGCAATTTTTGCAGCTCTTAAACGTCTCTCACCAGCGATTATGATATAACGTTCACCAACAGGCCTCACTAAAATAGGTTGAAGTAAGCCATGTTCACGGATTGAATCAGCTAACTCATTGAGAGCATTCTGCTCAAATTCCCGTCGAGGTTGTTCAGGATTTGGTTCGATTTCTGAAAGGGGAATTTCCTTAATTACGGGATTTTCATCCATCTCGTCAGATAGAAGTGCTTGAAGGCCACGACCTAAACCCTTTTTAGACACGTTCTAAGACCTCCTTCGCCAGCTCCCTGTATACTTCTGCTCCTCTCGAGCGGCTATCGTAAATATTAATTGATTTTCCATGGCTCGGCGCTTCACTTAGCCGAACATTACGCGATATTATTGTTCGAAAGACCTTCTGGGGGAAATACTTTTTTACTTCATCAACAACCTGTATTGCTAGATTTGTTCGCGCATCAAACATTGTTAATAAAGCACCTAAAATATTAAGATTAGGATTAATATGTTTGCGAACTCTTTCTAGAGTATTCATCAGGAGAGTTAACCCCTCCAAAGCGTAATATTCACATTGGATAGGAATTAAAACGTCCGTTGCTGCTGCCAAAGCATTAATAGTCAAAAGTCCCAAAGAAGGAGGACAATCAATAAAAACAAAATCGTAATTGGCAAGGACATTGTTTAATGAAAGTTTGAGCTTGGTCTCGCGATACTCTTGAGAAACCAACTCGATTTCCGCACCTGCTAAAAGAATTCTAGCCGGCACTACTTTTAAGTTTTTCTGATCGCACTTC
The DNA here is from genome assembly GCF_002196785.1 of Desulfosporosinus sp. FKA. Taxonomy (NCBI): domain Bacteria; kingdom Bacillati; phylum Bacillota; class Clostridia; order Eubacteriales; family Desulfitobacteriaceae; genus Desulfosporosinus; species Desulfosporosinus sp. FKA. The sequence goes on along the minus strand of NZ_NAHZ01000032.1, from coordinate 95,404 downwards.
TGAATCACTTGTTCAATGGTAACATCGTTGATTAGAACATCATAAACACAACGTACTAACTTATTCTTCGCAATTCCCAACCCACTCGTAGCATTCCCCTGTGGGTCTAAGTCGATAAGTAGAACGTTATATCCCAGTTCCGCCAGACAAGCACTCAAATTTATAGCCGTAGTGGTTTTAGCCACACCGCCTTTTTGATTAGCAATTGCGATCACTTTCGATATCAATAACATACACTTCCTTTTTATCTAACTGCCACTCTGAAAGGTTTACATATACTTTAAATACTATCAAACCAATAGTAATAAAAAAAGCGTTTTCGAACGCTTTTTTTAGAGTTTCAAAAATATTTATTTCCATAATGCAAAGTAAATAATATCAAGGCCCAATATTAATAATTTTTGGGAGAGCCTTATAAACACTTTTTTGCAGAGGCTCGGAACTAACCACTTTTCCATTCAACTTAACCGTTCGTATGGAATTGACGACATATCCCGGTTGACCCTGTTGTTTAACAACCGTCTCACCATGTTTTAACGTTTTATCGACAACCCGCTGTTCATCAGGTTGAACTACCGATTCAGTTGTATCCGTAATCGCAACTTCCTGGCCAGGTTTAACTTTTCCATAGAGATCAATGGTTAAGGTATTTGACGTTGTCCTTGTCCGTACTAACACATAACCACCGGTATTATTCCTAAATTTAAGGTCTAAATCAGGATATGCAACGGTTGCATCTTGGCCAAGAGGTGCATACGTAATAGCAAGATCATGATTCGTTCTTTGAACAACAGAAAGATCTGCTAACAGACCAGTATTATATAACGTGCTGGAAACCTGACAGATCCCTCCAGCTAAACCGGGAATAAATTTACCATTAACAATAATGTAAGCATCCTTATACCCGCCTGCGACTGTCCTCTCCCCTACAATATTATTGAAGGAAAGAATATCACCAGGTTTAATAACCGCCATATCAAGAGATTTTGCAGCAAGCTGAACGTTTTCGGTACGTGCAGTCTGAGAAGGATCAAAATGAGTTGTGTAAGACGCTAAAAGACCGGTAATTTTTTCTCCCTCGAGTTGTGCGGCAGTAACCTTTGGTTGTTGCTCTTTAAAATTAACTTTAAGCTCAGATACAGGATTTAAGTAATTGATTGCTTTGATTTGAGATTTCAAGCCATCAACATCATAAATTGATCCAGTTTGTTCATGTTCTATAAGCATCGTATTTGCATTAGTAATTTTATAGGTGGCATCAATAGCAGGCTTATTATATTGTCCAAATAACTTATCTAAGCTCTCTTGCATTTTTTTATCATCCCACTGCGAAGAGAACTTAAAACTAACCCCTTTGGCAGCATCCATTTTAGCAACAATTCTATGATATATTGAACCAGTTCTACTAAGATCATAGGCATCTTGTAAGGCCTTATCGGCTGAAATCGAGAGCCCTAAATCACTTAATTTAACGTCATTACTATGCTGACCGTCAGATAGTTTAACCGTTTGATTTAGCAAAAGATCAATTTCCTTGTTAGCAGCGCTTTTAGCCTGTGATTGAGTCATATTACTGACATTAATTCCAGAAATTTTTACACCGTCAACAATAGTATGCTGATCCCAAGTGTAGTAACCAATGAAGGAACCACAAGCAACAAATAAAAACACAACCACCCCAGCAACTATATAAAATATCTTTCTTTTAGATGTGCGATTTCTTCTTATCCGACGGTTTCGAATAGATTTAGATGCCTTAGGTAATGTCTCGGTCGATATCATTTCAGTCTGACTATTAATTCTCTGTTCTATTGACTCGTCCAAATCGCACCTCCTCATTGTTAACTAAAACGATATTAATCCTATTTATTCGACGTTAAAATCATATTCCCTTCATTAACGTTAAAAAGAGCTTTACCAAATATTGTAGTAAAGCAGGACAATTGAGCTTTGATTCTCGTCAACTATATATTTTTTTTGATTTAATGAATCGGCGACTTTGCAGGTATACCTGCCTTACGAGGAAATGTTGAAGGTGTTTCCTTAACCTTTTTTATGACAATAATAGCTCGATGTTCCGCAGTTTCACCGAAATTATAGGTTTCAACGCATTCTACATTTCCACCTAAAACATTCAAAGCAGCTTGAGATTCTTTAAGCTCTTCTTGAGCCTGTAATCCTTTGAGAGAAATAAATAGCCCATTTTTCTTTAATATAGGAAGGGAGTACTCCAGCAGGATTGGAAGACGGGCCACTGCTCGAGAACTAACGCAATCAAATGTACCCCGATACTGCGCATTTCGACCAAAGTCCTCGGCACGAGCATGAACTGTTCTTGTGTTCTTTAAATTCAATTTTGAAATCACAACATCAAGGAAATCTAAACGTTTTTTCAATGAATCAACTAAGTTTACCTCCAATTCAGGCCGTAATATTTTAATTGGTAGGCCTGGAAAACCGGCACCTGTACCTATGTCCGCTAATTTATTACCTTTTAGATATTTTTCAATTGCCATAGAATCAACAAAGTGCTTTAGAATAATATCTAATGGTTCAATAATTCTTGTCAGATTTAACTTCTGATTCCATTCAAGTAAAAGATCTCCATATGCACAAAATTGGTTAACCTGTTCGTCCGATAATTTATAACCTAAATTTAATAACGTCAGATCTTTAAGTTGTGAAGCAAACACATTAAACATTACTTATTTTCTCCCTCGATGCCGTTGTTCTAGGAAAACAAGTAAAACTGAAATATCAGCCGGCGTAACACCCGTAATTCGAGAAGCTTGACCCACATTAAGAGGCCGCACTTCCATCAGCCGTTGTCTGCCTTCGGTAGATAAACCTTTTAACTCGCCATAGTTAAAGTCATCTGCTAATATTCTATCTTCCATCTTGGCAAACTTTTCAATATCAGCCCATTGTTTATCAATGTAACCAGCATATTTTGTTTCTATAACTGCTTCTTCTAACACTTCTTGGGAATAACCCTTTAATTCAGGAATTAATTCAAGCATATGATTTAAAGTAATTTCGGGTCTGCGAATTAAATCAGAAGCATTAATTCCTCCACGCAGCGGAGTAGAATTTACTTCAGCCATTATGTTTTTCAATTCCTGATTTGAGGGAGAAAAAACCGTTGACTTCCAAAGATTTTTTATTTCATAAAAATCCTGTTTTTTATGTTGAAATCGTAACCAGCGCTCATCATCAACTAAACCGATAAGACGCCCTTTTTCAGTAAGTCGGAGATCGGCATTATCCTGTCTCAGAACTAATCGATACTCAGCCCTAGATGTTAATAACCGATAGGGTTCCTTGACACCTTTGGTAACTAAATCATCAATCATAACACCTAAATATCCATCAGATCGACGCAGCACAAAAGGTTCTCGCTCCAAGCATCGTAAAGCAGCATTGATACCGGCCATTAACCCCTGAGCTGCAGCTTCTTCATATCCTGAGGTGCCATTTAACTGACCAGCAGTAAATAAACCAGACAACTGACGAACCTCAAGACTTAAAGACAACTGGTGGGGATAAACATAATCATATTCTATAGCATAACCAGGTCGCATCATTTTTACATGATCTAAACCAGGAATACTTTGGAGAATTTCAGTCTGTACTTCTTCAGGCATACTGGTCGATAAACCGGCAACGTAAAGTTCATCGGTATTCCATCCTTCAGGTTCGAGAAAAATTTGATGAGCATCACGTTCAGCAAAACGAACAACTTTATCTTCGATCGAAGGACAATACCTTGGGCCAACTCCCTCAATTTTTCCTGAATAAAGAGGTGCACGATAAAGATTATCACGAATAATTTCATGAGTTTTGGATGAAGTATAGCCAAGCCAACAGGGAACTTGTTGGGAAGGGTCCTTATGCCAAAAAATACTCTCTGTGGGAAGAAATGAAAAAGTCCATAAAGAGTCATCTCCAGGTTGGAGTTTAAGCTGAGAATAGTCAACGGAATGGCGATGAATCCTTGGCGGAGTTCCGGTCTTGAATCTTCCTAATTCTATACCAATCTCCTTCAGAGATTGAGAGAGAGACATAGCGGGCATTTGTCCATTTGGTCCGCCCTCGTACATAGAATCACCAATGATTATTCGTCCACGTAGATATGTACCGCTCGTTAAGACAATATTTTTAGATTCGAAGCGAGCGCCGGTCCTGGTCACAACACCTGTTACTTGATATTGATCGATAACCAATCGTTCCGCTAAACCCTGAACAACTGTCAAATTAGGCTGATTAAACAAGACTGCGCGCATCCGATTTTGATACGCTTGTTTATCCGATTGAACTCTTAAGGCATAAACAGCCGGGCCCTTACCGGTATTTAACATCTTAACTTGTAAGGATGTTTCATCTGCATTTATACCCATCTGCCCTCCAAGAGCATCAATTTCACGAACTAAATGCCCTTTCGCGGGTCCGCCAATTGAAGGATTACAAGGCATATGGGCAATCGTATCAAGGTTTAAAGTAATTAACAAGGTCTCACAGCCAAGCCTTGCGGCAGCTAAAGCTGCTTCACATCCTGCATGCCCGGCTCCAACAACAATAACATCATAATTACCAGCGAAGTATTCCAAAACTAAACCTACTTTCCAATGCAAAATCGTGAAAAAATATCATCGAGCAAAGAATCTTGAACATGATGTCCAGTCAGCTCAGAAATGTATTGAAGTGCTTGACGTATATCTATAGAAAGGATATCCCATGGCATAGTTGAATTAAAGCTAATCTTAGCCTGTTGAAGAGCAGCATAACAATGTTCTAAAGAAGAGATTTGACGAGTATTGGAGAGCAGAGGATCAGCTGAATTAATTATCTCCCCTTGGTAAACTCTTCTTTTTATCTCCTTCTCTAAATCATCAAAGCCTTTGTGTAAAAGAACTGAAAAAGAAATCCAGTGATCAATATTAGGTATATCAATTTTTTCATTCTCTAGTAAATCAATTTTATTGACTAAAACAATTATTTTATCAGAATATGTCTTTAAAATATATAATTCATCCTCAGATAGTTGAACATTAGCTTCAATGACTAGAATAATAAGATCGGCATTTTTTAAGGCATTCCATGTTCTTTCAATTCCCAAACGTTCTACAATATCCTGACTTTCCCAAATTCCAGCAGTGTCTACCAGTTGGAGAAGAATTCCTCCCACGCTGACATATTCCCTAATCTCATCTCGCGTCGTACCTGGAATGTCAGTTACTATAGCACGGTCTTCTTTTAATAAAGCATTTAATAAACTTGATTTGCCAACATTGGGTCGTCCAACGATAACAGTAAGAAGTCCTTCGCGTAAAATTTTACCGGTCTTACTTCCTTCTAATAAATCCCTCGCTATTGCCAGAGCTTCTTCCAATCGGTTCGCTAATGATTCTCGATCTAAAGTTTCAACATCATCCTCTGGAAAATCAATACTCGCTTCAATAAAGGCTAAAGTTTCCAATATTTTTTCTCTAAGATCCATTATTATTTTTGTTAATCCACCGCTAAGTTGTGATAAAGCCAAATTAGCAGAAGTCTCAGTCTTAGACGTAATTAAATCAATAATCGCCTCAGCCTGTATTAAATCTAATTTCCCATTTAAAAAAGCTCTTTTAGAAAACTCGCCCGGTTCAGCAGGGTGAGCACCATAGCGGAGACAGGTATGGAGAATTCGCTGCGCAACAAAAGGTCCGCCATGACAATTGATCTCATAAACATCTTCTCCTGTAAAAGAGTTAGGAGCAGACATCCTGCCAATCAGAACCTCATCAAGGACACGATCCTCGTCTTGGAAAACACCAAGAGTAAGTGTGAAATTATCCTGACGTAACCATCGTTCTCTTGATCTAGGTATAAAACATTCATCAATAATTCGTCTTGACTCTGGGCCACTTAGCCTAACTATATGGATACTTGCTTCTCCCATAGCAGTAGCCAAAGCAACAATTGTATCTTCCACTTAATCATCTCCAAAGCAACTATTTATCCTATCATAAAACGGATGGAGCTAAAGTCCCCCACCGAAGTCTGGATGTATCTAATATAAAAAAGAGGGGTTATTCCCCCTCAACTCAACTAATATCTTGCTTCATATTTCATTAAGTTTAAGGCAGCTAAAAAGTAATACCCTTTTAACCTCTTTTTAGAGCAATCACAACACGACGATTAGGATCATCACCTTCACTAAACGTAGAAATCCTACTGTCATCTTGTAAAGAAGTATGAATAATTCTGCGTTCATGAGGATTCATAGGTTCCAAAACAATTCTAACACCTGTTCTTTTCACTTTATCAGACAAGCGTTTAGCTAAGCGAATAAGAGTTTCTTCACGACGAGACCGATATCCTTCCACATCAACAATAATGCGAACACGATCAGATAATTTTTTGGATACTGATAAGTTGGTTAAATATTGCAAAGCATCAAGGGTATCCCCTCGACGGCCAATTAAAATTCCCAGTTCGGGTCCAGTGATATTAACATGCCAATTTTCAGAATTCTTAGTTACCTGAGTTTCTGCCTTGACTCCCATAGCTTGACAAATATTTTGAATAAATCCAGTTGCCAGAAGTCCTGGATCATCTTCATAAGTAACTCTAACTTTTGCAAGTTTTGTACCGAAAAGACCAAATAATCCTTTTTTCGTAGGTTCCTCAAGGATTTCAACCTGAACATATTTTCTGTCAACAGCTAATTCTTGAACCCCCGTGGCGATCGCTTCTTCAACCGTTTTGCCGGTTTTCTCTACAACTCTCATGAACGATCCCTCCTCACGTCTTCCCCGTTATCTAGGCAACGCTTTTCTTTTGATTTGTCAATTTACGATTAATATAAAGCTGCTGCAGAATTGAAACACAATTCATCGTAACCCAATATAAGGCTAAACCTGACGGCACCGTAGCACTAATATAGGCAAAAAATATAGGCATTATGTACAACATTGTTTTCTGTGTCGGATCTGATGAAGCATTAGGATTCGTGACCTTTGTTTGCAAATAGGTCGTAGCAGCGGCAAAAAGGGGTAAAATAATATGATAACTTAAACTAAAACCATAAATTTTTGTTAAATCAAATCCAAGAAACCAATGTGCTGCATTAGCAGAAGCCCCATAAGGAAAATTCCGCAGAGTACTGTACAAACCCCAAAAGATTGGCAATTGAATTACAATAGGTAAACAACCACCCATAGGATTTACTTGGTTCTCTTTATACAACTCCATTATTTCGGCATTAGCTTTTTCTTTATCATTTTTATGTTTTGTTTGAATTGCTTTAATCTTGGGCTGTAAATCAACAGTTTTACGCATCGAAGCCATTTGTTTGTAGGTTAGAGGATAAATAATAGTTTTAATCAAAATTGTTAATAAGATAATGGCTACACCATAATTAGGAAGACCCAAAGCAGATGATAAATTGTAAAAAATATTTAATAAATAGGTCATCCATTGCACAATGATACTCACAAAAGCCCTCCTTAAACTGGATCATGCCCTCCCGGATGAAACGGATGGCATTTCAATATTCTCACAAGTGATTTATAGCTTCCTCGAAATAAGCCATACTTTTGCAGCGCTTGAATCGCATATTCAGAACAGGACGGATAAAAACGACATGTTTGTCCTTTCAGTGGAGAAATAAATTTTTGGTAAAAGCGCAAGAGCAGAATTAGTAGTTTCTTCATCATTAACGACTCATTTCGTGGTTAAAGCCTTTGCTTTTTTCAACATCATCATAATAGAAGTTTCTACTTCCGGGAAGTAAACTCCTCTGATCCGAGGCCTTGCAATAAAAATAATTTGAATATCTGGCTTAATTTCAGAGATATGTAATCGAACAACTTCGCGAAGCAATCTCTTCGCACGATTTCTCTGAACAGAATTACCTATCTTTTTTGATGCAATAAAACCAAACCGTTGTTGTTGTTTGCCTTTTAAAATATAGATAGCGGCATATTTCTCGGAAAAATTATTGCCATTATCAAAAATTACTTTAAAGCCTGATTTTTTGCGTAGTCGAAATTCTTTTTTAAGCATAAACCCTCCAGGCTTATATAAGAGACAATCCTATCATATTTTAACTCCTTAAGCTAAAAATTAAACCTGCTTTGCTTTGCGGAGCGAATTAAATTTATCCAATACTTTGCTTCGGTGAGAGGTAATGTCCCACCGAAGACCCAATGTTCAGCTTCAGCTAAACGAGTTCACTTACATTTGAGCGAAAACCGTTAGCTTATTTATCCTAGTTATACTAAAAAAGGCCACATAATTGCGGCCTTAGACTGATAATTTTTTACGACCTTTTAATCGACGGCGTTTTATAACATTTCGCCCAGTTGGCGTACTCATGCGACTTAAAAAACCGTGAACTCGCTTATGGCGACGATTCTTCGGTTGATATGTTCTTTTCAATTTAAAGACACCTCCTTTATAAAAGCGAAGAAGCTTACGAAGCAACAGACTTACTAACAGATTATACTCTAACAATTTTTATTCTGTCAAGCAACTACACTGGAAAGGATGTGGATAACATCTGGATTAAAAAAGTTATCCACTTGTGAATAATTTGTAAAAACACGAGATCTTCCTGTTGATAACCCTTAAAAAACTTGATATTATAATTTCACACCATCTTGCACTACTGCAAATCATAGTTAATATTATCCACAGTTCGAATTTTGACCAAGTTATCCACAAATGTGTATAAGTTTGTGTATAACTTTTTTATTGTCGTAATTACTAATTTCTTAAAATAAGGGAGGTCCATTCATGCCACCACTACCAATCACACCTCATTTATTGTGGCAGGAAACACTCGAAAAACTGAAAAATGAACTTACTAGACCTAGCTTTGAGACTTGGTTAAGTTCAACTCAGCTAATTGAGATTGATGGGGATACTTTGGTAATCAGTGTTCCTAATGATTTTGCTAAAGATTGGTTAGAAAGTCGGTATGCATCTTTAATAAGGTCCTCCGTGCAATCAATTTTAGGCCACTCGATTAGCCTTCGCTTTGTTATCCCTTCACCAGAGGATTCTTTAAAAAAAGACCCGATTTTAGAGTCCCCTATACCAGAAAGTGCTCCCAAACAAAATGAACAATTACCAAATTGTCTTAACTCAAAATATACCTTTGATACCTTTGTTATTGGCAATAGTAATCGCTTTGCGCACGCTGCATCACTTGCTGTTGCTGAATCTCCCGCGAAATCTTATAATCCTCTATTCATTTACGGCGGCGTAGGTTTAGGCAAAACACATCTTATGCATGCCATTGGCCATCATATATTACAACGTTCCCCGAATACGAGAGTGCTTTATGTTTCTAGTGAAAAATTTACAAATGAACTCATTGATTCAATTCGCGATGAAAATGCCATTGAATTCCGTAATCATTATCGAAATGTTGATATTCTTCTAATTGATGATATTCAATTTTTGGCGGGAAAAGAACGAACACAAGAGGAGTTTTTCCACACGTTTAATGCCTTACACGAGGCCAACAAACAGATAATTATCTCCTCAGACAGGCCTCCTAAAGAAATTCCAACCTTAGAGGATCGTTTGCGTTCAAGATTTGAATGGGGCCTGATCACAGATATTCAGGCACCGGACTTAGAAACACGAATTGCTATTTTGAGAAAAAAAGCTAAAGTTGAAAACTTGCAAGTTTCGAATGAAGTAATGGTTTATATCGCAGATAAAATTCATACTAATATTCGGGAACTCGAAGGTGCCTTAATTCGAGTTATTGCTTTCGCATCATTAAGCTCAATGCCAATAACAGCCGAAGTTGCCATGGAAGCATTAAAAGATATTTTACCTAGCAATTCATCAAAACCAATAACTATTGACACTATCCAAAACGCTGTTGCAGATTATTACCACCTTTCACCCAATGATTTTAAAGCTAAAAAAAGAACACGTGCAGTAGCATTTCCAAGGCAAATCGCTATGTACTTATCACGTCAATTAACAGACTCTTCATTACCGAAAATTGGCGATGAATTTGGAGGGCGAGACCATACTACGGTTATGCATGCCCATGAAAAAATTTCTCAAGCAATTCAAGATGATCCTATTTTGGAAAAGAAAATTAATGAATTGATACAACGCATTCAAAATGATTAGTAAACTAACAGTTTTAAATGTTGATAACCTGTTAATAGTATCTTGATAACCTAAAGCAAAATTATCGAATGTGGACATGTGGACAAACAGTATCTCTTGTCCACCAATTTTTCAACACCCTAAACTTAAGGAACTATAACGAATTACGTTAGTTATCCACACATTGACAAGGAATACTACTATAACTACTAAATATTATCTTATTATTAATAATCGTCGTTTAGAACCGGGAAATAGCATAGGAGGATCCAAGATGAAAATCTTCTGTTCAAAGGATTCATTAATTTCTGGAGTGAATGCTGTACAACGCGCGGTATCTGTCAAGAATACACTGCCCGTTCTTTCAGGAATCTTGATAAGTGCTGAAAAACAAAGTTTACGTTTTGCAGCAACTGACCTTGAATTAGGAATACGATGTGAAATACCTGCTCAGATTGAGGAGGAAGGAACAATAGTAGTTCCTGCCAAATTATTTGCAGAGGTCGTTCGAAAACTACCAGATACAATGATAACTATTAAAGAAGAAAATTTAGCAATTACTATTTATTATTATCAATCCGAAATAACCTTAAGAGGTTACGATCCGGAAGAATATCCTTTACTTCCTGATCTAATTGACCCGATGTCATATACTATCCCTACATTAATTTTTAAAAATATGATAAGACAAACTATATTTTCTTGTGCAGTTGAAGAAAACAGACCTGTTTTTAATGGAACTCTTATGCAAATTGAAGGTTCAAATCTCCGACTAGTAGCAACCGATACCCATCGCTTGGCTTATAGTATTTCAGAAGTAGAAAATCCTGAAAATGCAAGTTTTAATGGCATCATACCGGCTAAGACATTAGCGGAAATATATCGTTTATTAAAAGATGAAGATGAATCGATTCAAATTAGTTTTAATAAGACACAAGTCGTTTTCCAATTTGGTTTAATATATTTAGTATCAAGATTAATTGACGGAATGTTTCCGAACTATAAACAAGTAATTCCACAAACTTGTGAAACAAAAATTAATTTGTCAGTAAAGAATTTTTTAGAAGCTGTAGAAAGAGCATCGTTATTATCCCATGATAAAACAGGAGCAAATATTATTAGAATTAAGGTCGAAAGTACGCAATTAAAAATTGATCAAACAACGGAATTAGGCAAAATATCTGAACAAATTGAAGTAACTACTCAAGGAAATGATGTAATGATTGCCTTTAATGCCAAATTTTTAATTGATGCCTTAAAAGTTATTGATACAGATCAAATAATTTTTGAACTTTCCGGCCCTTATAGTCCAGGGGTGATGCGCCCTTTAGATAATCCAAATTACCTTTATCTTGTTTTGCCTGTCAGAATATCATAAATGCCCTATGAATATAATTGATTTTCATTTGCAAAATTTCCGTAACTATGACAAAGAAGTTGTGACATTTATTCCCGGAATTAACACCTTGATTGGAAATAACGGACAAGGGAAAACTAACATTATCGAAGGCATATACTATCTTTTAACCGGCAAGTCGTATAGAGTAAAAAGGGAGCATGAGCTCTTAAAATGGGATAAAACTGATTTTCATCTTTATGGTGATTTTATTGTAAATCACCATAAAATATTCTTAGAGAGCCACTACCAAAACAGTAAAAAAAGAGTAAAAGTCAATCAAGTTCCCTGTCAACGTTTATCTGATTTTGTAGGTACCATAAATGTGGTTTTTTTTTCACCCGATGATCTTATTATGGTCAAAGGCGGGCCATCCGAACGCCGGAGATTCATAGATTTGCATATTGCTCAGATACGGCCTGGTTATGTAAGTTTGTTAAATGCATATAACAAAGTAATTCAACAAAAGAATGCTCTTCTTAAAACGTATAACGATAAATCTCTAAAGAATTCTCAATTACAGCTTTGGAATACACAAATTATGGAACTTGGAACAAAAATTATTCTTCAGCGCGATGAATTAACGAAGCAAATACAAAAGGCTGCTGATCAGATCTACATGAATCTAACCTCGCAAAAAGAAAAACTTGATATCAGTTATTATGCCTTAGGAAAAAAGAATATCCAGGATGCTTTGTTAGAATTTCCTGATTTGTTAAATCAAAAAATGGACCAAGAAATTGAACGACAGATGGTTCTTATTGGTCCTCACCGTGATGATTTACAGATACTTTTAGATGATAAACCTGCGCGTCTATATGCTTCACAAGGGCAACAGCGATCTTTGGTTTTAAGTTTGAAACTCGGTGAATTGGAGTTAATACGTCAAGAAAAAGGGGAGTATCCTCTTCTTTTATTAGACGATGTATTGTCTGAACTGGATAGTTTTAGGAGAAACTATTTAATAGAGTTTATTGAATCCTCACATATTCAAACGATAATCACCATGACAAGTGCTGAGAGTCAACTTGGTTCTGGGGCATTATTCCAAGTTGAACAGGGGCATATAAGGAGGGAACGATAAATGTATTTGCATCTTGGCGGTGATATGTTAATAAAAAAAGATAAAGTTGTGGCAATTATAGATCTTGAAATAGCTTCTGAAGGTAAAGGGAATAACAGGTTTTTAACTAATATAAAAGACAATAATAAAATTATTTATATTTCTGAACCGGGTAAAGAAAAATCACTTATTATTACAACAGAAAATTATTTTCTATCTCCGATTTCATCAACAACGTTATTTAAAAGATCATTTTTTGCTCTAGATGAATAATTATTTTTAAATTGGTGCTATAAAACTAATTAGCCACTAAATGACATCTCAAAAAAGACGTTTAGTGGCAATTGTTCATAGTCAAAATTGAAACAAAGTTTTATTTAGTGTACAATAATAATTTGAAGGTATTATTTGGGAGGAAACAGCTTTGCAAGATAATACAGATATTAATATTCCGGATACAGGTGATAATTATAATGCAGGGCAAATTGAAGTTCTAGAAGGACTTGAAGCTGTACGTAAGCGCCCTGGAATGTATATCGGATCAACAAGCAGCCGTGGCCTTCATCATCTTGTTTACGAAATTGTTGACAATAGTATTGATGAAGCATTAGCTGGTGTCTGTGATCTAATTGATGTTATTATTCGAAAGGATAATAGTATCACTGTTATTGATAATGGACGGGGAATTCCTGTTGATATTCACCCGAAAATGGGTAAACCTACTGTCGAAGTATGTTTAACGGTATTACATGCCGGAGGAAAATTTGGAGGCAGCGAAAGTGCCTATAAAGTATCCGGTGGTTTACATGGTGTCGGTCTTAGTGTTGTTAATGCTCTGTCTAAATGGCTGACTGTAGAAGTTTTTAAAGGCGGGCATGTTTATCATCAGGAATATGCTCAAGGTAAGCCAACTACAGAACTTCTAAATTTAGGGGAAACAGAAAAGACTGGCACACAAATATCTTTTATGCCAGACCCGGAAATCTTTGAAGATACAGTTTATGATTATGATGTCTTGGCTCATAGGTTGAGAGAATTATCGTTTTTGAATAAAAGTGTAAAAATAAATTTAACGGATGAGCGAACGGATAGTCAAGAAACTTTCTTTCATACTGGAGGTATTCAAGATTTTGTTATTTATCTTAACAAGACAAAAGATTGTTTACATCCCCAACCTATCTTTATTGAAACCAGTAAAGATGGAGTCCAAGTAGAAGTTTCCATGCAGTATAATGACAGCTATACTGAAAATCTATATTCCTATGCTAATAATATTAATACTCAAGAAGGCGGAACTCATGAAGCAGGCTTTAAATCAGCGCTGACTCGGGTAATTAATGATTATGCCCGCAAAAATAATATCTTAAAATCATCCGATTCCAATCTTTCCGGAGATGATATCCGGGAAGGATTGACAGCAGTTATCTCTGTGAAGGTACCTGATCCCCAGTTTGAAGGGCAGACAAAGACAAAACTTGGCAACAGTGAAATTCGGGGAATTGTGGATTCCGCGACAGGCGAGGGGCTTAGTATTTTTCTGGAAGAAAATCCAGTCCTAGGTAAGAAATTCATTGAAAAATCACTTCAAGCTGCTCGGGCACGGGATGCAGCCCGTAAAGCGCGAGAGCTTACTCGCCGTAAAAGCGCTCTTGAGGGGACATCTTTGCCGGGTAAATTAGCGGACTGTTCATGGAAGGAACCTGATTTATGTGAAATGTATCTCGTTGAGGGAGACAGTGCAGGAGGTTCGGCTAAACAAGGTCGAGACCGGCGTTTTCAAGCAATTTTGCCCTTGCGTGGAAAAATCTTAAATGTTGAAAAAGCAAGGTTGGATAAAATATTAGCAAATGCTGAAATTCGAGCGATGATTACGGCGATGGGAACCGGTATCTCGGATGATTTTGATATTAGCAAAGCACGTTATAACAAGCTGATTATTATGACAGATGCTGATGTCGATGGCGCTCATATTCGGACTCTTTTATTAACATTTTTTTATCGCTATATGAAACCGTTAATTGAAAATCACTATGTATATATTGCGCAGCCTCCACTTTTTAAAGTCAAAAAAGGGAGAGAAATACAATATGCTTATTCAGATGATGAACTTACCAAAATCTTAGATACCATAGGCCGGGATAAAGTAGAGATTCAACGATACAAAGGTTTAGGAGAGATGAATCCTGAACAATTATGGGAAACCACGATGGATCCAGCAAAACGTACAATTTTACAGGTGACCATCGAAGATGCCATCAGATCTGAAGATATGTTCTCAATCTTAATGGGCGATAAAGTGGAACCACGCCGAGATTTTATTCATCGGCACGCTAAAGATGTACGTAATTTGGATACTTAAAGGAGTGCTCGTTCATGTCGGATGAAATCCAAGGGGGAAAAGTTCTTCCTGTTGAAATTGCAGATGAAATGAAAAAGTCCTTTATCGATTATTCTATGAGTGTTATTGTCAGCCGGGCTTTGCCGGATGTTCGAGACGGACTTAAACCGGTTCATCGCCGAATTTTATACACACTTCATGAATTAGGTATGACCCCAACGAAACCATACAGCAAATCTGCAAGGCTTGTCGGGGATTGTATGGCTAAATTTCATCCTCATGGAGATAGTTCAATCTATGATGCCGTCGTGCGCATGGCTCAAGATTTTGCCAGTCGTTATCCCTTAATTGACGGCCATGGAAACTTTGGATCCATTGATGGAGATTCTGCTGCTGCTATGCGTTATACAGAACTTCGTATGGCTAAAATGGCTACGTATATGCTGGCGGATATTGATAAAGATACTATTGATTTTACACCAAACTATGATGAAAAGCAGGACGAACCCACAGTCTTACCTGCTAAATTCCCCAACCTTTTAGTTAACGGTTCTTCGGGAATTGCTGTAGGTATGGCAACGAATATCCCTCCCCATAATTTAAGTGAAGTTATTGATGCTACGGTTGCTTTGTTGGATAATCCTGATCTGACAACTATGGATTTAATGAATTATGTTAAAGGTCCTGATTTTCCAACAGGCGGAATGATTATGGGGCATGAAGGGATTAAGGCAGCCTATTCAACAGGAAAAGGGTCAATTAAAATTAGGGCTAAAGCTGATATTGAGGATATGGAGAAATCAGGTAAGACAAGAATTGTTGTTACTGAAATTCCCTTTTTAGTGAATAAGGCAAGACTCATCGAAAAAATTGCTGAACTTGTCCGGGATAAACGTCTTGATGGTATTACCGATCTGCGGGATGAGTCTGATCGTACAGGGATGCATATTATCATTGAGCTTAGACGGGACGTTAATCCTCAAATTATATTGAATCAGCTTTATAAACATACTCAAATGGAAGAAACGTTTGGAGTTAATTTGTTAGCACTTGTCAATAATCAGCCAAGAGTTCTGACTCTTAAAGATATGATTCACTACTTCATCGAACACCAAAAGGATGTTATTGTTCGTAGAACGCGGTTTGAACTTAATAAAGCTGAAGCTGAGGCACATATCGTCGAAGGGTTAAGAATTGCCCTTGATCATATTGATGAGGTTATAGCAACGATTCGTTCCTCCTCTGACGAGTCAGAGGCTCGAGAAAATCTATCGAATCGTTTTGGTTTAAGTGAGAAACAAGCCCAAGCGATTGTTGATATGCGTTTGAAACGTTTAACAGGTTTAGAACGTGACAAATTAGAAAGTCAGTATCATGAACTTATGACAACGATAGCCTATCTTAAGTCAGTTCTTGCTTCACCTAGTATGGTTATTGAAATTATTAAAAACGAAATCAAGGAAATTCAGCAAAAGTATGGCGATCCACGAAGAACTTCTATAACTGTTGATGTCAGCAGGATGGATATTGAGGATCTTATTGCTGAAGAGGAAGTCGTTGTAACAGTTACCCATTACGGCTATATAAAACGTTTGCCTTTAAACACCTATAAGAGTCAAAATCGTGGTGGAAAAGGTGTTCATGGAATGGCTACCAAAGAAGAAGATTTTGTCGAACACCTTTTTATTACTTCAACTCATCATTATATTCTCTTTTTCACGTCACAAGGTAAAGTTTATCGATTGAAAGCTCATGAAATACCAGAAGCCAGTCGCACAGGAAAAGGAACGGCTATCATTAATCTCTTAAGTTTAAGCCCAAATGAAATGATTACGGCCGTGATGGCTATTAAAGATTATAGTCCGGATTATTTCTTAATCACCGCCACGAAAAAGGGTATTATGAAAAAAACAGCTCTGCAAGAATACGATTCGTCGCGGCGTGAAGGCTTAATAGCTTTAACCCTTGATGAAGGTGACGAATTAATAGGCGTAAAATTGACCCAAGGTTTAGACGATATTTTGCTGGCGACACGTCAAGGAATTGCGATTCGCTTCCCGGAAGATGAAGTAAGATATATGGGACGCACAGCACGAGGCGTGAAAGGAATAAAACTTGAAGATACTGATGAAGTTGTAGGAATGGAAGTCATCGGAGATGAAGGCGAACTTTTGACCATGAGCGAAAATGGCTTTGCTAAGCGTACAGACCTTAAGGAATTTAGGGTTCAAGGCCGGGGCGGCAAAGGGATTATTGTCATGAAGTTAAATACTAAAACCGGTTTTCTCATTGGTGTAAAAGGTGTTAAAGCGGAAGATGAACTTATGGTAATTACAAATAATGGAATTATGCTGCGTCTCCAAGTTTCAGGTATTTCCAATCAAGGCCGGACGGCCCACGGGGTTATGGCTATGAGAACTGGTGATGACAGTAAAGTTGTTGCCATGGCTAAGATTGTCGTGAGAGAGGAAGACAGCTCTGAGGAGTCAGAATCTGAGGATTAAATTGACAAAACTATTGCAAGGTGTTACCATGTCTGGAATCAGAAGTCAGGGTTTAGAAGCCAGATAAGAGATGATACTGGTACTAACATAAATTTTAGGAGGAATTATCAGATGGCAGAATTCGGATCATTAAAAGTTAAGACTGGGCTCGCAGAGATGTTAAAAGGCGGCGTCATCATGGATGTGACGACTCCTGAACAGGCTATTATTGCTGAAGAAGCAGGAGCATGTGCCGTTATGGCTTTAGAACGTGTTCCTTCCGATATTCGTGCAGAAGGTGGGGTTGCGCGTATGGCAGATCCCACTATTATTCAAAGTATTATGGACGTTGTTTCTATTCCAGTGATGGCCAAAGCAAGAATTGGTCATTTTGTGGAAGCTCAAATTCTTGAATCCTTGGGTGTTGATTATATTGATGAATCAGAAGTTCTGACTCCAGCCGACGACGCCTTTCACATTAATAAACATGACTTTAAAGTTCCTTTTGTTTGCGGCTGTCGTAATCTTGGCGAAGCATTGCGCAGAATTGGCGAAGGTGCAGCTATGATTCGCACCAAGGGTGAACCAGGAACGGGAAATGTTGTGGAAGCTGTACGACATATGAGAACTGTCATGAGTGATATGCGCGCCTTATCGGTTATGCCTAAAGAGGAGCTTATGACGGCAGCTAAAACTATGGGGGCACCTTATGAGCTGGTACTTTACGTAGCAGAACATGGAAAACTTCCTGTAGTTAACTTTGCTGCGGGCGGAATAGCAACACCGGCGGATGCAGCTCTCATGATGCAGCTTGGAGTAGATGGAGTTTTTGTTGGTTCCGGAATTTTTAAATCAGATAATCCTAAAGCAAGAGCTAAAGCTATTGTTATGGCAACAACCCATTATAATGATGCCAAGATTTTAGCTGAAGTGTCTAAGGACCTTGGACAACCTATGACAGGTATTGAAATTTCAACTCTGACAGATGCTCAGCGTATGCAAGATCGGGGTTGGTAAACATGGAAAAACGTGTCGGCGTTTTAGCCTTACAAGGTGCATTTCGTGAGCACCGGCAGGTTTTGAAGCAATTAGGCTGCGATGTTGTTGAAGTCCGTAAAACAAGTGACCTTGAGGGAATCCATGGCTTGATTATTCCCGGTGGTGAAAGTACAGCAATGGGTAAACAATTGCAGATTAATGATCTCGGTGAAAAAATAAAAGAGCTGGGCGCAAAAGACTTACCAATCTTTGGGACTTGTGCCGGTATGATTCTGCTCAGTAAAACAATTATAGACAGTGATCAGTATCGATTAAATTTAATGGATACAACAGTAGAACGCAATGCTTTTGGCAGGCAAATAGCTAGTTTTGAAACAGATCTTCAGGTGCCTGCTATGGGCACTCATCCTTTGCGCGCTGTCTTTATTAGAGCACCTTATCTTCGGGAAGTTGCTCCTAATGTAGGTATTTTAGCTGAGTTTGAGGGAAAGATTGTCTTTGCCCGACAAGGAAATTTATTGGCCAGTGCCTTTCATCCTGAGCTTACCCCGGATCATAGGGTCCATCAATACTTTTTGGGTATGATTGATGAACATTGGGTAAAGTAAAAGCGTTCATGGTATGGGAGGATTTAGTATGTTAGATCTGAAGTTTGTCCGCAGCAACCCTGATTTGGTAAAAGAAGCTTTGCAAAAACGTCATGTTTCTATTAGCTTAGATCATTTTTTAGAACAAGAAGAAGAAAGACGTCGTCTTCTTTTTGAAATCGAAACCTTAAAGGCACGACGTAATGCCGTATCAGAAGAAGTCGGACGACTTAAGAAAAAGGGAGAAGACGCCGAAGCACTCGTTTTGGAAATGCGTGAAGTCGGCCAAACTGTTAAAAGCTTAGAACAAAAATCTTCGGAAATTGTTCAAGAGATGGAAAAAGTTCTTTATGAAATTCCAAATATACCCCATCCTTCGGTGCCGGTAGGCACAGATGAAAGTGCGAATATTGAAGTTCGCAGTTGGGGAACTCCGAGGTCCTTTGATTTTGAGCCAAAGGCACATTATGAGCTCGGGGAAAACTTAGATATTTTCGATTTTGCACGGGCCGGAAAAGTAACAGGGGCACGTTTTACCTTTTATAAAGGTTTAGGTGCCAGGCTGGAACGCTCCCTCATTTCCTTTATGCTCGATAAGCATACAGCAAAGGGCTATACAGAGATTTTACCGCCTTATATGGTAAGTCGTACTTCGATGTTTGGAACCGGTCAACTCCCGAAATTTGAAGATGATGCTTTTAAAGTTATGGGTACCGATTATTTTTTGATTCCTACTGCTGAAGTACCCGTTACGAATCTCTATCGAGATGAAATTTTAGATGGCAGTAACCTCCCTATTCGACATTGCGCTTACAGTGCATGTTTTCGCTCGGAAGCAGGCTCAGCGGGCCGTGATACTCGGGGCTTGATTCGGCAGCATCAATTTAATAAGGTTGAGCTTGTTAAATTTTCACTTCCGGAGAATTCTTACCAGGAGCTGGAGTTATTAACGAACGATGCCGAGAGTATTCTTCAGGAATTAGAGCTTCCTTATCGGGTAATGACGTTATCGACTGGGGATCTTGGATTTTCTTCCGCTAAAACTTATGATTTAGAAGTTTGGCTGCCGAGCTTTAATACATACCGGGAAATTTCTTCATGCAGTAATTTTGAAGATTTTCAGGCACGTAGAGCAAACATCCGCTTCCGCAGAGGGCTAAAGGAAAAACCTGAATTTGTCCATACCCTAAATGGCAGTGGTTTGGCAATCGGGCGAACAGTTGCTGCTATTATGGAAAATTGTCAGGATTCGAAGGGTAGAATTCATATTCCCAAAGCCTTGCAGACGTATATGGGTGTAGAATATATTGGTTAAAATTGAGTATAAATAAGCAAATACATGGTAAATAATTTATAAATTTACAGAAATTTTTAGTTGCTATTCATCCCTAATTATGCTATTCTATATGTTGTTCGTCTTACATGGAGGGGTGTCCGAGCGGTTTAAGGAGCCGGTCTTGAAAACCGGTGACTTCGTGAGGGGTCCGTGGGTTCGAATCCCACCCCCTCCGCCAGATCGAATGTCGATGTTCGAAGCTCGATGTTCGAGTAAGTGAACAGCCTAGGTGGTTTGAGATTCAAGTGTTTTCTTTGCGCTCGTAGTTCAGCTGGATAGAGCGTCTGACTTCGAATCAGGATGTCGGGGGTTCGAATCCCTCCGAGCGCACCATTATTGACCATTTTAGTGCGATAATCGATATTCGAATATCGCACATTTATTCACTGAATAATACGGGTCATTGCTTAATTAACAATTACCTTAGATTCAGTGGCTAATAAAAAACTGAGGCCTCGTAGCTCAGTGGATAGAGCGGGGGTTTCCTAAACCCTGTCTTGCGGAGGTTCGACTCCTCCCGGGGTCACCACTTTGAGGTATTTATGCGCCACCAAGATTGGATGCGTTTAGCGCTTTTACAAGCACAAATGGCTTTTGAACAGGGAGAAGTACCAATTGGTGCTGTAATCGTTCAAAATGACACTGTTATAGCAGAAGCACACAATGAAAGGGAACTTCGCCATGATCCTACTGCCCATGCTGAGATTTTAGCAATTCAGCGTGCTGCTGAAGCGTTAGGATCTTGGAGATTAAGTGAGGCATCCTTGTATGTAACCTTAGAGCCATGCCCCATGTGTGCAGGCGCTATACTCCAGTCCCGCCTGAAAAATCTCATATATGGATCGATGGACTTAAAAGGCGGGGCTGCCGGTTCAGTAATTAATGTGCTTGACTTTACCTTGTGGAATCATAAAGTAGATATCTTGGCTGGAATTTTAGAAGACGAATGTACAGATATCTTAAAGCGTTTTTTTAAATCTCTGAGGTAGAATAAAATCCTAAAAATGGTTAACCTCTAAGCACCTGCAAAATTCTCTGCTAAGTTTATATCGTGATGGAAGTTTATAGGTGTCTTAGCAGTTATATTACACGGAGGAGTATCGAAGTGGTCATAACGAGAGCGACTCGAAATCGTTTGACGGTGTAAGCCGTCCGTGGGTTCGAATCCCACCTCCTCCGCCATACTTATAAAAACAAGAGCCTTTCTTAAAAGGGCTCTTTTATCTTTTTGTGACTGTTTGTTTAAAATTTCACATTCTGGGCAAAGTATAGGAAATAGAGATAAACATGTACTGTGTTCAGAAAGAGGTTTTAACAAGAATGGATCATATAATAAAAAGAGCCGGGAAAAATATAAATAATCTGCTAAATGGCTGCCAAGGCCTTCAATTATGGCTTCAAACCAGAAGCATCAAATGGAAAAAAATAATTGGAGTATCAATGGTGTTCTGTATTTTTGGAATTTTAGGTTACGGATCTCTTAGTGCTTTGATTTGGAAGGGAAATGTGTATATACCCACAAAAGTATCTG
Organism: Desulfosporosinus sp. FKA; assembly: GCF_002196785.1. NCBI lineage: Bacteria > Bacillati > Bacillota > Clostridia > Eubacteriales > Desulfitobacteriaceae > Desulfosporosinus > Desulfosporosinus sp. FKA. The sequence goes on along the minus strand of NZ_NAHZ01000032.1, from coordinate 73,549 downwards.
AAAATGTTATCTATGATGAGGGAAAATTGGCGCAAACTCCTGATCAATTGATTCGATTTCATGTCCTTGCCAATTCAGACAGCGAGCAAGACCAAGCATTAAAAAGAGCTGTCAGAGATGCTGTCTTAAAAGAAGTTTCCCCGAAACTGGCATCTTCGAGATCTTTGCAAGAATCTCGGCAAATACTTGCGGAGCTTCGTCCGGAAATGGAGAAGATTGGACGCGCGGTAGTTAAAGCTTGGGGTAAGAATTACAGTGTTCATACGGAGTACGGTCATTTTAGTTTTCCAACGAAATCATATGGTACTTTGATACTGCCCGCAGGAGATTATGAAGCATTAAGAGTTGTTATTGGTGAGGGCAAAGGATCTAACTGGTGGTGTGTTCTTTTTCCTCCGTTATGCTTTATTGATATTGAGCATTCAACAGCCGTCCAGGTGGATGGAAAACCAGGGATACCAATTAATGATAAAGCTCCCCTTTATTCAGAAAATCAACAAACCAAACAAGTTAATGATAAGGGAGTTGTCAATTCAGCCAATAAATCGGCGAATAATAAAATTGGGAGTTCTGTTCCTGGGAATTCACTTCAGGTTAAATTTTATTTTTGGGAACTTGTAGAAAGGCTAATAAGTAGAAAGTGAACTCGTTCAGCTAAAGCTTGAACATCAGGGCTTCAGATTTGGACTCTGCCCCACCTGAAGTTAACGAAAGAACCACCCTCACTTATCGAAAAGCAATAGCGTGAAATGTATTACAAATATTTACAGAACTTTATTCTTGACTCCTTTGCTAAGATAAGCTATAATTCTTTTTGTTCACTAAAATTCTTGCAAATTAATATGTTTGTAGAGTTAGAGAGCACGGAGAGGTGGCTGAGTGGTCGAAGGCGCCCGCCTGGAAAGCGGGTACACTGGGTAACTGGTGTCGAGGGTTCAAATCCCTCTCTCTCCGCCATATTGAAAAGAGAGCCAAAGTATTCGACTTCGGCTTTTTATTTTGCTATAATTGATTTAGCCGTACTAGACGGGGAGGTAGCGGTTCCTTGTAACTTGCAGTCCGCTCTAGCAAGGTGGAATTCCTGCGAAAGGTCCACACCTGTGAAGCTGTCTTTGGTAGATGGTGATGAGATTTTGGTCTTACGCAACAGAACACTCCGAACCGTGTCAGGTCTTGACGGAAGCAGCACTAAGGAGAATGTTTTGTGTGCCGTAAGGTTGCCTGAATCGAACTGTTCGACCAAGGTAACGTTCGGAGGTGAAGGATCGATCTAAGGTGTACGGCTATTATTTAAGATAAAGGTGGTAATGGTACCATCTTTTTTGTACTATCATAAAGTATAACCTTCGTTTCTACTTTTCAAAACGCTCGAATTATGAGGGTGAATTTATGGCTTATCTGGCATTGTACCGTGAATGGAGACCAAAAACTTTCCAAAGTATTGTAGGACAGGAACATATTACCCAGACCTTGATGAATGCTCTTAAACAAAATAAAATTGCTCATGCGTACTTGTTTAGCGGGCCGAGAGGTACAGGTAAGACAACTGCTGCCAAAATTTTAGCCAAGGCCCTGAATTGCGAACAGCGCAATGGGGTTGAACCTTGTAATCAATGTTCCTCATGTTCAAGTATTGATCATGGTTCTGCTATTGAAGTTTTTGAAATTGATGCCGCGTCTAATCGAGGAATTGATGAGATTCGAGATTTACGAGAAAACATCAAGCTAAGCTCGATAAAAGGCAAATTTAAAGTTTATATTATTGATGAAGTGCATATGCTGACAACAGAGGCTTTTAATGCCCTGCTTAAAACTTTGGAAGAGCCGCCCTCACAGGTAGTTTTTATTTTAGCGACAACTGAGGTTCAGAAAATACCCCTGACAATTCTTTCTCGGGTTCAACGTTTTGAATTTCACCGTATTTCGGTTGAGAATATTACAAGACGATTAACTGTTGTTTGTGAATCATTAGGGCGCCAGGTTCAGCAAAGTGCCTTATTGGTAATTGCCCAAAAATCTGAAGGCGGTCTTCGCGATGCCTTAAGTATCTTAGATCAATGTCTGCTTCAAGATGATCCCATTGGTGTTAAGGAAGTCTATCAGGTTTTAGGAATGGTCGGTGAAACTTTTAGTTCAGAATTAGTCGATGGATTAATTGCCCTTGATTATGGAAAGAGTTTAGAAACTCTGACGGGAGGAATACAGCAAGGTCGAGATCCGAGGCAAATTATTCGAGAGCTTTTAGAGTATCTTCGTCAAATGCTCTTAAACTTAACTACAGGTGTCACTCCGCTTGTGGCTCCCGAAATTCAAGAGCGATTAGTTGAACAAAGTAGAAAAATTCCCATATCTCGTTTATTACATTGGATTTCGCTTTTAATGCAAGGCGAAGGACAATTGAAATATGCATCGAATGCTCGCTTAGCAGCCGAACTTTTAATAGTTCAGACAATTCATGAAGGGCAACGTGTTATTAATGATCAGGATGAGATTATTAAACGCTTGACATCGCTTGAACTTCAATTGCAAAATCTTTTGTCGGGTAAGGATCTCCCTAGGAAAAGTACATTAAAAATTCCGGCCTCAGTAGGGTCTGATGAGCAAGAAAATAATAAATCTCAGACAAAAACTGCTCTGGAAATTGAGCCAGTTGCCACTGCTGAAAGGAAGTTCACAGCAAAAACGGAATCTTTAGCAATAGAGACCGTTCAAGAACGCTGGAACGAGATTTTAGATCAGGTTAAACGCCGAAAAAAATCTACACAAGCTTTTTTGTTAGAAGGCAAACCGGTTTATCTCGAAGGAAACGTTTTAACCATTGCTTTTCGCCAAGGATGTTCTTTTCATAAAGATAAAGTTAATCAGCAGGAAAATCGCCAGACAATTGAAGAGGCTTTGCAGCAACTATTTGGAATACCTATTGCCATAAACAATGTTATGGAAAACGAATTTCAAAAGAAAGATTCTTTGGAGCCAGAAAATAAAGAACTTGAAGAACAGGCTCTTGTCGATAAAGCAAAGGATATGTTTGGCGAAGACCTTGTTACCATTCGGGAGTAAACATCAAATATAGGTGATAAAATTAAGATTGGAAGTGTTAATATGGCAGGTTTTAAAGGAATGGGCGGCGGTATGGGTGGAAATATGAATCAAATGTTGAAGCAAGCCCAAAAGCTTCAAGAAGACATGGCTAGAGCACAAGAGGAATTGCAAAATAAAACTGTGGATGCCTCTTCTGGGGGCGGGATGGTTCAAGTTGTTGTCAGTGGAAAAATGGAATTAGTCGAAATGAAAATTAATCCTGAAGCTGTTGATCCTGAGGATGTAGAAATGCTGGAAGACCTTGTTAAGGCCGCAGTGAATGAAGGACTGAGAAAAGCTCAGGAAATGGCTAGTAATGAAATGGGAAAATTAACCGGTGGTTTAAAGATCCCCGGCTTGTTCTAGGTGAACTATGGATTTTTTGAATTATCCTCAGCCTTTGGCAGACCTTATCAGCTCATTGGCACGTTTACCGGGGATTGGTCCTAAAACAGCAGGTAGATTGGCATTTTACCTTCTTCAGCAGCCACAAATTTCGCAAGATTTGGCACAGGCGATTTTGGAGGCCAATCATTCGCTTAAAAAATGTTCGATTTGCTCTAACTTCACGGACCAAGACCCTTGCGCACTTTGTCAGAACCCACAGAGAGATTCCTCAGAACTTTGTGTTGTGGAGCATCCGAGAGATGTGGTTTCTTTAGAAAAAACCAAAGAATTCAAAGGCCGGTATCATGTTTTGCACGGTGTACTCTCACCTATGGAAGGAGTTGGGCCGGAGCAATTAACCATTAACCTTCTTTTAAAACGTTTAGAAGGTGTTCAAGAAGTTGTTATGGCTCTCAATCCAACGGTAGAAGGCGAAGCAACTGCTTTATATTTAGCACGTTTACTGAAACCGTTAGGGATTAAAGTGACCCGTATAGCTCATGGGTTACCTGTTGGCGGAGATTTGGAATATGCTGATGAAGTGACCATCGCACGAGCTTTGGAAGGAAGACGCCAGCTTTAGTTCACTTTAAAGTAAACTTATAATATTCAACCACTTCCACTTCTACAAGTGAGAGTCTTATGAGTGGATAGAATAGTAAAAATTAAATACGCTGCTTAAACTGTGACTTTGACCTTAGGTTGAGCACAGTTTTTTATTTATAATTCTGTTCTTCTTTATCCGTGAAGTGCATATCTATGGACTAGCATCGGACGAGGGGGAAAACCATATGACACTGGTCTTTCTAGGATTTTTTATAATATTAATAGGATTAACGGTTCGTTCAATTCTCGGAAAACCAAATATTGTTCTAAAAATCACAATTCATAGCTTGGGCGGAATTGTTGGACTTTGGTTATTTAATTTTCTTTTAAGTATTCTTGGGTTTTCAATTCCAATTAATTTTTTTACAGTAATTATTGTCGGAATTTTAGGATTTCCTGGAGTATTAACCTTATCAATCCTACAGTTATTAGGAATTTAAATCTGTTTACTCAAAGATTTTTTAAATTAAGTCCTTGACTCGTTCGACAAGTTGGAGGTATACTAAAAATTGCTAAAGGGAACTATTCGACGTAAATGCGAAGTAGTTCCCTACGTCTGTTTTTACGGGCGTTTTACGAAAATTCTATTTCTTCCTCAAGTTTAATAGTTCATTTTCTGAAAAATATGAGGACGAATAGAAAAGGTATTTTCATTAACTCCCGGAAAAATTAAATTTATCACATGATTAGGAGGAAACAAAAAATGGCTAAAATGAAAACCATGGATGGAAATGAAGCCGCGGCTCATGCATCGTATGCATTTACTGAAGTCGCTACCATCTTTCCCATCACCCCCTCTTCGACAATGGCCGAATTGGTTGATGAATGGGCTGCTCATGGAAGGAAAAACATTTATGGGCAAACTGTTAAAGTCGTTGAGATGCAATCTGAAGCAGGTGCCGCAGGTGCAGTACACGGTTCACTCCAGGCTGGTGCATTAACCTCTACGTATACAGCTTCACAAGGCTTACTTTTGATGATTCCTAACATGTATAAGATTGCCGGTGAGCTGCTTCCAAGTGTATTCCATGTAAGTGCTCGGGCTTTAGCAACCCATGCTCTTTCAATTTTTGGTGATCATCAAGACGTAATGTCTGTTCGTGCAACCGGATTTGCAATGCTTTCTTCACATAGCGTCCAAGAAGCGTTAGATTTGGGCTTTATTGCTCATTTAGCGACAGTTAAGGCAAGAGTTCCTTTTGTACATTTCTTCGATGGATTCCGTACGTCTCATGAAATTCAAAAGATCGAGATACCGGAATATGACGAAGTTGGCAAATTAATAGACATGGATGCGGTTCAAGCATTCCGTGACCGTGGTTTAAACCCAGAGCATCCTGTTCTGCGCGGAACAGCTCAAAATCCTGATGTATATTTCCAAAGCCGCGAAGCATCTAATAAGTTTTATGATGCGGTTCCTGATATTGTTGAGCACTATATGCAAGAGTATAAAAAATTAACCGGCCGTGAATATCATCCTTTCCAATATTACGGTGCCGAAGATGCCGAATATGTAATTGTTGCTATGGGTTCAGTCTGTGATACGATTGAAGAAACCATCGACTATCTTATGGCCAAAGGAGAAAAGGTCGGAGTTGTCAAAGTTCACCTCTTCAATCCTTTCTCCAGCAAATATTTCTTCAACGTACTGCCCAAAACTGTTAAAAAGATTGCAGTTCTGGAAAGAACAAAAGAACCAGGTTCTTTAGGCGAACCTCTCTACTTAGATATTAAAGAAGTATTCTACAATCATGAGCAAAAACCCGTTATTGTCGGAGGCCGTTACGGCTTAGGATCTAAAGATACAACGCCTTCTCAAATATTGGCTGTTTATAAAAATCTTAAGGCTGAAAAGCCAGCCAATGGATTTACCATTGGAATCGTTGATGATGTAACCTTTAAGTCTCTTCCTGAAGATGAAATCATTGATACTGCTCCAGAGGGTACTATTGCTTGTAAATTCTGGGGTCTTGGCGCAGACGGTACTGTTGGTGCCAACAAGCAAGCGATCAAGATTATCGGAGATCATACTTCCCTTTATGCGCAAGCTTACTTCCAATATGACAGTAAGAAATCCGGCGGTATCACGATTTCGCACGTTCGGTTTGGCAAGAAGCCGATTAAATCCCCTTACTATGTGACAGGTGCAAACTATATCGCATGTCATAACCAAACCTATGTTTACCAATATGACCTTTTAAAGGGCTTAAAGAAAAAGGGTAATTTTGTGTTGAATTGCCAATGGACGCCTGAAGAATTGGATGAGAAACTTCCGGCAGCAATGAAACAGGCACTTGCTCGTAATGAAGTTAACTTCTATATTATTGATGCGGTTTCTATTGCCCGGAAAATTGGTCTTGGTTCACGAATTAACATGGTTATGCAGGCTGCTTTCTTCAAGCTTGCTAATGTTATTCCTGTTGAAGAGGCAATTGATTATTTGAAAGCTTCCGTCTTAAAGACCTATGGTAAAAAAGGCCAAAATATTGTTGACATGAACAATGCAGCAATAGATCAAGGTGTTTCTGCTCTCGTCAAAGTAGAAATTCCTGCATCCTGGGCTAACGCTCAAGACGGTGAAGTCGCCGCTGCTGCTGATGAACCCGAATTCGTTAAAAATATTCTTCGCCCAATGAATGCTATGGAGGGAGATGATCTTCCCGTCAGTGCTTTCAATGGTCGTGAAGATGGTACCTTCCCGGTTGGTACCACGGCTTACGAAAAACGTGGTATTGGAGTTTTAGTTCCAGAATGGCAAATAAACAATTGCATTCAGTGTAACCAATGTTCCTATGTTTGCCCTCACGCTGCAATCCGTCCTTTCCTAATGAATGAAGAAGAAGCAAAAAATGCTCCGGAATCATTTTTTGGTAAGAAGGCTATTGGTAAAGAAGCTGCAGGTCTGCAATTCCGTATCCAAGTGAGCACTTTGGATTGCACCGGTTGTGGAAACTGTGCGGAAGTTTGCCCGGCTAAAGAAAAAGCGCTGGTTATGAAACCTGCTGCTGAACAATTTGAGCAACAAGTGGCAAACTGGGAATTTGCCATTTCCCTTAAGAATAAATCAAATCTCTTTGATGTTACGACTGTTAAAGGAAGCCAATTTGCACAGCCTTTACTCGAATTTAATGGTGCTTGCCCAGGTTGCGGAGAAACTGCTTATGTTAAGCTTCTGACTCAACTCTTTGGTGATCATATGATGATTGCTAATGCCACTGGTTGTAGTTCAATCTGGGGCGGTAGTGCTCCTGCAGTTCCATATACCACGAATCAAGAAGGTAAAGGACCGACTTGGGCTAACTCTTTATTCGAAGACAATGCTGAATTTGGCTATGGAATGTATTTAGGGGTTCGTCAGCAACGGGAAAGATTAGTTGATTTAATGAAGCAGGCGCTTGAAATGGAAATTAGCGCTGAGCTTAAAGGTGCCTTTGAAGAATGGCTTGCAGGTTGGAATGATGCAGATGCTTCGAAAGCAGCCGCAGCAAAAATTAAGGCATCTCTTGAAGGCTATAATGGCGACAATAAAGTATTGGCTGAGATCCTCCGCAGGAAAGACCATCTTATTAAAAAGTCTCAATGGATTCTCGGGGGAGACGGATGGGCTTATGACATCGGCTATGGCGGTTTAGATCATGTATTAGCATCCGGCGACGATGTCAATGTTCTCGTTCTCGATACGGAAGTATATTCCAATACCGGCGGTCAATCTTCAAAATCAACGCCTCGTGCAGCTGTAGCTAAGTTCGCTGCCGCAGGTAAGAAGATTCGTAAAAAAGACCTTGGTATGATGGCTATGAGTTATGGCTACGTTTATGTCGCTCAAATTGCTCTTGGTGCCAATATGAACCAAACCATCAAAGTTATTAAGGAAGCCGAAGCTTATAAAGGACCTTCATTAATTATTGCTTATGCACCATGCATTAACCATGGCCTAAAAGCAAGTATGACGAAGAGCGTTCAAGAAGCTAAGAAGGCCGTTGATTCTGGCTACTGGCATCTCTATCGCTTTAATCCTGATTTGGCGGAAGAAGGTAAGAACCCATTTAGCTTGGAATCCAAGGAACCTACTCTGCCTTTCCGTGACTTTATTATGGGCGAAGTTCGCTATACGTCTTTGCTGAATACTTTCCCCGAAACGGCAGAAGAACTCTTCAGCGGAGCAGAAAAATATGCTAAGGTACGTTACGATTCTTATAAACGGTTAGCAGGGCAAAAGTGGGAAGAGTAATTCAGCCAAGTTTGTTCTAAATGTAATTTAGTCACCAGTTTTGAGAGCAGAATTTCTGCTCTCTTTTTTTGTGCTGTCAGGAAGGTCTGTTTGTGTGAACAAAACTATAAACTTAGGAATAATATGTTCAAAAGGAAGAGGGAGGTGTTTTACGACGAGCAGTATACCAATGGTTGGAGATTTCGTAAGGGAATCGCTGGATTTACACTTATTTATGGCTCGAATTATGAAAGAACATGCAACGTTTATGCAAATAGGATTTCTGCCTAAAGATGTTACTTACACCGCTCAAGCAGAGGAGTTTAAATGTCAGTATGATGAAATCCTTAAGGAAGCTATAATGCTTAGTGATTGTACGGCATCAGAACCTGTGCTGCAATCGGGAGAATTAGTAACGGCTAAAACACTTGGGGCAGAGCAAAAAACTCAAGAATTGACGGGTATCTATATTGAATGTTCACTAACGGTCGAGGAGTTAAAATTTAGTTCCGATCCGGGGACAATCCCCCAAGAGATTATTCCTAATGTTCAGGCCTTAAATGAAAAGGCAAAAATTATAACGACCTCTTTTGCTGAGTTCAAAGCTATGATATTAGACCAAGTGACGAAGTGTTGTTTGTTTACGAATCTCTTGCCATCTCAATATTTTCACATTCATAAGGAGGCCCTTTTTTATCTAAAACTGATCAACCGTTTACAAAACAACCAATTTGTAAATTCTCGAGTTGAATTATATGAGCAGAAGGTATTTTGGGACGATATCATGGGAGAGCATGCTCAGGTTATTAGTCATTACCTAGATCCTTCGGAGAAGAATCTTATCAGTAAGGCAAAAGATTTTGATCGTCAGTTTAAGCGCTTAGAGCAAAAATTAAACGCTGAGGGGGCACGAGCAACACAGCTTGAACAATTGAGACAGGAGAATATTCAGGCCACGACGGCGATCGCAAATTTTAAAGCCATAAGTACAGACCTTCTTCTGGGCTGTCAAATACGATCTATGCTTACTCCTTTGTTGACTGATCATACTTTGCGAGAAGCTTATTATTATTTAAGAATTTTGCAGACTTTAAAGCTAGTTTATCTTGGGCGGGGTTAGTAAGGCAGAAGGTCATACTTTCTTAAAGCGAGCGAAAAGAAACGTTAAGGTTTCAAAGTTCGCTTTTTTGGCTTTGCTTAAATTAAGCAATTATTTTTGAATAAATTATAAGAATTTGGCAGAATCCTAGTTGAGAAGCTTCAATGATGGAGGAACTCATGGAAGACGCTTTACTTACGTTTAGTTTTGTACTAGTTACTTGGTTTTGGGGTGATTGGAAACAGTGGAGACAGTATTATTCTACAATTATATTTTGGGACTTGGGTAATATGATTTATTGCTATCTTACGTTTAAAAAACCTTTGTGGAAATTTACGACAATTATCCCTGAATCAATCTCTAATATCCTGATGATTGTTGTTATTTTTCCATGCGTTATTTTTCTATTTCTTCCCTATTTTCCAAGAAAGGAATTTTTGAAGCAATTTACGTATGTCTGCTTTTGGACGTTCATTTTTTCGTTGATTGAATGGTGGGCATTACGAATGCATAGATTTGCTCATTTTAACGGTTGGACTTTAAAATATTCCGTGATTTTTAATTTTGGCATGTTTATTCTACTTAAAATACATTATGAGGATCCACGCTGGGCATGGTTAATTTCAGCTGCTGCCGGCATTTTTATAATGGTATATTTTGAGGTTTCTTTGTAAAATTCAGACAAAAAGAGCTGTAACATTTTAGGCAGCTCTTTTTCTGATGACATTGTTAGCTGTTCTGCATAATCAGAGTAGTGCAGGACAAAATAAGCGGATAAGGAGGAGAAAGCGTTGCGCAGCTGGATGAAAATGCTCAAAGAACTTACCCTTCGCCCTAAGGTTCATCAGGTTAGAAAGTCTCCTGCCTATTCCTTTGATGAAGACCTTGCAAAGCCAATTTCGGGGCAAAAAGCAAAAGAAATCTTGTCTAAGAGCAGTGATATTGTTTTTCGGGAATTCTATCTTCAAGGAAAGGAATCTATTCCCTGCCTAATGGCAGGGGTTGATGGACTAGTTGATAAAAACCTTTTGGATCAATTTGTATTAAAGCCTCTTATGGTTGATTTGCTGGGGCGTCGGGAATTAGCTCAGCTGACGTTGTCTAATGTAGTTGACAGCACTATTCAATATCTTCTGCCCGGTCTTGAAATCAAAAAGATCTCGAAATTGAGTGACGCCATTAACGCAATTTTGTCCGGTGATGCGGTAATTTTTTTTGGTGAGTCCAAGGAAGCAATTGTTATCGGAGCTAGAGGGTGGGCTAATGCCGGGATTAACGAACCTGTAGCTGAGTCAGTAATTAAAGGCCCTCACGAGGGATTTACAGAAACACTAAGAATAAATACATCTCTGCTACGACGAAAAATCAAACATCCCTCCTTGAGGCTGATATCATTAAAGCTTGGTGAGTTAACTAATACTGATATAGTTGTCACCTATGTGGACAAGGTCGCTAGTCCTGATATTGTTTCCGAAGTATTGAGAAGGCTGAGCACCATTAAAATGGACGGGGTTTTAGAAAGCGGCTATATCGAAGAAATGATTGAGGACTTTCCCTATTCGCCTTTTCCTCAAATTGCTTATACAGAACGGCCCGATGTATTGGCAGGTAAGCTTTTGGAAGGAAAAGTGGGTATCATGGTTGATGGAACTCCAATAGTTTTAGTCGTTCCAGCCATTTTAACGCAATTTTTAAATGTTAATGAAGATTACTATCAACGCGCTATGACAGCAGTATTGTTTCGCTTCGTTCGCTATATTGGAGCCTTTATTGCTGTGACGGCTCCAAGTGTTTATATTGCAGTGACTACTTTTCATCAGGAAATTATTCCGACTGATCTTTTGATGAGCATTTCAGCAGGACGAGAAGGAGTGCCTTTTCCAGCTCTTTTAGAGGCTTTACTTATGACAATAGTCTTGGAGATCTTACAAGAGGCCGGACTGCGTTTGCCGAGACCGATTGGTCAAACTATTGGTATTGTCGGTGCTTTAATCATAGGAGATGCTGCAGTAAAGGCTAGCTTGGTAAGTCCGTTGATGGTTATTGTCATAGGAATAACTGCCGTATCGAGCTATGCTATCCCCTACTACGATTTGAGCTTGGCGGTACGGCTTACACGTTTTCCACTTATGATTTTAGCCGGAAGTCTTGGCTTTTTCGGTGTCGCTGTCGGGTTTTATGCAGGTTTAATTCACCTCTTAAGCCTTCGTTCTTTTGGGGTACCGTACATGAGCCCTATTGCCCCAATGCGCATTCGGTCTTTGTTACAGGATACATTTGTACGAGCTCCATGGTGGGCGATGAAACGAAGACCGCAGCTTTTGGAAATAGAGAACCCTCAATCAGGAGGGAAGGGAAAAGAATAACTATGGAAAGAATCTCTGCACATCAGTTCATGACCTTAGGGGGAGCTGTACTTATGGGCACGACATTTCTCCCGGTTGCGTCTATCGTCAGCAGTGCTGGCGGACGAGACGGCTGGATGATTGTTTTACCCGCCTTTGTCTTGGGGATACCTTATGGCTTAATGGTACTTTCATTACTGTCTCAATTTCCTAATAAAAATTTATTACAGGTTTCGGAGATAGTCTTTGGCAAAGGAATAGGAAAACTCATCGGTGTTCTTTATATTCTAATCACAGGTTATTTTGGCGGTTTGCTTCTGGGACAAGTAGGTGATATTTATGAACGTTCAATTATGCCCTTGACGCCCATAAGTCTGTTTTATTTAGGGACAATAATTCTTGTCTTTTATTTGTGTAAGTCCGGAATTGAAGTATTCGCCCGGTTCTCAGAAGTTATTTTTCCTTTGATTATCTTAGCATTAATCTTGAACTTAACGCTTTCAATCTCGCGAATTGAGCCGGGCGTGCTGCTGCCAATTCTCAGTGAAGGGGTAATGCCGCTTTTCTGGGGAGGTCTTAAAGTAGCCCCCTTCGCTATGGAATATATACTTTTCATGGCTGGGATTTTAGCATTCCTGCCTACTGATATGAAGGAGATTGGACAATTAAGGAGAGAAGTTTGGCGGGCAGTATTTTTGGTAGGGATCTTAGACATGTTTGTGGCATTCACGCAAATCCTTGTATTTGGGCCCTTCGAAACGACTCGGATTGTGTATGGTTTATTAGTTTTAGGGAAAATGGTAGAAGTAAGCCGCACAGTGGCAGGTGTTGAATCATTATTTTTGGGGGTTTGGCTTGGGGCCTTGGTCATAAAGATTAGCGCTTTTTTATTCACTGCAGTTTGGGGCCTGGAGACTGTAATGAACTTCAAAGGTCTAAAATGGCAAATTGCGGTTTGTGCGGTCTTTATGGGGATTGCTTTTGGTTATGTAAGGGGATCTGTATTGATTTCTGAAATATCGTTCGTTGATAACTATCTTATTTTGCCATTCACCACTATTTGGATACTAGGACTTTGGGGAACAGCGCGCTGGAAGAAGGGAAAAAACATCCGTGGAAACTAGAAGGCACCAAAAAGTTAATCGAATTACGGTCTTAATTTTATTAGCATGTCTTTTATTTTTACCGGGATGCTGGGGAAAACGAGAAGTTGAGGAATTGGCGCCTCTGATTGGCATAGGCGTTGATCTCGGCAAAAAACCGGGAACATTTCTGATAACCATGCAATTAGCCAAACCTAAACAAGGCGGAGGAGAATCTGCAGCTAAAATCGAAGATCGAACCTTTAGTGTGGAAGTTGCCAGCGCTCGCGAAGCAACAGAAATGGTGTATAAGATTTCCAGCCGTATACCCTTTATGGGCTCTTTAAAGGTCATAGTTATTGGCGAAGGCGCGGCCAAAGCCGGTTTTACCGATATCATTGATTTCGCTCAGCGATTTTCAGAGTTTCGGCGGACAATGTACCTTGTTTTGACAAAAGGAAAGGCTCAAACTCTTTTAAATATAAAATTGCGCGATGGAGAACTTCCGGCTATGAGCATTAAGAATCATATGGAACAAGGCAGTAATCTTTCTACCTTTCCTACCGTTCGTCTGGGACATTACTTAACAATTATTGGCACACAGAGTACGGCTCCAATTCTTCCCGTCGTTGAAACTATAAAGTCAGGAGAGGATGGCATTGAATATAATAACGCAAAGGAGGGAAAGGAACTGCATATACAAGGTTCAGGTGTTTTGCGCGGAGATCGCTTAGTGGATTACCTTACAGATAAGGAAACCAAAGGGTACATGTGGCTTGAAAACAATGTTCAAAATCGTTTGATAAATACAATGGATGATAAAGACAAGGTTAGCTTTGGCGGACAAGTTTTGAAATCTAAGACTAGATATAAATTATTCGATAATAACGGAGTAATCGGTCTTCAGTACCAGATTCAAGCAAGTATTTCCGTCGATGAAGTAATGGGTGTAAAGCAACAACTTTCGGAACCGGAATGGGTCGATCTTATGAATCAGGCTGAAACGAGTTATGCCAAAGTCATTCAAGAAGAATGTGAGCTGTCAATCAAAAAAGAGAGGGAATTGAGCCTTGATTTTTTAGGGGTTGGGCGGCTGATTGAAGAGAGAAACCCTTCGTATTGGAAGACCATAAAAGACCAATGGGAAGAGAAGATTGCGGATTTTCCTCTAAATCTGAATGTGCAGGTTTCTGTTCATCATTCAGGGATGTCAAGCAGCAGTTCTACGACTAACGATTAATTCAGTACGAGAAGGGGAAGAATAGGTGTAGGAGGAAGTACTAAGGGGGAACATAACTATGATAAAAGCAGATACTATTCAATTAAGGGGCCCAGGTGAGGGAACCGACTCGATAAAGGATCAGAAAACGGTTATCAATAAAGGGAAGGTCTATCCGGTTTGTTATCGCTGTGCTCAAGTTCCTAAAAATGGATTATATGACGGATTTAGAATAAGAGGAATGTTTTTCTGCTCTGATTGTCAACGGGAGTTGTACTCTGCCGACCAGGATACTCCAGAATATCGAGAATTCTTAGTTTTAATCCAAGGACTTTTATTTTAATACTTATTATCATAACCCGGGATTTTGATCCAAATCTCGGGTTATGAAATGTAGATGAAATATTGGCTTAGATGTGATAAAATAGTTTGAATATGATGTATTGATATAAAGCGTTATAAACCATTTAATGGAGGTTCATTGGTGGGTGATCTAGGAGAGGGATTGAGCCAATATCAGAAACAGGGGTTTTGCTCTTTCCATACTCCTGGCCATAAAGGGCAACAGGAGTTTTTTCATGACTTTGATTTCTGCGGATTTGATTTAACAGAACTTCCGGGACTCGATATGCTCCATTCACCGAAGGGAATTATAGATCAAGCACAGAAACGTTCGGCCGAAATATTTGGAGCGGATGAAACATTTTTTTTGGTCGGCGGGGGGACTGTCGGCAATCAGGCTATGTTTATGTCCCTTACGAATACGGTGAATCAGGTTATTATTGAAAGGAGTTCCCATCGCTCTGTAATGTCGGCTTTGGTTCTCAGCGGATTAAAACCGGACTATCTAAAACCTATTATTCATCCGGATTTTAACCTTCCCTTGGGTTTGGACTTACGCCCTGAGCGATTTCCTTGGTCAAATATCGCTGCCTGTCATGTTACTTATCCTAGTTATTATGGAACGTGTATAGAGCTGCGAGACCTTTTAAATAAAAGGACAAATTTAGCACCGGATGTGCCGGTGTTTGTCGATCAAGCGCACGGCTCTCATTTTATGGGATTCTTGTTTCCTGCGAGTGCCTTAACATTGGGTGCAGATCTTGTCTTACATAGTACTCATAAGACGCTTGCTGCTTTAACTCAGTCAGCTATGCTCCATGTTCAAGGCTCGAGAGTTTCCCGTATTCGATTAAGACAAAGCTTGGAACTGCTTCAATCATCAAGCCCCAGCTACCTATTGTTAGCATCTCTGGAACGAGCCGGGGAATATGCTCTGGATCTATGGCGGTGGGAGTACCTTAAAGAAGAAGTCGAAAATCTTCAGCAAAGGGTTGGGGAGAAATTCCGCATACTCTCTCAGAACGATGTTGGGACTTATGGTATAGATGCTTTGGATTGGTCAAAAATCTTGATTAATACGCGGCCGCTGGGATTGCCTGCTTCTCGCTGTGTTGAATTTTTGCGTGGGGAATTTGGCCTGGAACCTGAATTATGGGACGAAGAGAATATTTTGTTTTTGCTGGGAATCGGCAATACCCCTGAGGACATTCGGCGACTCACGAGGGGGTTAGAAAGATTGGCTGATTGTACTCAGCTATTGTCTTTAGGATCTGAACATTTTCGAAAAAACGCTAGAGATGACAGAAGCGACAGTTTTCTTTTACCTCCCCAGATTCTCACACCACGAGAGGCTTTTTTTGCTAAAAAAAGGAGAGTTCCTCTGAAAGAGAGTTTAGGCCATATTGTCGGGGAAACTATTTCTCCATATCCGCCGGGTATTCCAATCGTTGTCATGGGAGAACAAATGACCCCGGAAGTTCTCGAGACACTGCTTGTTGTTGAAGAAGGACGATGGCAAGGGTGGGAAGGCTGTGAAAGCCGAACAATTTGGATTGCGGAGGAGGAAAAAGGAATGTCATGAATCTAGCACAGGCTCTTTTAGAAAAGGCGGCTCGAGAAGAACAATTGGCACATCTTTTACTCTTCCATGGGGGAAGCGAATTACACCGGCGGGAAGAGGCTCTTCGGATCGCCCAGATATTAAATTGTTTTTCACCAAAATTAGAAAGACCGTGTCAAAATTGTATAGCCTGCCATAAAATATCCAGTTTTAACCATCCGGATGTACTGTGGCTGAAACCGCCTAAGACAACGATTGGAATCGAACAAGTTCTTGCCTGGCAAGAAAAGGTTTATTTAAAACATTACGAAGGAAACTATAAAATTTCTATAATCGAACAGGCAGACACGTTAACGCTGCCTGCGGCGAATGCACTTTTAAAAGTTATTGAAGAACCTCCGGAGCATTGTGTTATTATCCTTAGTGCCGGAAATGCGGAAGGAATATTGCCTACAATACAAAGTCGTGCTCAATTAATTTATTTTCCTGATCCTTCCGAAGACGAGTGGCTTAGGGAATTGGGTGCGGAAAATCAGCAGGAAGCCCGATTAGCTCTGGAGTTAAGCGGAGAAAACCAAACCCTGGCGACTGCAATAATGGAGCAGGGTGTTTCTTCTCTTCAAGATTGGGTTTATAGATTTTTTCAGGTTGTTAAGGATAAGGATTTTCTGGCGCTTTTTTCTCTTTTCCCCTTAGACAAAAACCAAGTAAGTATCTATCTGCAGGTTTTAGCCGTTAGGATACAGGAAGGCATCCGTAATGGCGCGAACCAACCTTTTGAACTTCTGGCAATTGGTAAAGCTAATGAAGCGTTAAGACAACAAGTAAATCCGAGATTGGTTATAGAAGTATTGGCTTTAGAACTATTTCAACAAGGAGGGGTTCTCTGTGATTGAGGTTGTCGGTGTTCGCTTTAAAAATGCGGGTAAAATATACTATTTCTCTCCGGGAGATCTTAAGCTTGAGGCCTCGGACCGGGTGATTGTTGAAACCGCAAGAGGTATTGAATTCGGTGAATTGGTGATCCCTCCTCGAATGGTAGCTGATGAGGAAGTGGTACTTCCTTTAAAGCAGGTTATTAGAAAGGCCACACCAGCTGATGAACAGTTTGTAGAGCAAAATAGAATAAAGGAAAAAGATGCTTTTCAAATTTGCTTAAAGAAAATATCCGAGCATCAGCTGCCGATGAAATTAGTTGACGTTGAGTATACTTTTGACGGAAATAAGATTATTTTTTCGTTTACAGCTGAAGGCAGAGTTGACTTTCGGGAATTAGTGAAAGATTTGGCGGCCATTTTCCGTACGCGTATTGAGTTAAGGCAAATAGGAGTTAGAGATGAAGCTAAGATGCTGGGAGGAGTCGGTTCCTGCGGCAGAATACTTTGCTGCACATCATTTTTGGGGGATTTTGAACCAGTTTCCATCCGTATGGCCAAGGACCAAAAATTATCTCTAAACCCAACAAAGATCTCTGGAATTTGCGGGCGGCTTATGTGTTGCCTGAAGTATGAAAATGGCTGTTATAGACCTAATGATAAGGAAATGTATGCCCAAGACTTAGAAGACATTAAGATGCTGGAAATTTTGGAGGAATCGAATCTTCTTGTCGATAACCCTGTCGCCAATGCTAGTAAAATGAATTGCAAACAGCGTTGTAATAGGAAAGGGGAAAAGCCCAAAGGAAAGAGTGATAAGGTATGAGTCAGTTAACTCAAGCCCTTACAGAAGTGGAAGAAAAACTGCGTTCCCTCCTGGAGGAAGTTAACCAATTGATACCTTACGTCAAGGCTTTAGAAGAAGAAAATATCAAACTAAAGCGTGAGTGTACTCTTCCGGAAAAGGAGACGGAGCGGGTTATTGCCAATGCCGAACATATCCAAGGTGTTGCCCATGATAACTTAGAGCGACTCTATCATGAAGGATTTCACGTTTGTCATCTTCATTTCGGGCAGCCTTTAGAAGGGGATTGTCTGTTTTGTATGGGCTTTTTACGGAAAGACTAGAATTAAAGGATATTTTAAGGTCGGGAGTCTTTAGACATGTTAGTTAAAGGTACATTATATGTATGTGGGACCCCAATTGGCAATTTGGCGGATATAACGCTGCGCGTCTTAGATACATTGCGGAATGTTGATTTAATAGCCGCTGAAGATACTCGTCACTCACGTAAGCTTTTACAGCACTATCAAATAAGTACCCATTTGACAAGTTATCATGAGCACAACGAGAAGAAGAAATCGTTAGAACTCGTAGAACGACTTAAAGCAGGCCAAACAGTCGCTCTTATTAGTGATGCGGGATTACCTGGAATTTCTGATCCGGGAGGTGAGGTTGTTCGGCTGTGTCTTGAAGAAAATATTCCGGTGGATGTTCTGCCTGGACCGAATGCGGCTCTGACGGCTTTGATTTTATCGGGTATGCCGGCCGAACATTTTACGTTTTATGGTTTTTTACCAACTTCAGCAGGAGAGAGAAAACGTAGTTTAGAAGGCTTGGCAAATCGTCAAGAAACTTTGATCTTTTATGAGGCTCCCCATCGATTATTAAGCACCTTACAAGGATTGTCGGAATCCTTCGGTGACCGTGAAGCTGCAGTTGTTCGTGAGTTAACAAAAGTGCATCAGCAAGTTCATAAGAATTATCTTTCTAAGCTAAGAGAAGAGTTTGAAAAGACCTCTCCGCGGGGAGAATGCTGCATAGTCATTGCTCCATTTGTGCCAGAAAAATTAGCAGGCGGGCCTCAAGACTGGTGTATTGAAGTCAATGAGGGAATACAGCGGGGGTTAACCAAAAAAGAAGCCATGAAAGAAGTAGCTAAGCGTTATGGAGTGAAAAAGTCGGAGGTATATCAAGCCTTAATCGAAGAATTAAAGTAGAATAAAAAGAAGGCCGATCCGGCCTTCAAGGAGAGTTTTTTAATATCTCTATACACAAACTTCTATCTATGTAAAACTGTTAAGCTTAGACAGCTTTAGAACCGGTATCTACGTTGCCAAGGATAGCTTCTCCCATTGCAACAGCACATTCACGGCAAACATTTTTACCATGGAAAAGTTGATTGTCACTGGCATTACCACAAAATACACAAGCCGGCTCATACTTTTTAAGAATAATTCTTTCTTGGTCCACATAAATTTCCAGAGCGTCTTTTTCGTCAATTCCCAAAGTACGGCGAAGTTCGATAGGTAAAACAATGCGGCCAAGTTCATCAACTTTTCTCACGATTCCTGTTGATTTCATCATCTTCACTCACTCCCTTTACTACAACTTTCGACAGAAAACTACAACCTTATGATACCAATGGTTCCAATTAAAGTCAACCATTTTTAAACATGATTAGGAATTAAATTTCTTAAATAAAAAATAGCATTACATATTAATTTTTTATTATGGATATACTTGACAAATATGAGTTAATGTGTCGATAATTCATAGATTGAGAGGAGATCTAACGTGAACTATTACATTACAACCCCAATTTTTTATCCTAATTCGAGTCCCCATATTGGTACTGCCTATACTACGGTTGCTGCAGATGCCTTGGCTCGTTATCATAGAATGCTGGGAGATCAGGTTTATTTTTTAACGGGTACCGATGAAAATGCGCAAAAGATTGTTCGTACTGCGGAAGCCCATCATCTTGAACCGCAAACTTATGTAGATGGTGTTGTAGAGCGCTTCAAAGAGTTGTGGAAATCATTGGATATTTCCAATAACGATTTTATTCGGACGACAGAGGAACGTCACGGAAAAGTGGTTCAACAAATTTTTGCCAAATTATATGAACAAGGTGATATTTACAAATCAGAGTATTCAGGCTGGTATTGTACACCTTGTGAAACATTCTGGACTGAAAGTAAGCTGATTGATGGAAAATGTCCCAACCCAGATTGCTTGCGCAGTGTAGAATTGTTAAAAGAAGAGAGCTATTTTTTCCGTTTATCAAAATATCAAAATGCACTCCTTCAATACATTGAAGAACATCCTGATTTTATTCAACCCCTTTCCCGGCGCAATGAAATGATTCGTTTTATTGAAAGCGGCTTAGAAGATCTTTGTGTTTCCAGAACGACGTTTAAGTGGGGAATTAAGGTGCCTTTCGATCCCAAGCATGTGGTTTATGTTTGGCTTGACGCCTTAATCAACTATATTTCTGCTTTAGGTTACCCAGACGGAGAAAATTATAAAAAGTACTGGCCGGCTAACGTTCAAATCATGGGGAAAGATATCGTTCGCTTCCATGCGATTATTTGGCCTATTATTTTGATGGCTCTTGACCTCCCTCTTCCGCGTCTTGTTTATGGGCATGGGTGGTATTTGTCGAAAGATGGGGGAAAAATCTCGAAATCACGTGGGAATGTTCAAGATTCCTTTGAACTAATTAAAAGGTATGGTTCAGATGCTATCCGTTATTTTCTGTTGCGTGAAATGCAGGTTGGAACTGATGGAACATACTCTGAGGATAATTTAGTGGAACGAATTAATAGTGATTTGGCTAATGATTTCGGTAATTTTGTTTCTCGAAGTTTGGCTATGGTCGTTAAGTATCGAGGAGGAGTTGTTCCTCGACCAGTTCAAGATGGTCCTTTAGAGATGGAATTGAAAACCTTAAGTTCGGAAGTTAAAAAGGGCGTAGACGAAAGCCTTGGACGTTGTGACCTGGCAAGTGCTCTGGAACAAATTTGGCGTTTTATAGCCCGCTGCAATAAGTACGTTGATGAAACTGCTCCTTGGTCCTTAGCGAAGCAGGAGGATCAACAGGAGCGTCTTGATACTGTTCTTTATACTTTTGTAGAATCTATTCGAATTATGGCGATTTTGACCGCTCCCTTTATGCCGGGAATTACTCCTCGAATATGTTCACTCCTTAGCAGCGATGAGCAGCTTATTCGCTGGGAAGAGGCGGATCAATGGGGAATCATAAATCCGGGTGTCAGCGTCCAAAAGGGTGAACAACTCTTTCCGCGGATTGATATTTCTCAATACGCTGAAGAGGTGGCGAAACCAGTGGAATCTGAACCTAAGCAAGAAACTAAACAGGTGGAACTTGAACCAATGAAGGAAGAAATTAGTATTGAGGATTTTGCAAAACTTGATTTAAGGGTTGGAAAAGTTCTGAGTGCCGAGAAGGTTGCCAAGACGGATAAACTCCTGAAATTAGAAATCGAAATCTCTGGACAAGTGCGTACGGTTGTTTCCGGTATTGCTCAACATTATGCTCCGGAAGACTTGATTAATAAATCTGTAGTAGTTGTTGCCAATCTAAAGCCGGCAAAGTTAAGAGGAATAACGTCTCAGGGTATGATTTTGGCAGCATCACAGGGAGACGTTCTTGAAGTACTTACGCTTGACAAAGAACTTCCTGGCGGAGCACAAGTGAAATGATTTGGGATACGCATGCGCATCTTGATGACGAGGTATATGAAGAAGATTTTCAAGATGTCTTAGAAAGAATTAAGTCTTCAGGAATTTCTCGAGTTACGAATGTTGGCTATGACCTTCCTTCTTCAAAAAGGTCAGTTCAGCTTGCCCAGAATTACGATTTCATCTATGCAGCAATCGGTATCCATCCTCACAATGCAGAAGAGTTTAGTGATGACGTTATGGCTCAACTGCAAGCTTTGGCTCAACAGCCCAAGGTTCTGGCCTGGGGGGAAATTGGCCTTGATTATTATCGGGATTTATCTCCACGAGCTATTCAACAAGAGGTTTTTGTTCAACAGATTGACTTGGCCAACAAAGTTGGCCTGCCGATTGTAATTCATGACCGGGACGCCCATCAGGATGTTTTAGAAATTGTCAAAGCCCACCCGCCGAAACATGGAGGGGTCTTCCACTGTTATTCAGGTTCCTGGGAAATGGCGAAAGTTCTTTTAAAGCTTGGGTTCTATCTTTCTTTTGCCGGCCCTTTAACGTTTAAAAATGCCCGCCATACTGTTGAGGTGGCCAGAAATGCCCCCATTGACCGTATTCTTGCGGAGACAGATTCTCCCTATTTAACCCCGGAACCGCGGCGAGGCAAACGCAATGAACCTGCTTATGTAAGGGAAGTAGTCAGGAAACTCGCTGAAATCAAAGAACTGAGCATTGAAGAAATGGCTCTTCAGACGATGCATAATGCAGAAACAATATTTAAGCTTGTTTAAAGCTGATTAAAAAGGACCTTCGGGAGAAGGTTCTTTTTTTTGAAGTTGCTTCATACCTTCTGATTAAGGAGGGATAGGATGTATTCGCTACCGATCACCACGTATTCCGATTATTGGCGGGCAACCAAGACTTGGAGTTCGTATCTGGGCGGTTTAGCAGTGTTTGCAGCTGGTACAAGATATTCAGCACTGAAAGCTCCAGATATATCTCAGACCATGTCTGTTCCTTATCAACAAGTAAAACAACCACAGACGATTCAAAAACCAAAACTTGAGATAGGCCTTTTAGACTCACGCAGGAAATTACTACGTGTCGGAAATATTAGTCGCGGAGCTCCTGTCTTAGGCGGCAGTAATTTAAAATCGCGTATTTCAGAGCCAAGCAGCCTGGAAGTTGTAAATGATGCAGGTAAACTTGACACAGCTGAAACGCTAAATCAGGTTAAGGATTCAAATCAGAACAATTTTGGGGAAACGTCGCAAAAGGAACATTTAAGTGAAGATAAGTCTATCAAGGGTTCAGGAAGCATGATGACGAGCGATATTCAAGTTGTAGACAAAGAAATTGCCTATGATACGCAGGTTATAGAATCGGATCAGCTTCTTCCCGGAATGAGCAAGGTTCAGGAAGAAGGGGAAACTGGTGTTTTGAGACAGGTGGTTAAGACCTATAAGGTAGATGGACAACCATTGAATCAACAAATACAACTTTCCTTTGAATTAAAAAGGCCTAAGAAAAAAGTTGTAATTCAAAACTCAAAGCCGGTTGTCGGAGAACACTTTGACATTGACAAACTGAATATTAGTAAAACGTTAACAATGGAGTCAACGGCTTATACTTATACAGGCAACAAAACGGCAACGGGACTAACGCCAAGACAAGGCATTATAGCCGTAGACCCCAGAGTCATCGCTATGGGAAGTAAAGTATATGTAGAAGGGTATGGGTATGCTATAGCAGCTGATACGGGCGGAGATATCAAAGGTAACAGGATTGATCTGTTTTTTACAAACCTTAGACAATGCTTGGATTGGGGAAGAAAGCCTGTACGCATACACATTCTAAAACCCATATAATGGAAAAAAGTTTTTGACAACCAACTACTTATCAATTAAAATGAGGTTGGTTGATTGCTATGGGTTTTGGAGGGATTCAATGTTTCAGAATTCTCGAACTACGGTTTTGGCGTTAGTTCGCAGAGGTCGCTTAGGTAAAGCTGCAGTTGCCCTCGTGATTTTTTCACTGCTTGCCTGCGGAATTCTGGCCTTCAATATGAAAACAATTACGATTGAAGTTGATGACAAAGAGATACCTGTGACAACGATTTTTAATACTGTCGGGCAAGCCCTTGCGTATTCCAACTTAGAGTTTAACCCTGAGGATGTAGTGGATCCTCCTCGAAATTCAAGAATTACCAAAGGTATGAGGGTCGTTGTTACAAGAAGCATACCGATTCACCTTACTGTAGACAAACAGACTCTGTCAGTGAGGACTACAGCTAAGACGGTTGGTGAAGCAATTAATGATTTGTCAGAACGCTATGGCCTTCAAATTAAAGACGTCGATGAAGTTAATGAACCACGTTCTGAAGATCTTAAAGAGCAAATGGATATTAAAGTGCGAAGGTCTGTTCCGGTTGTTGTGCAAGCGGATGGAAAGATAATCCATACTTTTTTAGCGCCCCGCACAGTAGCTGAGGCCTTAAAGAAGTTGAATATTGTTTTGGGAGCAAAGGATAAGGTTTCTCTGGCGCTTAACCATATATTGACGGCTAATGAAAAGGTTAAGGTAGTGAGAGTGGCCGAAAAGGTGGAAACTGAGAAAAGTGAGATTCCTTATCAGATGGTAACTCAGCCTGGGGATTATCCTGTTGGATTACCTGATAAAGTTCTTAGCCGTGGTTCTAATGGTATTCAGGAACAGACTATACGTTTAACCCTCGAAGATGGAAAAGAAGTCGATCGGCAAATTCTTGAGCAGCGTGTGGTTGCCGCTCCGATCAATGAACTCGTTTCTCGGGGAGCACAAACATCTGTTTCTCGCGGCGGGCAGACAATTAATTTTAAAAAGGCCTATATCATGAGAGCAACGGCTTACTGTATTCCCGGCGGTATAACGAAAACTGGAGCGCCGGTTCAATGGGGAGTAGTTGCTGTTGATCCGAGGGTTATTCCTTTAGGCTCGAAGGTTTATGTAGATGGTTATGGGAGCGGACGTGCTTTGGATACAGGAGGCCTGATACAAGGCAATCGAGTTGACCTATATATGGATTCTCAAGCGGCTGCAATGTCTTGGGGCGTACGTTATGTATTAGTTTACCTTCAGTAATTATGGTGACATTCTCTTGTTGAAGTGGAAATGTTTTCAAAAGGCTCCTGAAAAGTTTATTCAGGGGCTTTTCCTATGATCATCAAACATCTATGCCCCGGGCAGCTCCACCGGATATCTTCGTGCTAAACCTTCGGATAATACCTAAGGTGAGAAGTTATAACTTTTAACTTAGGGTCATAGTCTTTAGGGTAACCTAAGAAACGGGGGAATTTGAATGCGTCTGCTTTTGGGAGTACCGGGAAAGAAAATGGCAATTGGTTTTGTTCTTGGGGTTATGAGTTTGTTGATTTTTTCAGTACTTTGGCAGGGCTCCACAGCAGTCGTTAGTCATTTCGAAGCACATTATACGGTAATGCTCGATCCCGGGCATGGTGGGTACGATCCGGGAGCAATTTCATCTCAGGGAGTTTATGAAAAATCGATCAACCTGCAAATTGCTCAAAAAGTTAAGGAAATGCTTAGACCCTCCGGTATTGAGGTTTTTTTAACGAGAGAGGAAGATATTGACTATGTGCCTGCCGGAGTTAAAGGAAAAATTACGAAAAAGCAAATTGATCTGAACCGCCGCATAGCAATGGCCAGTCGAGCAAAAGCCGATGTGTTTGTCAGCCTTCATGTCAATGCTACACCTCAGGGACGGAATTCCGGAGCTGAGACATTTTATCATTATAAATCAAAATCAGGCAAAGAATTAGCTGAATTAATCCAACAAGAACTGATAAAAATACCAGCAATGAATCGAAGAATTGCCAAACCGGGAGATTTTTATATCATCAATAATACAAGTATGCCGGCAGTTATTGTTGAAGTAGGGTATTTATCCAGTGCTAAGGAACAAAAAAAGCTTCAACAATCATGGTATCAAGAACAATTATCCAGAGCAATTGCTAAAGGGATTGCCCGCTATTTTGAAATACCATAATTAATAACTATAGGATAAATTATACTCTTAGAACTATCATACATAACGTTGTTTGAAGCGGGGAGAATAAAGTCAGTAACCGAATCTATTCGAAGGAGTTGAAGCGCAGCATGAAACGGTTTCTGACTTTTATGATGAGCAGTACCCTGATTTTGGGACTTGCCTTAACAGGATGTTCGAATGTACCGACTCCTAACACGCCATCAAATCAACAACAGCAAACTTCAAAGAGTACACAACCCCCGAAAGCTGAGGCTGGAGCCACTCGGGATTCTGTTTTGGGATCAGACAAACGAGTTGTTATGGGATTTTACACAGACCCAGAAGGGCCGACTCCCGGTTCAAAAGCATCTATGACCAAGAATGGAAAGATGCTTGATGAAGTTGCCTTTTTCTGGTATTCCTTTGATGGCTCAGGAAAAGTGATTCCAGCAGGAAACGTTGATATGAGCGCCAAAAATACGGCGAAAAAAAATGGTTCGAAAGTCTATGCCTTGGTTCATAACATGAATATGAGCGGAAGTGTAGGGTTTGATGCCAATTTAGCGCATCGTGTTTTAGCAAATGCCGGAGCACGTTCCAATTTCGTTACAAATTTGGTAAATCTCGCAATGAAAGATAACTGGGATGGAATTTCTGTTGATATTGAGAAAACACCACCTGCCGACCGCAACAATTTTTCGGCCTTTGTGGCGCAATTAGGCAAAGCATTGAAAGCCAAGGATAAAGTCCTCAATATCTCTATTCCTGCAAAGTTTGTGGATTATCCCTCTGATTTGTGGTCCGGTGCTTATGATTACGCGGCAATTGGTAAAGCAGCCGATCAAGTTGTTCTTATGACCTATGATGAACATGGTATGGGAACAACGCAAGGACCTATTGCTTCACAGGGTTGGGTTGATCGTGTCATTACCTTTGCAGTTGGCAAGATCCCCAGCAATAAGATCGTAATGGGACTTCCCGTATATGCTTATGACTGGGGTTCAAATAAGCCGTTAATGCCGGATTATTTATCCTATGCTCAAGCTGTTGCCCGAGCCAAAAAACATGGCGTTCAAATTTTAACAGATCCCAGTGCCAAAGTTCCACAGTTTACCTATACGGCAAATGGAGTCCGACACGAAGTATTTTTTGAAAATGCAGCAAGTTTAAAAACAAAAATGAAGTATACATTACAACACAAGCTGCATGGTGTCGCTATTTGGCGTCTTGGAATGGAGGATCCCTCAATTTGGAATTCAGTGTCGAGTACCTTTGGTACAAATAAAACAACAGCTAAGTAGTGAGTGAACTCGTACTTTTTAAGAGGGGGATTAACCCCCCTTTTTTTACGTCAGTTTAACTCTAAAATTTGAGTCTTAGCCGAATCTCGGGTAAGATAAAAGGAGTTGGAAACGGAGGGAATATTGTTGTGATCAAGGAACTTATAGTGGTAGAAGGGAAAAATGACGCCCATGCAGTTCGCCTAGCCCTGGGAAATGTTGATATTCTTTGGACTGAAGGCTTCGGACTAACAAAGGAAAAACTAGAATATATTGCTGAAATGGCAGTTCGCCAAGGTGTCATTGTTTTTACAGACCCGGATACCGTTGGAGAGCAGATTCGAAAGCGTATAGGTAACTATGTTCCTCAGGCTAAGCATGCTTATCTTAGTAAAAAGGCTGCGACGAAACGGGGAGACATTGGGGTGGAGAATGCCAATCCGGAAGAAATTCGCCGTGCTTTCGCTCATATTCAACAGGAGCAAGGGAGTTCAGTTGAGACATTTACTATGGACGATTTATGGTCGGCAGGGCTTGCGGGTTCGAGCCGGGCAAGTGATTTTCGCTTGGCCTTAGGGAGACGATTAGGGATAGGTGACAGTAATGCTAAACAATTTCTTCACCGCTTGAACCGGTTTGGGATATCTCGAGAATTATTTTTTAAAGCAGTTGAGGAGGCTAGGCATGGAGAGTACTGCTGAATATGTCAGACGCCTCATCCGAAGTGGTTCACGTGCTTATAAATCACTGGGACAAGTTTTTCTGGTCAGCGATCAGGCAATTGAGGGGATTGTTGAAGCAAGCACTTTTAGACCGGATGTGCCCCTGGTGGAAATTGGCCCTGGTCTGGGCGTCTTAACACGAGCTTTGGCCCCCAAGGTCGAAAAGATGTGGGCTGTTGAATTAGACTCCCAGAAAATTGATACTTTGAAGAAAGAGCTGCAGGGACTTCCCATCGAATATGTACATATGGATGCACTTGAACTTAATTTAAAAGAACTTTGGGGAGATCAAAAGGGATATTTGGTCGGCAATTTGCCCTATTATATTACAAGTCCTCTCATCATGCATTTTTTAGATCAAGGAGACATTTTGAGCGGGATGACAATCATGGTTCAAAAAGAGGTAGCAGACAGGATAGCTGCCCGTCCGGGGAGTAGAACTTATGGGGTTTTATCCATAGCTGTTCAAGTTTCGGCCCAGGTTACAAAAGTAATGGATGTCATGCCCAGGGATTTTTGGCCGGCCCCGAAAGTAACTTCTTCTGTGTTACGA
Organism: Desulfosporosinus sp. FKA; assembly: GCF_002196785.1. Lineage (NCBI taxonomy): Bacteria > Bacillati > Bacillota > Clostridia > Eubacteriales > Desulfitobacteriaceae > Desulfosporosinus > Desulfosporosinus sp. FKA. Next base: position 45,680 of record NZ_NAHZ01000032.1, on the reverse strand, counting down.
TTAGATCTTCGCCCTTATCCAGGTCTCGAAGTCGATAAAACAAAGTTTTTTCGAGTTGTAAAAGCTGCTTTCAGCCAGCGTCGTAAAACCCTGGGAAACTCTCTTTCTGCAGGTTTAGCCCTGGATAAGGAAGTTGTTGTTAAAGAATTGAACATGGCTGGAATCTCAGATGGACGACGGGCAGAGTCATTAAGCATTGAGGAATTTCAGATTGTAACGAAGTTATTTTACTCATAGGTAACTACAGAAGTAGAAAGAAGAAGTGAGAGTCTTACGAATTGGATAAGTTAGAGAAATATCTTATAAAAGGAAGCCTTATTGTATTCATAAGGCTTCCTTTTTTATACAATAACATTTTAGCTAATGTCTATCTTTTCAGGAGCAAGCATAAAATTGGAGAAATTTCCGAATTCTATGGAAGCGTATTTTTTGTTTCAATATAAGGATTGAATTAAAGGAGGATAGGTTTGAGTAAAGAAAGTAACCATCGGTTAATGAAGTGGTCAAATATTATTGCCACACTGGCAACAACTGTATTGGCAATAACTGCTTTAATTACTGTTTATTTGACGGTTGCCGCCTGGAAAGTACAGCAAGAAACAGCGCGGCCATATTTTGTTTTGAAAGAATCACCTCAAGTGGTTTTAGGGAATGAGCTGAGTTTAGAATTAAAATTCAATAATGTTGGAGTTCATCCGGCAGTAAATTTATCAAGTGAAACCATTGTTTTTGCTGAAACTTTAGCGGGAGAACCGATTCATCATGACGAATCAGCCATTGTCAACGAAATTCCCAAAGATGCTCTGTCAAGTCTGGTAATGATACTTCCAAGCGAGAAGCCTAATTATCAGCAAAGTGATATCAAGCCTCATTATGTTGTTGTTGACTTACAATATGGAGATCCAATTTTAAATAAATCATATAACCAAACTATTTATATGAAATGGAATGGCATTGAAAAAGGCAAAGTTCAGCCAACGGTTCACGTTCGAATCGATGAAAAGACGAAAATATTACAATACTTTCAGAAACACGGGATAGACCTCAAAGAGAGGAGTTGATAATTGAACTGCAAGCTAAGACAGGGGTTCTGGGAAGAATAACATGTTGTTCGTAAAATATGTCCCGAGATTTTAACGATTGTTCCCAAGTTTGGAGCAGATCAAAACGTCTTTCCGGGTGATAACCAAGTAACTGATGCTTGCCGAGTGAACGAGTTGAAGGAAGATTTTGGCTCAGAGCCAGTCCCATAAGGCAATCGCCAATAATGGTTTCGGCAATTAAGCGGGCATGGCCCCGATGTTTTCTGGGAGAGTGAAGTCTTTGATGGGGAATGGATGTTGCTACTTTTATCACGAGATCCAATCTTTTGGCCCAAAATAAGGTGAGAGGCGGAATCGCAATAGCCTCAGAAGGGATAGTTAACAAAGCTCGCTTGGAAAGGGCATGGGGTCCGTGTGTTGGGGTAGATAGGCCAAGACTTTTAAATAAATCGAGTTCGCGATTGAGTTTGGCACGAAATTTCAGAACAAGATTGGCCAGCTTTTGGCGGTTGGTTATATAGGGATAACAATTTGTTAGAGCGACATCAACTCCAGAGTTCACTGTTGTGATGAGAGAAAGCAGGTTTTGATAGATATCCCCGGACATATCGCCGTCGATAAAAAGGGTTCCATCTACGTCTAAAGAGCGAGCATAAAGGGACCCTACCGCTCGTGGTATATCAATGCCTAAAGGGTCAGAAAAGAACAATATATGGATACGGGAATCAGGAATGGAACGAGCAAGTTCTAAAGTCTGATCTGTGCAGCCATTGAGAACTAAAATAATATAATCTACGGGAAGACGCAAAACCGTTGTTAAAACTGCCAAAATGCTCTTCTCCTCATTTTTAGCGGGTATGATCGCTGAGAACATCCTTGCTCCTCCTTTGGGATTTACTAGTTATAGTATATGTCGTTTGCTGGTATGCGACATAAGATATAGCGAAAAGGGGAAGGAGGGAAGTCCATGTTTCGAGTCGGGGATATCGTAGCGAGACGTTCTCATCAGCAGGATATTTATTTTCACATCGTCAATGTTATTGATGGTAATCCTGAAGAGCGTTCGGCGATCATCAAAGGGCTTAATTTAAGACTATTAGCTGATGCTCCGTTTTCGGATCTTGTGTTTAAAAGTCCAGTCGAAGTGATGAACTATGAACGAGAAGATAATAAAATGATCTATCAAAAGTTACACAAGCTTACAAGTCAGAGAAAGGCAGTACAGGACGACTTAAAGGAATATTTTGAAATCCCCGGCCGGGTTCTGCAGTTAGATGGGGATCAAGAGTATTTAAATCAATGTATAAGGACCTATCGTCAAATGGGAATTGAAGCCAAGGGGATTTGTAAAAGTGAGGTAGAACAACCAAAAGTAATTCGTAAAATTTTGCAAGAAAATCCAACGGATATTTTAGTGTTAACTGGGCATGATGGATTTCTGCGAGGGAAGAAGGATTTTCATAGTCTAGACAGTTATCGGAGTTCGAGGTATTTTGTCGAGTCAGTTTTAGAGGCCCGCCGCTTTCAGCCTAATCGAGATGGCCTGGTTATTTTTGCCGGGGCCTGTCAATCTAACTATGAGGCTATTCTGGAAGCGGGAGCAAATTTCGCTTCATCACCGAAGAGGATGTTGATTCATGCGTTTGATCCGGTGTTTATAGTCGAAAGAATCGCGTTTACTCCCATGGATCAAATTGTCTCAGTCAAAGACATTTTAATGCATACAATCACAGGAACGGACGGGGTTGGCGGGATCGAGACACGGGGGCAAATGCGGCGAGGTTATCCAAGAAGCCCTTATTGATGTGTTAGAGAGCGGTTGTGTTTAACAGACCGCTCTCGTTTCTCTTAATCTCATTTTTATCCACTTGTATCAATGGATGGTTCCTTGCTACCTACGATTGAATTTTAACAGGTGTACCTATTTCTACATGTTGGTAAACAAATTCCGCGTCCTGGTTATACATGCGGATACAGCCTTTCGATACAGCTTGACCAATACTAGCTGGGTTATTTGTGCCGTGAATTCCATATTGAGGAAGAGAAAGGCCCATCCAGCGGCTGCCAAAAACTCCTCCGGGATACATAGCTTTGGCTGCGATGTAGAAGAAACCATGGGGCGTGGGAGTTTCGTTTTTGCCAACGGCAATTGGAAAACGATATATTAGGCGGTTGTCTTCGTAAAGCTCAAGTTGGCGGCGTTGAGTATGAACAACAAGAGAAGAACTGGACATTAATCTTATGCCTCCTTTCTTCACTAAAGGGTATAGTTCATGGTATGTAACGGATTCTTGAATGTTCGTTGCATAATACCCCTTCTTTAGGCGGAAAATAAAAGGGACTGGAGGGATTTTTTTGACAGAACATGTGGAAGGAAGGCTGCTCATCATTGGCGGCGCTGAAGATAAAAAGAATGAATGTAAAATTCTCAAACGCTTTGTTCAAGAAGCAGGGGGAAAGGAGAGCCGGATTACGGTTTTGACAGCCGCAACAGAATTACCTTTGCAAGTGGGAAATGAGTATCATTCCTTATTTCTTGAATTAGGGGCGCGAGAGGTACAGGTTCTCGATGTTTCTGACCGTATACAGGCCAACAGGAGAGGGATTGGCAAGGAGTTTGAAAACTCAACAGGGGTTTTCTTTACCGGCGGAGATCAATTAAGAATTACCGGTTTGTTGGGCGGAACTATCTTGGGAAGTACACTCCAACAATTATATGAACGTGGAGTTATTATTGCAGGGACCAGCGCAGGGGCTTCTGTGATGTCGGATACGATGATTGTAGGCGGCGAAGCAGGGACTGCTAAAAAAGATTCTTTAACCATGGCGCCGGGACTCGGCCTTTTGCGTTCTGTAGTTATTGATCAGCATTTTGCTCAACGGGGACGGATAGGGCGTCTTTTATCAGCAATATCTCACAACCCTTATGTTCTTGGAGTTGGCATCGATGAAGATACGGCAATTTTAGTTCAAGATGATGCAAGGTTTACTGTAGTGGGCAGTAATACAGTAACGGTGGCAGATGCATCTTCCTCCACGACCACTAATGTTTCTGAAACAAGTCCGGGGCAGTCTTTAGTGTTAAGTCCGATTTTGCTGCATGTTCTATCCGATGGTTATGGCTTTGACCTTAAACGAAGGGAATCCTTACTATAAAGGACTGATTTAGAGGGAGGAATACCAAACGGAAAAAAGGTTAAAACTATTGTAGTATGATCCATGCTATTGAAGGGAGAAAAACAACATAATGGAGATAAGAGAAATCCAAGCGATCGAAGGGGCTAATGTTTATTGCCATCGGCCAATTATTCGAGCGATTGTGGATCTCCAAGAATGGACGGAACGCTTCAGTAATGAGTTAGGAGATTTTTCTTCTCGTCTTATCCAAACGTTGCCATCATTAGATGAGCACTATTGTTCCAAAGGGAAACCGGGAGGTTTTTTAGAGCGTTTGCATGAAGGCACTTTAATAGGACATGTGATTGAGCACGTAACTATTGAATTGCTGACCCAGGCGGGGCAGACGGTTAAATACGGCAAAACAATGGCTATCCTTGAAGAACCGGGCTGTTATGAAATTATCTTTAACTATGAAGCAAAAGAGGGGGCAATTGAAGCGTTTCGCCAAGGATTTGCTTTAGTTAAGGCTCTTTTGAAGAATGGAAACTATAACGTTTCAGAGGCAATTCGGAGAATCAAAAATGTAACGAATGATTATAAACTTGGAGTTTCAACGCAAATGATTGTTGATGCCTGCCAAGAACGGGGTATCCCTGTATGCCGGTTAAATGGCGGCAGCTTGCTCCAATTAGGTTATGGCCGCAATCAACGACGGATTCAGGCGACCGTTACCGGAGAAACTTCAAGTATTGGGGTAGATATTGCCTGTGATAAAGAATTAACGAAGAAGATCCTTAGTGAAGGAGGGATTCCGGTTCCCTGGGGAGTCATCGTTAACACGGAAGAAGATGCTGTAGAGGCCTTTCTTGAAATGAATACCACCGTAGTGATTAAACCTTTGCGAGGTAATCAGGGAAAGGGGGTTACTTTACAGCTCTCAGGTGCCGGTGAAGTTAAATCTGCTTTTAAGGTTGCTCAAACTTATGGAGAATGGGCCATCGTTGAAGAATACATTTCCGGACAGCATTATCGCCTGGTCGTTGTGGGAGGGCGTTTGATAGCGGCAGCCCAAAGAATTCCGGCACATGTGGTAGGCGATGGGGTATCAACTATTGCAGAATTAGTAGACAAGATTAACAAGGATCCACAGCGCGGGGATGATCATGAGAAAGCTTTAACGAAAATTAAGATTGATCCAGTGGTGCTTCTGACACTTTCCCAAAAACGAATGACTACTTCCACCGTTCCATCCTTAGGAGAGATTGTTTATTTGCGGGATAGTGCCAATCTGAGTACCGGAGGTATCGCGCTGGATGTGACGGATCAGGTCCATCCTGATAATGTCGAATTAGCCGTATATGCTGCTCGATTAATTGGGTTAGATGTCGCAGGAGTAGACATAGTTATCGAAGATATTGCAGAGTCCTATCGAAACAATAATGGGCATATTATTGAAGTTAACGCGGCCCCAGGTATTCGCATGCACCATTTTCCAAGCATTGGTCAATCTCGGGACGTTGGCAAGGCTATTCTTGATCATGTCATGCCAACAGGAAACGGGAGAATTCCCATAATCGCCATTACAGGTACCAATGGGAAAACCACAACAACTCGGATGATCAGTAAAATGCTGAGTGATCAACAGCTTCAGGTAGGTATGACCTCAACTGATGGTATTTATTTTAACCAGAAATTATGGCTCAAAGGAGATATGACAGGACCGGAAAGTGCCAAAATTGTCTTAAGGCATCCGGATGTCCAGGTGGCAGTTCTTGAAACCGCACGGGGAGGGATGCTGCGAGCAGGTTTAGGTTACGACTATGCTGATGTCGCGGTCATCACCAATGTTTCAATAGATCATCTCGGTCAGTATGGAATCGAAACCCTTGAGGATATTGCCCATGTCAAGAGCCTTGTCGCGGAGATTGTTAAACCTCATAGTTATGTTGTATTAAATGCTGATGACCCCCAGGTTGTTGCTATGGCTAAACGCACACAGGGACGAGTTATTTTATTCAGTACAGAGAAGGATAATATTCATGTTCGAAAACACCTGGGTATAGGCGGAACAGCTGTCTTCGTCATACGCGGAATGATTGTACTTTGTCAGGGCTCAGAAAGTTCTCGAATCTGTTCAGTAAAACAGCTTCCGGTTACATGGGACGGAAAGGCAAAACATAACCTCCAAAACGCGTTAGCGGCTGTTGCTGCAGGGTGGGCTTTAGGGTTAAGCGCTGTAACGATACGAAATTCTTTGAAAACTTTCTCTTCAGACGTAAATTGTAACCGGGGACGTTTAAATCTTTATGAATTAAATGGGGTTCAAGTTGTTGTTGATTATGGACATAATGCTGCTGGAATTCGGGAAGTATGTAAGACCTTAAAACAACTTAGCTGTAAAACCTTAGCAGGGTGCATTACCGTCCCGGGTGATCGTCCCGATGAGCTGGTGCGCGAAGTTGGCAGGGTTGCCGCTCAAGGTTTTAACCGGCTTGTGATTCGTGAGGATACAGATTTACGGGGACGAAAACCCGGAGAAATTGCTAATATCCTTTATGATGAAGCGGTCCGTTCCGGAATGGATAAAAATAAGATTATAATAGTTCTTTCCGAAATAGAAGCCTTTAAGCAAGGTCTCGATAGTTGTAAATCCGGAGATACCTTTGTCATGTTTTATGAACACCTCGAACCGATTGAAGAAGAAATTCAGCGGAGATTGGAGCTGCAAACCGAAAGTAAAAAATCTATCCCCCATGAATTGGCGGTCGGAGGTTAATAGTAATTTAGTGTTTTACGATTGGATAAATTTGTGAATCATGAAGCGATGGAATTCTTTCGCTTCATTTTTTTTGTTTTGTTTCATTTTATGAGAGAATGCTGGAATCCTTCGGAAAAACATGTATAATAAAAAGAAATGCAATCCTAACGTTCGGAGATGGTTATAGTAATGGAACATCCTTTCCTTACAACGTTCGCTTATGCTAAGATAAATTTTGCCTTAGCGGTTCTGGGAATGAGGGATGATGGATATCATGAACTTCAAAGCGTAATGCAATCAATTGACTTACATGACATTGTACGGGTGAGGCGTAGTGGTGAGACTATAACGTGTCACTGTGGAGAGCTAAGCGGCAGAGGAAATCTTGCGTATATAGCGGCCGAATTATTTTTCAGGGAGCTTGGGATTTCTGATGGCGTAGAAATTGATATTGACAAGAAAATCCCGATTCAGGCCGGTTTAGCCGGCGGGAGCAGCGATGCGGCCGCGACACTGCGGCTATTAAATCAACTTTATGATAAACCTTTGACAGCGGAAAAGCTGTTAGACCTCGCAGGGGAGTGTGGCGCCGATGTGGCCTTCTGTCTGAGGGGCGGGACCATGTGGGCTACGGGACGCGGGGAACGGCTGGACTTATTGCCAAACGTTCCTAATATTGATCTGGTCTTGGTTAAACCAACATTAGGCGTAAATACTGGGGAAGCTTATCGAAGGTTTGACAGAGAAGGTAAACCCGGATATCTCTCGAGATCGGATTGGGAGCAAGCATTAAAGGAATCGTCGCCACAGCAGATTGCAGTGTTGTTAGCTAATGATTTAGAGATTGCTTCGATTCTAATGGTTCCGGAGATTTCCGAACTTAAGCAACAATTGCTGGAAGAGAACTGTTATGGGACTTTAATGTCAGGCAGCGGATCGAGCGTTTTTGGAATTGCTAAAGACAATGAACATGCACGACATGTTGCCGAAAAATTGAGAAAAAGAGGCTGTAAAAACGTTTGGGTTACCAAAACTGTAGGTAGTGAAGCAATATAGTGTGAAAGGGGAGCTGGAAAATGGAAAAACGATTATTACCGGTAGTGCTTGATGGTTATAAACCTTTGCGGGAGATAGTTTTCGAGTCCATGCGAGAGGCAATTCTTAATGGGGTTCTTGAACCCGGGGAGAGATTAATGGAAATTCAGCTGGCTGAAGAAATGGGTGTCAGCAGAACTCCTGTGCGCGAAGCTATACGCAAATTGGAGCTGGAAAATTTCGTCGTTATGATTCCTCGTAAAGGTGCTTATGTAGCGGGAGTTTCTCTCAAAGACGTTGCGGATGTATTTGAAATTCGTTCAGCCCTGGAGGGCCTGGCAGCAGGCTTGGCTGCGGAGCGGGTTACAGATGAAGAATTAGAACAAATGGAGCAGGCATTATTTTACCGGGCGCATGAAGGTGAAATGGATTTGGAGCAAATTGTTAAATCAGACACAGATTTTCATGCCCTTGTTTATAAAGCAAGCCGCAACGAACGCTTAATTCAAATCCTGGCGAATTTGCGGGAACAAATTCAACGCTTTCGATCAACTTCTTTAGCGGTTCCCGGTCGGAACAAGGATGCTATCGAAGAACATCGCATGATTGTAGAAGCCTTAAGAAATCACAACAGTGAAGAAGCCCAAGCACTGGCTATGGCTCATATCGTGACTGCCGAGAATGTTATGTTTGAGACTTTAAGAATGAAGAACGATCCCGGTAAGGCGGACCAATAATCGTGGAAAAGATGAAACGGGCGGAACGTATGGTGGCTATCACCCAATTATTAATGGCAAACCCGAATGTTCTGACTCCACTGACTTTTTTTGCAGAACGATTTGGTACTGCAAAATCTACCATTAGCGAGGATCTAATGGCAGTTAAAGGGAGTTTACAGCTTTCCGGACAAGGACGTTTGGAAACTATTTCTGGAGCAGCAGGTGGGGTGCGTTATATTCCTGAAATTTCAGGAAAAGAAGCGGCTCACTTTTTAAGCAGCCTGGCACAGCGGCTCAGCGAGAAGGAAAGAATTTTAGCGGGCGGCTTCCTTTATATGACTGATCTGCTTTATGATCCGGCAGTTCTTCGTCCACTGGGACTGATTTTTGCAAGTGCTTTCAGAGAGAAAGAACCTGAAGTTGTTGTTACCATTGAAACAAAGGGAATTCCTTTGGCTTTGGTTACCGCAGAAGCCCTCGGCTTGCCCATGGTGGTTATTCGTACAGGAAATAAAGTAACTGAGGGTTCTTCAGTAAGTATTAATTATGTTTCCGGGTCATCTCGTCGTATTCAGACCATGTCTCTGTCGCGCAGGGCTCTGGATCCCAGGCGTAAAGTTCTGGTGATTGACGATTTTATGAAAGCAGGAGGTACTGCCTTAGGCATTAAGAATTTAATGCACGAATTCGAGGCAGATGTTATCGGTATCGGAGTTTTGGTAGAAACTCAAATAACCTCTGAGGCAAAGCTTGTCGATGGGTATCTATCACTTTTGAAGCTGCGTGAACTCGATCTTAATTGCGGAAAGTCAACTATAGTCCCCGATGATTTGCTATTCGCTAAAATATTAGGAAATTATTCAACCTAATCAAAATTTTCCCGAATTGCAGGCAGGATTTTTTTACCATGCAGAGAATAACATTATGGACAGACCTGGAAAGCAAAGGGAAGGGTGGTGATTCATAATGAATATTACTGATGTGAGGGTTCGAAAGATTAACACGGAAGGTAAGATGAAGGCAGTGGTTTCTGTGACCTTTGATAATGCATTTGTTGTGCATGATGTCAAAGTAGTCGAAGGGATGAATGGCATCTTTGTTGCGATGCCCAGCCGAAAAACACCTGAGGGAGAATTTCGTGATATCGCTCACCCTATTTCCGCTGCAGCACGGGAAGTCATTCAGACTGCTGTTTTAAAAGCGTATCAAGAAGCGATTTAATTAATTTAAAAGATTAAGGAGACCTTGGAGGTCTTCTTTTTTTGTGGGCAAAAATAAGCAGGTTTTTGAAAAGTCTGTATACTCTAGTTATACGTTTTCTTTTTGATATATCGTTGTACTAAAAAAGGATTTTGGGCATATTTGACGAATAAAGAACTTTTGGAATGTAAAAATCTGTAGAGGTTAAACTAAATTGGAGGCGAATAGAAATGCCTGATTTGGTAGCGGTGATCATGGCTGCTGGAAAAGGAACAAGAATGCGCTCAAAATTGCCAAAGGTTATGCATTCATTAGCAGGGAAACCGCTCATTGAACATGTCTTGGACGTGGCCAACCAAGTTGGGATTGAACGACCTTTCGTGATTGTCGGACATGGCCGTGAGGCTGTTGCGGCCAAAGTTCAAGAACGCGCAGAGATAGTAGTTCAAACTGAACAAATGGGAACAGGACACGCTATCATGCAAGCTTTGCCCTATTTGGAAGGCGCTCAAACGGTACTTGTTCTGAGCGGGGATCAGCCGTTACTTAAACCTGAGTCACTTCAAGCTCTCTTAAAACTGCATCAAGATGGAGAAGCCTGTGCTACTGTTTTAACGGCTTATTTAGATGAGCCGTTTGGTTATGGGCGGGTCCTTAAAGATGGTGATCAACTTGTAAGGATTGTCGAGGAAAAAGACGCAACTTCTGATGAACGCTTAATTAAAGAAATTAACACTGGTACCTATTGTTTTAGAGGATCAGCGCTCAAAGATGCTTTGGCAAAAATTACTCCTCAAAATGCTCAAGGAGAATATTATCTTACCGATGTTTTTGATATCTTTTTAAAGCAAGGAGAACGAATACTGACCTATTGCACCGAAGATTCTTATGAAGCGCTGGGGATTAATAGCAGGAGCCAGCTGGCAGAGGCAGAAGGGATTCTGCGCGAGCGCATTCTTGAACATTGGATGGCAGAGGGAGTAACGATTGTTGACCCTGCTTCAACCTTTATTGATACTGAAGTAAGGCTGTCCCAGGATGTCACGATCCTGCCTTTCACCCGGCTTTCGGGGAAAACCAAGGTCCAGGAGGATGCTGTAATTGGTCCTCAGACAACGTTGGAAAACTGTGAGGTAGGAAGTGGTTCTGAAGTAACCTATACGGTTGCCAAAAATGCGAAAATTGGCGAGCGCTGTCACATTGGGCCTTTTGCGTATTTGCGGCCTGGTACAAGCCTAGAGGCAGATGTAAAGGTTGGGGATTTTGTCGAAATTAAAAATAGTAAAATAGAAGCGGGGGCTAAAGTCCCTCACTTGAGTTATATAGGTGATGCGCAGATTGGAAAGGCTGCAAATATTGGAGCAGGTACGATTACCTGCAATTATGACGGCAGCAGTAAACATCCTACGAAAATTGGAGACCATACTTTTATTGGCAGTAATACGAATTTAGTGGCTCCCGTTGAAGTGGGAGACTATGCTGTAACAGGTGCAGGTTCAACGATTACTAAAAATGTTCCTGCAAAAGCCTTGGCAGTGGAACGGAGTCAACAAATAATTAAGGAACAATGGCATCGCGAAAAGAGAAATAGGGGGCAAAAATAGGCATGGCAGCAAAAGAATTTAAGATTTTCTGTGGAAATGCCAATCGACCGTTAGCACAGGAAATTGTTGATTATCTGGGAGTTCCGCTTGGGGACGCTAAAATTAAACGTTTCCGTGACGGAGAAATCTCTATTGTCATTGATGAAAGTGTCCGGGGATCAGATATTTATGTGGTTCAGCCGACCTGTTTTCCAACCAATGACAACATTATGGAATTGCTTATTATGATTGATGCGATGCGCCGGGCTTCGGCACGCCGAATTACTGCTGTAATGCCTTATTACGGCTATGCTCGCCAAGAACGTAAATCAAGGGCCAGAGACCCAATTACTGCCAAACTCATGGCTAATCTAATAACCACCGCAGGTGCTGACCGTGTTGTAACCATGGATTTGCACGCCCCTGCAATCCAGGGTTTCTTTGATATCCCTCTTGATCATTTACCCGGTGTTCCGATTCTTGCAGAGTACTTCCGCGAAAAGGGTTTGGGAAATCTCTGTGTTGTTTCGCCGGATTTGGGCGGAGTTACCAGGGCGCGAAACCTTGCGGAACGTATTGGAGCTTCTCTTGCCATCATCGACAAGCGCCGGCCTGAACCCAATGTTTCCGAAATCATGAATGTCATCGGCGAATTAAAAGGAAAAACAGTAATCATGATTGATGATATCATTGATACCGCCGGAACGATTACTCAAGGCGCTCAAGCGCTCCTTGAGCGTGGCGCTAAAGAAGTATACGCCTGTTGTACTCATGCTGTCTTATCCGGGCCGGCTATCGAACGGCTCGAGAACTCAGTGCTGCAGGAAGTTGTGGTTACGAATACAATTCCTCTTGGTCAAGAGAAAACAATTCCTCGAATAAAAGTTCTTTCAGTAGCTCCGCTTTTAGGAGAAGCCATTGTTCGTATTCACGAAGATCTCTCAGTGAGTAAACTTTTTAGCTAAAAAGAAGACCCCTGGGGTATTTACCCCAGGGGTTCTTTGGTTTGAGGAGTTTCCGGCGGATCTTGATCTTCTGTCGGTGTTATGTCCAGTTCGGTTACAATTACGGGAGGTTTTTCTTCCGGAGTTTCCAAATTATCGTTGCCATGTTTTGGCTTTTTGAAGTAATTGCTGACTGCATGGGTTGTTTCGGAGGCACGATGGGACGTTGAATGTAAAAGATTTTTAAAGGATTCACTAAGTCCCTTGTCGGAAACGGACAGATAATTTTCGCTTCCCCGCTGAGTAACAATGACATCATGTCCCAGGGTCGTAATATAGTCTGCGGACATCCAAGCCTTGCCGTTCAGGAACCCATTGAGTTTTCCGGACGAGATTTCAATTTGGGTTATTTTCCCTGAATCTGGATCAATATAATATTCATCAGCGGTTCCGAGGGTTTTTCCGGATTCTGTGATTATTTTTGTGCCGATAAGTGCCAGTTTTTCTTTAACTAATTCTAACAGTTCGGGAAGATTTGAGGTTTTTTCCACGTGAGTTTCTTTATCAATGGTGATTGCGTCATCGCCGACACTGATGACTTTGGCATAGGGTATAATGCGTTGATCTTTAAAAAATCCTTTGGGGTCCACAATAATTGCAGCGAGCGATTTTGTTCCGGCATCGAGGACCAGACTTTTTACAAATCCTATTTGCTGTCCTTCTTGAAGGGAGATAATGGGTAAGGATAAAAATTTTCTACTTGGCTTCAAAAGCTCACCCCCTTATGGTGAAGATTTATTCGTTGCTTATCCATAATGAATGTATTCGGAAAAGAAGATGAATATGCTTAGGAGGGTATTTGAATGAAGGTTATTGTCGGCCTGGGCAATCCGGGACCTCAATATGCAGAGACACGTCATAATGTTGGCTTTCTGTTTCTTGACGGTCTGGCCGAAGTCTTAGGGCTTCAGTTTCGAGCCAAATTTCAGGGATTATGGGCAGAAGGTTTCCTGCAAGGGGAGCGTTTGTTGTTCTTGAAGCCTCAAACCTTTATGAATTTAAGCGGACATTCAGTTAAAGAACTTGTTAACTTCTACAAAATTGCTGCGGAGGATGTCCTGATTGTCCACGATGATATGGATTTGCCCTTAGGCAAACTGCGTTTGCGTGATCACGGGAGCGCCGGGGGGCATAACGGAATTAAATCAATTTTAGGCGAGTTGGGCACAGAAGCCTTCTGGAGACTCAAGTTAGGTATAGGTCGGCCGCCAAAAGAATGGGATCCTGCACGCTATGTCCTTTCGACGTTCGGAGAAAGTGAGCTGCCTATTATTGAAGACTTATTAGATAGGGCAGAAAAAGTGGCAGGCCTTTGGATTAAGGGAGATACAAACCGGGCCATGAATTTATACCATCGTTAACCTGGTATAACCTTTCGCGCTAGGGGTAATTCTAGTGCTAGGGAGGTGAAACGGGATGAGGGTTATGAAAGTATGTCATGCCTGTGACAGGATCCTGGGAGAGATTGAGCTTGATGACTTGACCAGCGCTGATTCGGACTCTATAATGGATATCGTTGGAAATGTCTCGTATACCCTTTGTCCAGATTGTCTGAATGAACTGAAAACGGAGTCTGGGAATGTTTTTCATTAAAGATATTTCAGTACTAAGAGTTTAGGGCGGACAATAATTTGTTAAATGTAGGCATGTCGCTTGACGCCATGCCTTATTATCAGTTTAGAGGAGTAGGCAAGTGGGGGTCCCATGATGGACGTTCATCTTTTTTGCCGCCCGAAAGGATGGGTGTTTTGAAAATAATTCGTGATTACCTCTGCCGGGGGCTGGATATTGACAAGATTGAGGGGTCCCTTAGGTCTGGAGAATGGCCTCAAATGATTTATGATTTAAGCGGCAGTCAAAAGGCAGCTCTGATCTCCCAACTATTGCAGAATTCAACCCCGGGATTAGTGTTGACCTATTCTGAAGAACAGGCTCAAAAGTTGACTGCGGATTTAAAAACATGGTGCCCTCAAAAAACGATCTTACATTTTCCCGCTACTGAGTGGCTCCCCTTTGAAGTTCTGGGAAAAAGCAAAGAAACGACGGCGGAGAGAATTCGTGTTTTTAATCGTCTGTCATTGGATCAAGACTGCACGGTTGTCGCCTCTGTGTTAGCATTAGAGCGGCGCGTGTTTCCACTTCGGCGCTGGAAGGATTATTCCCTGACCTTAGAAGTGGGAAAAGGGTATATGCTCAATGATATTCTTTCAATCCTGATTTTTGGAGGATATGAGCGTGTCGAAACGGTTGAAGGAAAAGGTCAGTTTGCCCTAAGAGGGGGGATTTTAGATATTGCCCCTCTTGATGAAGAAGCCCTGCGTATAGAATTTTTCGATGAAGAAGTGGATTCTATTCGAACTTTTAATCTTGAAACCCAGAAATCGATTTCGTCTCAAGAGAGAGTTTTAATCTCTCCGGCAATGGAATATGTAGTAACAAGGGAAGAACTTGAAGAACTGCGCTTTACTATTCGGGCAGAAGCCCGCAAAGCGACAGGCCGCCTGCAGCGAGCAGGCAGAACAGATGCAGCCGAGCGTTTGCGCAGCAGAGTGATTTTCCTCGAAGAACGTTTGCAGCAGGGAATCCTCGATGAGAATGTTTATCCATTCCTAAGTTTGGTTAATACGCCTCTCGTTCCCTTTTTCTCATATTTGGCCGAAAATCATTATGTCATCTTAGATGAGCCGCTGCGCTTAAAAGAACAGTTGGAGTTTCAGGCTAATGAACGCTTGATGGAATTTACCCAACAATTAGAACAGGGTGAAGGCTTTGTCCACCCTGAGACTCTGTTTATCAGGTATGAAGATTTGCTGAGGCACGGCCAAAAAAATCCTTTCATTGGTCTCTCCACGTTAATAAGGCAGACGCCGGGTCTGACTCCCAAGCGGGTTTTTAATCTCAACGCTCGTTCTCTGACCGGTTTTATGGGAAAAACAAGCAAGTTAGTGGATGAAATCGAACATTATAGGGATGCAGGAAATATTGTTGCTCTCTTCGCGGGAGATGAGGAACATACTGAGCGTTTGCTCCAAGGCCTTAAGGACAGGGGGGTCACAGCCAGCCGCAAAAATCTCGAAGATACAATTGAAGATGGACATGTATACGTCTATCCGTATTCCTTGGATCAAGGCTTTGAACTGCCTCTGGGAAAACTAGTGGTGCTTACGGAAGCTGAAATTTACAAACGCGAGAGTAAGGTTTCCGGAAAGAAACCGAGTCCTGCTTCGACAAAAAATATTTACGTCTCAGACTTAAAACCCGGGGATTATGTAGTTCACGTTCATCATGGAATTGGGCAATTTACCGGGATTGAACGCTTAGAGGTTGCTGGAATAGAAAAGGATTACTTCGGAATTCGCTATGCTGGTGAGGATCGCCTTTATGTTCCTTTGGACCAACTTCATCTTTTACAAAAGTATTTAGGAAGTGCTGCGGAGAGTTTGCCCAAGCTCTACAAGCTCGGAGGAACTGAGTGGCATAAAGTAAAGAGTAAAACCCGCTCCGCGGTTAAAGAAATGGCTTTTGATTTACTAAAGCTCTATGCTCAGCGGGAGGCTACTTCGGGATATGCTTTTTCACCGGACAATGTTTGGCAGATAGAATTCGAAGAGAAATTTCCTTATGTTGAAACAGACGATCAACTAAAGTGCATTGCCGATATTAAACGGGATATGATGCTTTCTCGTCCTATGGACCGGCTTCTTTGCGGAGATGTAGGTTATGGGAAAACAGAAGTTGCTCTCAGAGCAGTCTTTAAGGCGGTTATGGACAGCAAGCAGGTAGCCTTCTTAGTTCCGACCACCATCCTGGCACAACAACATTTCAACACTTTGCGCGAACGATTTACAGGGTATCCCATAACAATTGATATGTTGAGCCGGTTTCGTTCGCCTAAGGAGCAGAAAGAAATCATTCAGGGCCTAAAAGAAGGACGGATTGATGTTATTGTAGGAACCCATCGCATTTTAGCGGATGCCGTTAAATTTAAAGATTTAGGGCTTTTGATTATCGACGAGGAACAACGTTTCGGAGTTGCTCATAAAGAAAAACTGAAGACCATTAAGGGTAATGTTGACGTGCTCACCTTGTCGGCAACACCGATTCCCCGAACTCTTCATATGTCCCTAGTCGGAGTCAGGGATATGAGCGTAATAGAAACTCCGCCGGAAGGCAGATATCCCGTACAAACCTATGTCACGGAGTTTCGGCCTGACGTAGTGCGGGATGCTATAAGACGGGAACTTCAACGGGGAGGACAGGTGTTTTTTGTTCACAATCGAGTTGAGGATATGGACAAGGTTACTAACTTCTTAGGTCAATTAGTTCCGGAAGCTCGTTTTGGTGTGGCTCATGGACAGATGCGTGAATCCATGCTGGAACGAGTTATGCTTGATTTTTTGGAACAGCAAACTGATGTCCTAGTTTCAACTACAATTATCGAAACAGGTCTTGATATGCCCAACGTCAATACACTGATTATTGATGAAGCTGACCGCATGGGTCTGTCCCAGTTATATCAGCTTCGCGGCCGAGTTGGAAGGTCAAACCGCAAAGCCTATGCTTATCTTCTGTATAAACCTCAGAAAGTTCTTACAGAAATAGCTGAGAAACGGCTGGCTGCCATTCGTGAGTTTACCGAATTTGGAGCAGGTTTTAAGATTGCTATGCGGGATTTGGAAATTCGCGGTGCAGGGAATTTGATCGGGGCTCAACAGCATGGCCATTTAGCAGCTGTCGGCTTCGAACTTTATAGTCAGATGCTCAAGGAAGCAGTCCAGGAATTGCGGGGAGAAAAGGTTGAAGAAGCTGCTGAGCCAAGTATTGAGCTGCAAATCGATGCCTATTTGCCTGATTCTTATGTCGCTGATAAGCAAACTAAGGCTTCTTTGTATCAAAGGCTGGCCAAGGTTGCCGACGAGGCAGAACTTGGGGAAATGGTTGATGAATTAGTAGATCGTTTTGGAACGCCGCCTCGTGAGGTGGAACATTTAATTGAAATTATCCGTATCAAGCTTTTAGCCGGTCCGATTCGCATAGAACAAATTCAACAAACAAAACAAAATATCAGCCTTCGCTTTGGAGCAGATCTTGGGATGTCCGGAGAGCGGTTAATGGCCATCGCTTCAGCTTCTCCCTTGCCCCTGTCGTTTAATTCTCTGCCTAATGGAAATCTGGAATGTAAGGTCCGCACTCGTACGCTTGATCAAGAAGAGGTGATTGGGGCAGTGCGGCGTGTCCTTATAATTTTTGGGAACATTGCTTCGAGGGGAACTCCCTGATATACTGGACTAAGTGAATTGAAAGGGTGTGTCGGAATGAAAAAATCCCGGCTGGGGATACTAGTGAGTATTCTTATGGTGACATTGATCACTGTGGGTTGTTCCTCGCTGGTTGATGGCAAATGGGCAGCCAAAGTTAACGGAGAATCTATCTCAGTTAAGGACTATGATGCACGTGTGGCAGAGGCTCAAAAAACCTACGAGAATCAAGGTATGAAGTTTGATACGGACCAAGGAAAACAAGCGTTGACCCAAATTAAAAGTCAAGTCCTTGAGCGAATGATTGAAGGTAAACTTCTTGACCAAGAGGTTAAGAACCTTAAGTTGAACACAGGGGATCCTGCTATTAACAGTCAGGAAGACACTATAAAAAAGAATATGGGTACAGATGCTAAATTTCAGGATATGCTAAACCAACAAGGAATGAGCGAACCGGAATTAAAGAACTTCTTAGCGGTTTATACCAAGATAACCTCGGATGTGAAACAGCCGACAGAGAGCGAAGTTCAAGCCTATTTTGAGAAAAACAAAGCCAATTATGGCCAGCCTGAGAGTGTTACTGCTCATCATATTTTGCTCAAGACTGAAGCTGAGGCCAAAGCAATTATTGCCCAGCTAGAACAGGCCCAAAAAAATAACGTTCAGATTCTACCTTTGTTCGAACAATTAGCGAAGGAAAAATCTATTGAACCGGGAGCCAAGCAGTCGGGAGGAGATCTTGGCACCTTTACGAAGGGGAAAATGGTGCCGGAGTTTGAAGCGGCGGCCTTTGCTCAGAAGGTAGGGACATTTTCCACAACTCCGGTTAAAACGCAGTTTGGTTATCATGTAATTTACGTTCAAGCGCATACGCCTGCTACTACTCCGGATTTGGCGAAAGTAAAGACTCAAGTAACTCAGGATGCTTTTAATGCGGCTAAGGACACCAAATTTCAGACGTTTTTTGATGACCTGCGTAAAAAAGCTAAGATTGAATATGCTCAAGGATATCAACCGGCAAGTTAAGGGTGATACTAAAAGAAGGCAAAACTTATTGCCTTCTTTTTTTTGTGCATTGGAAAATAATGAATAATTGGCAATCTCTAGATATATACTATCATTGATCTGAAATAGTAATAGAAAGGACGAAATGAGTCTTCGGGAACAAAGGAGGAATGTGCGCCTATGAAAGCAACAGGCATTGTAAGAAGAATTGATGACCTCGGTCGTGTCGTTATTCCAAAGGAAATTCGTCGGACTCTTCGTATCCGGGAAGGAGATCCGTTAGAGATTTTTGTAGATCGTGAAGGGGAAGTTATCCTCAAAAAATACTCCCCGATAAGAGAATTAGGGGAGTTTGCCAAGGAGTATGCTGATTCGTTGTTTGAAGCAACCGGACACATTACTTGCATTTCGGATAGAGATACTATTATTGCAGTAGCAGGCGCTTCGAAGAAAGAGTATTTAAATAAACCAATTGATCATCCTGTGGAACAAGCCATGGAGGAAAGGAGAACTATTCAAATCGGGTTGACGAACTCCGGTGAGACCAATGTACCTAAACTTAGCGACAATGACGAAGATGATAAAGCAAAAATAGTCTGTGAAGTCATCGCTCCCATAATATCCCAAGGGGACCCTATCGGAGCGGTTATTATCATATCGAAAGAGCCAAATGCCAAAATGGGGGATTTAGAAATTAAATTGGTAGAGACGGCAGCAGTATTTTTGGCCAAACAAATGGAGCAATAGGCGTTACTATAAATTAGTTACTCTTATACTACCGGAATGTAATTATATATTAATTGAATTTCTGGTTGTAGGAATAAAGCGGTACTCCCGCTTTATTTTACTTTATGCTACACTAGCTTTAGGAGGTGAAAGAATGTCTTCGTGTCTTCATGTCATTGGTCTTGGCCCTTCGGGGCTTGAACAATTAACGTTAGGAAACTATCGCCGTCTTTGTAACGCCAAGAAGGTTTTTGTAAGAACTTTGCATCATCCCTGTGTTCAGGAATTAATGGCGGAAGGCGTTCAGTTAGAATCCTTTGATGAAGTTTATGATTCGGAGGATACCTTTGAAGAGGTGTATCAAAAGATAACGGAACGATTAAGAGCAGAGTTGGGAAAGGACTCGGAAGTTATTTATGCCGTGCCAGGTCATCCTATGGTAGCTGAGAAAACTATTCAGCTGCTCTGGAAAAATTTAAGACCAGAATATGAAGTAATTGTTCATCCTGCTATGAGCTTTGTTGATGAGATTTTCCGGGTACTGAATTTTGATCCCATTGAAGGGATGCTTATTCGAAATTATGATGCGCTCAAAGATGCTGGACTAACAGGGAGAGAGTGGCTCATTATTCCTCAGGTTTATAATCAACTCATTGCTTCTGAGGTTAAACTTGATCTCATGAGTTCCTATCCCGATGAGGCAGATGTCTTTATTGTACAGGGTCTGGGCACTCACAATGAGCGGGTGGACAAGCATCCTCTTTTCGAAATGGATCATGGTTCCTTTGATCACCTAACGACAATCGTCTTGCCGCCTTGTTCGGAGGTTATTTCTTGGACAAAATTACTTCAAATCATGGAAATTTTGCGTTCGCCAGATGGTTGTGCTTGGGATCGCGAACAAAATCATCAAACCTTAAAACCTTGTCTGATTGAAGAGAGCTATGAGGTATTAGAGGCGATCGAAAAAGAGGATATGTATAATTTATGTGAAGAGTTGGGAGACTTATTACTGCAAGTTGTATTTCACGCTCAAATTGCCTCAGAGAACAAGATATTTGAAAGTCAGGATGTTTTACAAGGGATTATTCAAAAACTGCTGCGCAGGCATCCTCACGTATTCGGTGAAGAAGTGCTTGAAACTGCTGATGATGTGATTCGCTCATGGGATAGAATTAAACAAGAGGAAAAGGCCGACACAAAGGAAGAAAGAGGCTTTTTCAGTGACCCTAAAGGGTTGCCTGCTCTTATGCTGGCTTCCTCAACGCAGCGCAGGGCGGCTAAAATAGGGTTCGATTGGAGTGATCTGGAGGGACCATACCAGAAGGTTCAGGAAGAATTACTTGAGCTGGAGAGTGCCTTAAAAACCGGAGTAGGTATTCGGGAGGAATTTGGGGATTTGTTGTTTGCAATGGTCAATGTATCGAGATTCCTTAAATTGGACGCAGAGGAAGTTCTAAGGGAAGCTGTACATAAGTTTCAGACGCGTTTCCTTAAAATGGTGGAATTAAGCCGCGAAGAAGGTCAAAAAATTGAGCAACTATCCCTTAATGAAATGGATGTCTATTGGGAAAAGGCAAAATTACAAGAAAAAGGCGGCAAATTAATGTAATCTTACCCGAATAAGCAGGAGATTGATTATTTATCGCGAAATATAGTTTACGAGATAAGATCAGTTATTTAGGAGGGACTAGTTTGAATAAGGCTGAGTTAGTAAGTGCAGTTGCTGAGAAGGCAGAAATGTCCAAGAAGGACGCAGAAAAGGCAGTAAGTGCCGTTTTCGCTACGATCGAAGAATCTTTAGCACAAAACGAAAAAGTCCAATTAGTGGGCTTTGGGACTTTTGAGGTCAAAGAACGTGCTGAAAGAACGGGAAGAAACCCGCAAACTAAGGAGACAATTGTCATTCCTGCCGCTAAGGTGCCTGGTTTTAAAGCGGGAAAAGCTCTAAAGGATGCAGTCCAAAAGTAAGGATTTGGACTTTTGAGAAATCAGGTTCCGGTTATACTGGAACCTGATTTTTAGTAAACTCGTTGTTCAGCTAAAGCTGAACATTGAGACTTCGGTGGGAGTCTTACGATTGGATAAAAACTGGGTCCGAGTTTTGAAAAGGGAGGGTTATTAACAGTAACTTATGCGTATTGACAAATACTTAAAAGTTTCTCGCCTGATTAAACGACGCACAGTTGCCAAAGATGTTTGTGCAGGAGAAAAAATCAGTATCAATGGACGAATTGTTAAACCCTCTGCGGAAGTTAAACCGGGAGACCAAATCATTCTGGAAATGGCCAATCATGTTGTAGAAGTAAAAGTTTTGGCTACCCCCAATAGCGTTAAGGCTAACGAAGCCCACACCCTCTATGAATTAATCAGAGATGAACGAAGGACAGAGTCTTGTTAAAAAGGCTCTGTCTTTTAGTTTTTTAAAAGTGTTTTGGTATGTCTAAAGGACAGTCGAACTGAATAGGGTTTAAGAAGAAAAAAGTGTTGGGGGGATGGGGCATGGCAGACAGTTTTGGTAAAGGACATCGCCTTGTCATGGAAAACCGTGAAATGATTGCATTGACAGGAGTGAAAAAGGTTCAGACCTTTGATCCGAAAGAAATTATTCTTGAAACGGAATTAGGGATACTTAGCATTAAAGGGGAGCAGTTGGGAATTAAACAGCTTAACCTTGAAGAAAGTATGGTAGACATTGAAGGATATGTTAGTGCTCTCATTTATCATCGGAGTACCGGAGGGAACTCTCGGCAAGGTATAATGCATAAAATTTTTCGGTAGGTAAAGGTTTTTGAAAAGTTTTCCTCAGATTAAGGAGAGGAGGGGAAAGACTATCTCGGAATTTATGGCTTTTTTTTGGGTCGTTGCAGCAGGATTGATGGTGGGTGTAGTCTTTGATTTTTTTCGGACGTTTAGGCGTTGGCAGAAATGGGGGCCTGTCGTAACGTTCGTAGGAGATATCCTCTTTTCTCTTATTGCTTTGGTTATCCTCTATCGATTGTTTTTTAAAGCAAATGCACTGTCCTTCAGGTTTTATAATGTTTGGGGCAGTCTTTTGGGCCTTGTCTTATATTTGAGGATTTTCAGCAGCTCTCTAAAAAAAGGATATTTCAAACTATTCCAATTGGCTGCCGCCCTTTTAAAGCTTTTCGCCGGAGGGGTTATGATTCCGGTTCGAGGGTTCGTTCTTCTTATGCGCCCGCCCTATGCGATTTTATGTTGGTTTAGTTTGCTTTGCTTTCGTATTGGAGAACATATTATTTATCGGCCCCTAGTAAATCTGGAAATAACTATAAAGGAGTGGTGGAGACAATTATGGCCGCCTAGGACTAATGGGTAAAAATTACCAAAGGGGTTGATTCGCTTCTAAGGAGTAGTTATAATAATTGGTGTAACTGATTGTAGGTCCTTTGTAGTTTTTTTGTAATTAATTTGTCCACAAAGTTATCCACAAACTGTGTATAACTATTGAGCAAGGGTGTGCCGCAGTGCAGATTGAAATCAGAGGCTTGGAAAAACTTAGCTTTCGTGAACGTCAAGCAGTGATCCTTAAAGAAAGCGGGAAATCTTTGGAGGCCATCGCCAAGCAGCTTCAGCTTAGTTCAAGCTCTGTAGCCACGTTACTAAATCGTGCCCGGAGTAAAGGGTATGAAATCGTATGCATTATCCCAAGTGGAGAGCTTGGTTTGGAAGGAGCAGATTGGGATGAAGAAATCTTATCAGAAGATTAAACCGCAAAAACGACAAAAGCCTCATCTTCGGCTAGGAACAATCGCCCTTTTGCTTCTTGTTTTTCTGGGGGTCGGCAGTTCTGCCTGGCAGCTTTGGAAACTTCATGTTTCGGTTGAGCAGCAGATTAATCAATTGACTCAACAAAAAGAAGGACTAATGCAACAAGAAAAGTCACTTCATGAAGAGATTGCCGAATTAAATACTCCCAGTTATGTTGAACAATTGGCCCGGGAACAACTAGGTCTTGTTAAACATGGCGAAATCCTTATTTCTCCCAAGAATTAGTAAGTAACATTGATTTTAAAAACCTTGACAGTTACGAAATTTACTGCATATAATATAATTATGTATAGATAGATCATCACAAGGAGGAGTTTACTTCGTATGGCCATTGACGTTGGCAGTATTGTTGAAGGAGTCGTTACCGGGATCACGAACTTTGGAGCATTTATTGAATTGCCGGATAGAGTAACCGGACTTGTACATATCTCGGAAGTTGCTGATGCTTATGTCAAGGATGTTCGGGATTATTTAAAGGAACAAGATCATGTTAAGGTAAAGGTCATTCATGTCGACGAAAAGGGTAAAATCGGTCTCTCGATTAAACAAGCTAATCCTACTGTTCGTAATACTAGTCGTGAACGCCGAGTTCCGCCAACGGTGTCCTTTGAGGATAAATTGGCCAAGTTTATTAAAGATAGTGATGAACGTCAGACAGAATTTCGCCGCGCCACAGAATCCAAACGTGGTGGAAGAGGCTCAAGCAGATACTAGGAATTAACCGCCGTAAGGCGGTTTTTCTTATACTGTCAGAAAGTATAACTTCGTTGCATACTTTCCTCCTGCATAAGTGCAACTAACCTGCCGCCTGCGCCAGAGGCTTGGCGCCAGCCAAGTTTTCTTTATATTTAGAAGTCAGGGACAGTAAGAAGATATGAAAATGCTGGCGTTTTTAAGAGCCCATGGGCATATGGCGGAGTCGTGAAGAGATTATCTATGAATGACGTCGAAAGTTGTTTTTCACGCCTGACTATAGTAGACAAGCTTTGCTAATCCTTTAAGCTATAATATTACCATAAAAAGGTAAGAGGTGATATTATGGCTGAGTGGGCAACCTTAAAAGTTAACCAAGGGCTGCGCAGCGGGATTTCTCTGGAAAGCACATTTCTGCCTATTATTTTTGGCGGATGCTTAGCTCGGGGCACTATCTTAGGCCTCCATCCCTTCGGAATTGCCTTCGGTGCTGCTGTCATTTTACTTGGCGAGCGCGGGTCCTTGTTCGGGTTATTAGGGATTGTACTGGGGACAGTTTCTCTCGGTATAACCTCACTAAACGATGTATCCTTCGTGGTTCAAATCATTGTTATTTTAGCAGCTATGTACGTGCTGCTGCCTTTCATTCGTAAGAAAAGACATGAGGGAACCTACTTGATTCTTATTACAGGTTTAATGGTGGCATTAGTTGCTTCTTTGACCGTGAGTTTTTCCAAACCTGACACTTATGCCCTATTTCTAGCAGCCCTTCAGAGTATTTTAGCGGGTGGCTTTGCAATTATTATTTGGTTTGCTATGAAGCATAAAGAGGCAATTTGGAGGGGAGAATTTCAGCGTGAGCAAGGAATAGCTTGGCTGATCATTCTTGTTGGTATTATTAGTGGGCTTCAGGGGGTTCAAGTAAGGGAGATAAACTTTTCCATTGTGTTGATGAGCTTTTTCACCTTATTTGTATCTGAACGTTACGGAGCTGGTACTTCAGCGGGTGTTGGCGCTATCCTTGGTTTTTTGCCGCAGCTGACCGTAAGCAATGAAAATTTAATGGCTGCCGGTATTTATGGACTGGCGGGTTTCTGTACAGGAGCCTTTCGGAGGTTCGGGAAAATTGGACTTGGGACGGCATTTATTGCTGTTATGTTGATGCTAACCGTCTTCCTGCGCCAGGATGCGGTTTATTCCCAGTTAATCTCTTCTGTTGTCGGCTTATTTCTTTTTTTTCTCTGGCCTGGCATTTCGCAGCAAAGAGATTTTCTGAAACCTAAGGTTATCCCTGAAGTTGAAACAACAGTTTCAAAGGTAAAAGCTATGGCAGAGATCTTTGATCAAATTGCTTTAAGTTATCAGGCCGCAGAAACGGAATCTTTTGAGACACGGCAGGAAGTCCCCGAACTTATGAATGTTTTGGTTGAACGTGTTTGTTACAATTGTCCAACGGTTGACGTCTGCTGGAAGAGAGAATTTTATAAAACCTATCATATTTTCTTTGAACTCTTTGGGCTCGTTGAAAATGAGCCTGATGTTAAGCTGCAATCTTTACCGGTTGAGTGGAAGCGGCATTGCGGCCGGCTCAAAGAAATGTTGTTAGGGGTTCAATTTATTCTGGAACAACAAAAGAATCAAGAGACCTGGCGGCGGCGTCTGGTCCTCAATCAGGAGGCTTTATCGCGGCAATTTTTGAATGTCTCTCAGGTTATCGGGAATCTCGCTAAGGAACTTCATACACAGCGTAATTGGGAAGTAGTAAAACCATCGAATTTAGCACGTCGGCGGCGTAATTTTCTTGATGTCGGAGTTGCTTCTTTCACAAAATCGGGCAACGGACTAAGCGGAGATAATTATGCTTCAATTGCTTTCTCCAGAACCCAGCACGCTTTTATTTTAAGTGATGGAATGGGAGTGGGGGAGAAGGCAGCGAAAATGAGCGCAACAGCGCTGGCTCTCCTAGAGCAGTTGCTTACTACAGGCTTTGATCCGATAGGCTCAATTCAAGCCTTAAACTCTATCTTGGTATTGCGTTCACCTGAAGAAAGTTTTGTAACTATTGATATGGCAATTCTCGATTTGGAATCATCGAACTTAAAATTAATTAAAGCGGGAGCTGCACCTTCTTATCTCATTACCTCTGAAGAGGTAAAAAGACTCGTTTCCTCGAGCCTTCCGGTGGGAATATTGAATCAAATTGAAATTCCAATCATAGATGAAGAGATGCAAGGCGGGGAAACCCTTGTGCTGATCACTGACGGAGTGCAGGATGTTTTGAAAGAAGGGCCAGACTGGATTCGGGATATTTTGAAACAATCTGGTTCGCTAAAATCCCAGGATCTGGCTGATTTAATTTGTAATGAGGCTAGGCGGCTTTCTGAGGGAGAATTAGAGGATGATGGAATAGTTCTTGTTATCCGCAAAAATTACTGGAATGAATGAGAATTATTTACATATATAATTATTTGTGCAGCAGGAAATCAGAAATGTATGTCGAATCAAACTATTGTGATATTTCACTAAACGAATTTATACCAGTTGGTAAAGCTTTCTGTACCTGTCAATCAGAAAGAAAAATTATAATAAGGGAGCGGATTTATTATGGCTTGGGATGCAACAAAACTCAAAGATTGGCAAATTGCCGAAGAAGCCGAAAAGACCATGCCCACTATTGATCAATTGGTAGAAAAATTGTCCCTTGAAAAGGACGAATTAATTCCTTATGGGAAAACGCCTAAGGTTGATTTTTTGAAGGTAATGGAACGTCTCAAAGACAAGTCCGATGGTTATTATATTGAAGTCACAGCAATCACGCCTACGCCTCTTGGCGAAGGAAAGACAACGACATCATTAGGGTTAATTGAGGGGCTTGCGAAACGAGGAGTTAAGGTTGGGGGCGCAATTCGTCAACCATCCGGAGGACCGACCATGAACATTAAAGGCACTGCTGCTGGTGGCGGCAATGCCCTGTTGATTCCTATGACGGAATTTTCTCTCGGTTTAACCGGTGATATAAATGATATTATGAATGCCCATAATCTGGCGATGGTTGCTCTTAATGCCCGCATGCAGCATGAGGCCAACTACACTGACGAAGAACTTGCCAAAAGAGGCTTAAAACGTCTGGACATAGATCCCAAAAATGTTGAAATGGGCTGGATTATTGACTTCGCAGCTCAAGGGTTACGAAATATTATTATAGGGATTGGCGGGAAAAAAGACGGCTTCCAAATGCAGTCAAAATTCGGAATTGCAGTAAGTTCGGAGTTAATGGCCATTTTAGCAATTGCCAAGGATCTTCCAGACTTAAGAGAACGGATTGGTAATATTATTGTGGCCTATAACAAGAAGGGTGAACCTGTAACTACTAAGGATCTGGAAGTCGACGGTGCAATGACTGCTTGGATGCGCAATACGATAAATCCGACGATTTGCTATTCCGCTGAGGGGCAGCCAGTTATGGTTCATGCCGGTCCCTTTGCTAATATTGCCATTGGGCAGTCTTCGATTATTGCAGACCGTTTAGGCCTCAAGATGTTTGACTATCACGTTACGGAGAGTGGATTTGCAGCAGACATTGGATTTGAAAAGTTCTGGAACGTCAAGGCTCGTTTGGGCGGCCTGAAACCTAATGTTTCCGTCCTTGTGGCGACAATCCGTGCCTTAAAAATGCATGGAGGAGGGCCTGCTGTTATACCTGGACGCCCGCTTCCGGAAGAATATGTACAAGAAAATCTTGAACTTGTCGAAAAAGGGTGTGCTAATTTACTTCATCATCTTAAGACTGTTAAAAAATCGGGCATAGTGCCAGTTGTCTGTGTCAATGGCTTCTATACGGATACGGAAGCTGAAATCAATCTGGTTAAGAAGATCGTGAAAGAAGCCGGAGCACGCTGCGCCTATTCCAACCATTGGCTCGAAGGCGGCGATGGCGCTCTGGAATTAGCAGACGCGGTCATGGAGGCTTGTCAAGAAAAATCAGATTTCAAATGTCTCTATCCTCTTGAAATGCCGCTGCGTCAACGTGTCGAGCTTATTGCCAAGGAAGTTTATGGTGCCGATGGTGTAGATTGGTCTCCGGAAGCGGAAGCCAAGGCTAAAAAGTTTGAATCGGATCCCCACTATGCCGATTTTTCCACGATGATGGTCAAAACTCATTTAAGTTTGTCCCATGACCCTGCCTTAAAAGGAGTTCCCAAGGGCTGGAGGCTGCCAATTCGTGACGTTTTAGTATATGGCGGTGCAAAATTCCTCTGCCCAATGGCAGGAACAATCACTTTAATGCCCGGTACAGGTTCTGACCCCGCTTACAGAAGAATCGATGTTGATACCAAAACAGGTAAAGTCAGCGGTTTATTCTAAAGCAAAGGGGAATAACTCAATAGATTTGAAACTTATTTGGCCCCGAGAAATCGGGGCCTTTTCCATCGACATCCTGGAATCTGTCTGCCAGAAAGTTGTAGAGAGATAAACCCTAATAATTATTAAATATTTTTTTGCCAAATGAACGTTTTATGGAAGTATGGCGTTGTGTTTATTCGGAGAGAATGTTAAGGTTATAATGTTTAATAGGAGTTTTTGATCAGAGCGGAGAATCGACGATGTTCGAAGAATTGCGTACTTACATATTGCCTAATCTGATTCCGGGAAATTCCAAATTACTGGTCGCTGTGTCAGGAGGTCCTGATTCTATGGCATTAGGCCATATACTTTGGCGATACATGCGGGAAGACCCTGCTCAGGGAATTTCACTCGTTATTTCCCATATCCATCATGGGGTTCGGAAAGAATCGGATCAGGAATTGGAACTTGTTCGAGAAATGGCAGAGCGATGGGAAGTTCCTTGCCGGATTCATCGTTTCGACTCTATCGGCTATGCTCAAGCCATGGGGAAATCCTTTGAAGAAGCCGCGAGAGAGTGGAGGTATGCTCGTTGGCGGGAGGATATGCGAGAAGATGGGTGTACTCTTTTAGCAACAGCACATCATTTAGGCGATCAAGCTGAGACTATTCTTTATCGCTTACTGAGAGGAAGCGGAGCTGCTGGCTTAACAGGTATATATCCGTCAAGAGACTCCATAATTCGTCCCTTGCTGACATTTACAAAGGCAGATATTTTTAGATACTGTGATCAAGAGGGGTTACCTTATGCCATCGATCAGACAAATCGGCAGCCGATTTATGTCCGAAATCGAATTCGCTTGGAACTAATACCGTTATTGGAGCGAGATTATAATCCAAGGCTTCAGGAAGCCTTGGGAAGGATGGGAGAACTTCTGCGCTGGGATGAGGATTATTTAGCTCAGCAAGTGGAAAAGGCTTGGAATGTATATGCTTTAAATGGACAGCAAGCGATTGGATTAAAGCCGGCGGTCTTTAATGAACCGGCTGCGATTCTTTCGCGCCTGCTGCGATACGCGGCGATGATAGTCACTGGGGAACGCAGAGGGTTAAGTTATGCTTACATAACCAGAATTATGTCCTCTCAAGGCAAGTCAGGATGGAAACAAGATCTGCCGGGTTTAACTGTAAAAATTAATGAAGAGGGTATATGGTTTTGCAATAAAGTCCAGGCTATAGAGAAGGACTCTAAACCTTCGTTTTCGGATATTTCCTTAGAATTGGGAAAGCGGGTCAAAATCCCTGGTTATGAGGCCGAAATTACGCTGCTAACAGAAAAGGAGTTCAAATTAGCAGAGGAAGGATTGAGAGACTCCGATAATGAAGTGGCAATCTTTGATCAAGAGTTATTGATTCAAACACAGGGCCGGCTTATGTGTCGAACACGGCGACAAGGCGATAAAATGTGGTTCCCGGGTGTCGGGCACAAGGCTTTAAAAAAGGTATTTCAGGAAGGTAAAATTTCTGCCTTTAGGAGGAGTAAATTACCGCTTGTTGCGGTTGGAGACGAGGTGCTTTGGATTCCGGGCCTTCGTCAGAGCGGCTTGTGGCCGCCGCAGAAAGGCTCTTCGAAAGTATATTGTATGATTACAGCCACAAACTGGGAGTTCTAATTTGAATTCATTGTAAAAGGAAATTCAGCATGGTATAATATGTGGAATTGCTTTGTAAGATTAGGCGGTTTGCCAACTAGAGAGGAGGACCATATTTGAAGGTCTTTAAGAACGCAACAATTTATGTGCTCATAATTCTTATGGCAATTGTTTTAATTAAATGGTCGGCCCCTCCCGTGAACAAAGACGAGGGAATGAACTATACTGAATTTAAAAGAGATGTAGTAAATAACCAGGTTAAAGATGTTTCAGGTATCATTGAAAACAATACCATTAAGTATACGGTTACATTAAAAGACGATACGAAGCATGATGTGGTTGGCTATGCCGATGATCCGCAGCTTGCCTCCGATTTGTTATCCCATGGAGTTCCGCTTAACTTATCCGAACCGACTGAGTCACCTTGGTGGGTCGGGCTATTATCTACGCTTCTGCCAACTCTCGCTATCGTGGGCCTGTTCTTCTTTATGATGCAGCAAAGCCAGGGCGGTGGTAATCGTGTCATGCAGTTTGGGAAAAGTAAGGCTCGCCTTGTCGGTGAAGACAAGAAGAAAGTAACTTTTGTGGATGTAGCGGGTGCTGATGAAGTTAAAGAAGAACTGCAAGAAGTGGTTGAGTTTCTAAAGTTCCCTAAGAAGTTTAACGAATTAGGGGCTAAGATTCCTACAGGAGTATTATTATTCGGCCCTCCTGGGACTGGTAAAACATTACTTGCTCGTGCTGTTTCCGGAGAAGCAGGTGTCCCGTTCTTCAGCATAAGTGGTTCCGATTTTGTAGAAATGTTTGTCGGAGTCGGTGCTTCGAGAGTTCGTGATTTATTTGAACAGGCTAAAAAAAGCGCACCGTGCATTGTTTTTATCGATGAAATAGATGCTGTTGGGCGGCAGCGGGGCGCTGGTTTAGGCGGCGGCCATGATGAGAGAGAACAAACTTTGAACCAACTTCTCGTTGAAATGGACGGTTTTAACGGAAATGACGGTGTTATCATTATTGCGGCAACGAATAGAGCTGATGTACTAGACCCAGCCCTTTTACGTCCTGGCCGTTTTGACCGGCAAATTGTTGTCGATGCTCCAGACGTAAAAGGACGTGAAGAAATCTTAAAAGTTCATGCCAAAGGCAAGCCTATAACTACAGAAGTTGATTTGGAAGTTATTGCGCGTCGAACTGCGGGTTTCACCGGTGCAGATATATCAAATCTCCTTAACGAAGCTGCTCTTCTTTCCGCACGAAGAGGCGAAAACCAAATTCGCCAACAAACGATCGAAGAGTCTATCGAACGAGTTATTGCTGGTCCGGAGAAGAAAACTCGAGTCATGAGTGCTTTTGAAAGGAAACTTGTTTCCTATCATGAGGCCGGACATGCATTGCTTGGAGAGCTGCTTACTCATACTGATCCTTTGCATAAAGTGTCCATAATCCCACGTGGGAGAGCCGGTGGATATACGCTCCTGCTTCCTAAAGAAGATCGCAATTATATGACAAAATCTCAGCTGCTTGATCAGGTTACGATGTTATTAGGCGGACGTGTGGCTGAATCTGTGATCCTGCATGAAATAAGTACGGGAGCTTCTAACGACTTGGAGCGCGCAACCGGTATTGTCCGCAAAATGATTACTGAACTTGGGATGTCTGAGGAACTAGGACCTCTAACCTTCGGACATAAAGAAGAACAAGTTTTTCTGGGAAGAGATATTTCTCGTGATCGCAGTTACAGCGATGCAGTAGCCTATGCTATTGATAAAGAGGCTCGTCGTATCATTGATGACTGTTATCAGAAGGCTCAAACTTTAATCCGGGAAAATATTGACAAGCTTCATGCTATTGCCCAAGCTTTGATGGAAAAAGAAACTTTAGATGTAAACAGTTTTGCTGAAATAATGGCTCAATTTGACAAGCCTGTAGTTGAAGGTCAAAAGGAAACCACGGTCGATTTGGAAAAGAAACCGCAAGATCTGCCATCACAAACCCTTGAAGAAGAGTTAAATAAGATTGAGTGAATAAAGATTATTAGTGGAGGGAGATTATGTGTATGGAAAGAACATTCTTGATGTTGAAGCCGGATGCCGTTCAACGTGGGCTGGTCGGGAGAATTATTGCTAAGTTAGAAGACAAGGGCTTCAAGCTCGTCGGAATGAAGTTCATCCAGGTAGATCGTACATTGGCTGAAGCTCATTATGCTGAACATAAGGGCAAAGGGTTTTTCGAACCAACCGTGGCTTATATAATGTCATCGCCCGTTGTTGCTATGGTTTGGCAAGGAAAGAATGTTGTGGCTTTGGCAAGAGAGCTGATGGGGGCCACAAACCCCGCGAATGCTAATCCAGGGTCAATTCGGGGTAAATATGGAATGGACATTAGCCGCAATGTAATCCATGGTTCGGATTCTGTGGCGAGTGCCGAACGTGAAATTGCCCTTTATTTTAAACCTGAAGAGCTTGTCGACTATACTAAAGCCGGGGAAGATTGGTTAAGCGAGTGAAAATCTGATTTATCCTTTTTGGTATACAACTAGGGACGCCCTGATGGGTGTCCTTTTTAAAAATTTGCTCTCTTTTTGGGAGGTGGCAATGAGATGCAGTTGGAGATTAGGGAACGATCCTTACTAGGTTTAGGGTCTGTATTAATTGGTTTTCTGTTTGTAATGCTGCTCAAGGCGCATGGGATTGCTGGCAATGATCCTTTAGGGCAAGAAACGGCAGTACCAAATTTAGTTCAAACCGAACTCGAAAATCAGCAGATTTCTGTGGAAAATGATAAGCTGCGGCAAGAACTTGCGAAATATGCTCAAGGCCAAAGCGCCTCGACTTTAGCGAATCAACAACTTCAAGACGCTGAAATGAATAGCGGGTTAATAGCTGTTTCGGGACCGGGGTTACGAATTACCCTTGATGATTCAAAGCGAACAGTTCAGGGTCAAGATGATTTAAACAATTATTATATTCATGAGCAGTATATTCGGGAGATTTTTAATGCTCTATGGAATGGCGGAGCAGAGGCTATTGCAGTTAACGGACAGCGTGTAACCACGAATACTGAGGTCTTTTGCGGGGGCTCTTTTATTCAAATTAATGGCACGCGTCAAATGCCGCCTTATGTTATTGAAGCAATTGGTGATAAGACTAACCTCACTGCGGCTCTCAAGTTTTATGGATGGGATAGGCTGGGGGATTTTCAACAACAGTATGGGATTACACGTAAACTTGAGATCGAACAAAATTTAACTTTGCCAGCCGGAAAACTGAAGCCGTATCGCTTTGCTCAACCAGTTAAGGAGGGAACATAATGCATCGTTGGAAAAGAAGTTTAGCCCTCCCTGTTACGATGGTAGCTATTGCTTTAGGTTTTCTCGTCTCGTTACAGGCTCACACTCAAAAAAATGTTTCAGCGGCGGAACAAATAAGTGCTGAGCGTTTAACTCAAATGAAATCAGTATTAGCTAATTCCCAGGCCCAAAATGCCCAACTTCAGAAGGAACATCAGAATTTATTAACAGAGTTGGATACGGCGCGCAAAAAAGTAGGAACTGATCCTCAGGTGCTAGATCGACTGAAGCAATTACAGATTCTTGAGGGGACACAAGCTGTTGATGGTCCAGGCATACAAATAAGCATTGATGATCGTGGCAAAAACACGATCTTTCCTGTAAGTACTGAGGATATTACCAGGATGGTCAATACATTGAAATTTGCCGGAGCTGAAGCAATTAGTGTGAACGGACAACGCATTGTGAGTACAACAGCTATCGTTCTCAGTGGAAGTTCGACAATTCTCATAAATCAAGTTCCAATTAACCGAGCCGAAGGAGTTCCTTATGAATTGGATGCCATTGGAGATCCAGACACTCTTCTAGATTATTTCTCTAAAGTAGAGGCACCTACTTTGAAACAGAACGGACTGATAGTAAGTATTACGCGAAAAACCTTGACGATTCCCTCCTTTAAAGGTTCATACACCTTCAAATATGCAAAACCGATAGTCCCTTAAGGATTTCCGTATTATGAGAAATAATGGCATTATAGAGAAGGGAATTCACTTAGTTTATCGAATTTAAAATATTATTGGAATAATTCGATCAAGGTGAGTTACTGGCGATAGAAGTAAGTGAAAGCAGGCCTTGGGTGAATTCCCAAGGCTTACCTTCTTTATAACCACTTGCCTTGATTGCAGGTTGGGAGTGGGTCAAAATAAAACATTCGATGGTTCGCCTAAACCGGCTCTTAGATCATCGAGATTATGTTACCTATCAGGAGACAATCGATCAGTTAGAGAAAAATCGGCAGTTCTGTAAACATGGTTTTGATCACGGGATAAGTGTTGCTCGTATAGCTTATACCTATATTTTAGAGCAAGGCAGTCGTGCTCTTTCTAAAGAAGTAGTTTATGCCGCTGCCTTTCTTCATGATATAGGACGATGGATGGAGTATCAGAGCGGAGAAGACCACGCCGAAGCGAGTGCTAAACTAGCATTGCCGATACTTGAAGATTGTAAGTTTAAGCAAGAGGAAATTACGATTATTCTTAAGGGGATACGTGAACATCGCCAACACAGCGCAGATGGTCTAAGTATATTAGGTAATGCTCTGGCTTTGGCTGACAATTGGGCAAGGGACTGCCGTCATTGCCCAGCTCAAAAAGAATGTTACAAATACAATCAACTAATGAGACTTATTACGTATTAATTTGGAGGGTTCAACATATGCAAAGTTATGGCATGAGATGGGTTAGCATGGATGATCTGGAAGAGGCCAAAATGGCCTTAAAAGAAATTGGCACAGATTCTGCGGGAATTGCTCATATGGCCGGAAAAGGATTGGGACGAGGAATTAAACTTGAGCAAGTGCCCTTGCGTGTGGCTCATATTCTAAAGCAAGAGATGCTCTCTTTGGGCGGAGATGCAGCGGTCCATCGCAATGTGATTGTAAACCAAATTGAAATGACAGATATTATGCTGCTTGGAACAGTTCGGCAGCTTGAGAGGCTTTCGACAAAAGTTCTATCTCAACCCTTCGGATTGAAGCAAATCGGCTCTGATTTGAGGAAATTGCTGGGCAATTTAGAACCTCCTAAATCCAGAATATTAAACTGCCGTGGCAAAGAATTAAGACTTGGTGAACGAACCTTAATTATGGGAATTTTAAATATAACGCCTGACTCTTTTTCCGATGGGGGGAGATATAATAATCTTGAGGATGCGATCGCTCAAGCAGAACGAATGGCCGCTGAAGGGGCGGATATTCTGGATATCGGGGCAGAATCCACCCGGCCAGGACATCTTGAAGTTAGTGAGGAAGATGAGTGGAAGCGCTTGGAACCTATTTTGAAAACTTTAGCGGAACGTGTTGATTTACCGCTTTCCATTGATACCTATAAAGCAAGTGTGGCGGCTAAGGCCCTTGAAGCCGGGGCCCATATAATTAATGATATTTGGGGCCTGCAAAAAGATCCTGAAATGGCAAGAGTTGTTGGTGAATATAGAGCTCCTGTGATTGTTATGCATAATCAGACGGGAACAACGTATCATCATTTAATGGGGGATATTCTGACATTTTTGAAACAGAGTATTGGACTAGCCGAAGCCTGTGGTTTAACGGGAGACCAAATTATCGTAGACCCGGGAATCGGCTTTGGCAAAACCCTGGAGCAAAATCTTGAGGTCATGTCCCGCTTAGCAGAATTCAAGGCTTTAGGTCACCCCGTACTATTGGGAACATCCCGCAAATCCATGATCGGAAAAACGTTGGATCTAGCAGTTGATGAACGTTTGGAAGGGACGCTGACAACAAGCATTCTTGGAGTGGCTGCCGGAGTAGACATTGTACGAGTTCATGATGTTCAAGAGAATCGCAGAGCTGTAGAAATGGCAGATGCCATAGTTCGAGGGCAGAGAGGAGTTAATTATGTCGGGGCATGATGCTATTCACCTTCGAGGCCTTGAGTTCTATGCCTATCATGGGGCTCTGCCTGAGGAACAGATTCTTGGGCAGAAATTCATAATAGACATTGATCTTTTTGTGGATCTCAGTCGGGCAGGAAGTTCAGATCAAGTCAAGGACACCATTCATTATGGTGAAGTTTACAATGTTGTTAAAACTTGTGTGATGGATGATAAACATCAGTTAATAGAATATTTGGCTGAAAAAATTGCCCAAGCAGTTTTGGGCCAATTTAACTGCCAATCTGTTCGGATAGAAGTACATAAGCCCCAAGCACCGGTTGCCGGCATTTTCCGAGATGTTTCCGTGGAGATTTGGCGACCGGCTGGAGGAACAGCATGAGAGTATTTTTAGGATTGGGCAGTAATCTTGGGGACAGAGGGCGCTACCTTAGCGAGGCTGTTTTGGCTTTAAAGAAGCGTCCCGCCATAGCTGTTCTGTCGCTGTCACGAATCTATGTAACCGAACCTTGGGGAGTTCAGGAGCAACCTCTGTATTGGAATCAGGTGGTTGAGGTGGATACCACTCTTCCTCCTTTGGATCTGCTCCACGTCTGTCAAGAAATTGAACAGCAATTTGGACGAGTGCGTAAGGAACATTGGGGGTCTAGAACGATTGACATTGATCTTCTAATTTATGATAATGTGGTTAGCGAATCGAAGGAATTAATATTACCTCATCCCTATCTGGAGGTTCGGGAGTTTGTACTGGCTCCCCTGCGCGAAATCGCGCCAGATCTTATTTTACCTTCGGGAAGACCAATCAGTGAGGTTTTTGGAGAGGGAAAGGTGTTTCTAAAAGAGCAATACTCGGAGCTCCAACAAGACTAAACTATTAGCCGACGACATCGAAAGAGTTGTACGGTGGTTTTGGTGTCAACGAATTAATCATTCCTACCAAACTAATACTATTACATAAACACCGCTTGGATCATTGGACCGAGACGGAGGGTAGAATAAAGTGCCTTCACCTTGGTGAGGGTATTTTTTTTACTATTCCCACGCCGTAAAGCAGCATCAGAGATTGTTGCTAACCCAGTTCAGAGAGTAGCCTAAATGGAGTAAGGAGGGGAAAGAATGAAGTTTGGAATTATCGGAGCAGGGATTGTCGGGACCGCGTTGGCACTTCGCCTAGAGGAAAAGGGGCACTATTGTATTGGTGTTCACACGCGAAGTTGCAGCTCTTATGAACGCTTCTGCCGGTATTTGCCTAAAAACCATCTTACGTTGGATGAACTCGCCTCAACTGCGGATGGGCTGTTTATAACTACCCAAGATGACTTAATCCGCACGGTGGCTGAGAACCTTAGTATTAGACCTTCGATTAAATCAGAACAACTATGGATTCACTGTTCAGGTTCACTCCCTTCGAGTGTCCTGAGGGTCAAAGAGGGTTTATCTGTACGCTGTCTTTCTCTGCATCCTCTTCAGGCTTTTGCCAGCATAGAAAAGGCTTTGGAGATCTTAACCGGGACTCATTTTGGAATAGAAGGTGATGATGAAGAGTTTGGTGAGGGTCTTGTCAATGATCTGGGTGGGATTCCTCATCGCATCCTAGCGTCCCAGAAATCAATGTATCATGCAGGTGCTGTAGTTGCTTCAAATTATCTGGTAGTATTGGCTTCTTTGGCTGTGGAACTTTTTGCTGAGGCCGGATTCCAAGAGGATGAAGCCTTGGCATCATTAATTCCTTTGATGCGAGGGACTCTCTATAATCTGGAGCAGGTTGGACTCCCCCAAGCCTTGACAGGGCCGGTGGCGCGGGGCGATGTTAAAGTGGTACAAGGCCATTTAGACCATATGCCCTCGAAGCTCAAGGGAATATACAGGGAATTAGGGTTAAAAGCTCTGGAGCTCGGAGAAGACAAAAAGGCTCTACAAGGATTGACCTATTCTCCGGAAGATTTAAATAAGCTGAAGTCAATGTTAGGCCATTTATTTAATTAAAATTGATATGAACTACCAAAATTGTTGGTACTCTATTGACAGAGCTGAGATTTTCTTGAAAATTCTCTACACATCGAATGTACTATAAAGGTAAGAAAGGCGGACATAGGTATGCTTAGAACTGCTAATATTTCAGAACTTCGTAAAATCATTAAAGAGGAAAAACAAAGGGGGAAAACCATCGCTCTTGTTCCTTCAATGGGTTACTTGCATAGAGGACATTTAACATTAATTGAAAAGGCTAAAGAAACAGGGGCTTTTGTTGTTGTAAGTATTTTTGTTAATCCCCTGCAATTTGGACCTAATGAAGATTATGCACGTTATCCGAGGGATTTAGAAAGAGATGCACAATTAGTGGAAGAGCGCGGCGTTGATCTACTCTTTCACCCATCTGTGGAGGAAATGTATCCCAGACCCATGGTAACTTTTGTTGAGGTAGGTCAATTGGATAAGGTATTATGCGGTGCGAATCGCCCCGGGCATTTCCGAGGAGTTACCACTGTTGTCAGCAAATTGTTTCATATTGTCCAGCCGGATATAGCCTTTTTTGGGCAAAAGGATTATCAACAATACTTGATTATCCGACGAATGGTTAGTGATTTGAATCTTCCAATTGAAGTTCGAGGTGTCCCTATTGTTCGAGAAAAAGATGGTCTAGCTCTCAGCTCGCGTAATGTCTTCTTATCGGCTGAACAACGCCAGGAAGCCTTAGTACTGTCTCGTAGTCTTCAAGAAGCGGCGGAATTGATTCGACGAGGAAAGCAATCAGCCCGAGATATTGAAGATTTTATTCGCACTGCCATTAGGCGTGACAGTCAAGGGGTTATCGATTATGTAGAGGTCAGGGACGCCGAGGATCTGTCGGAAGTTACAGAAATCAATCGGCGAGTACTAATTGCGCTAGCGGTGAAGTTTGGCCCAACGCGCTTAATTGATAATATAGTCGTGGAGGTTGAAACTAATGTTTAGAACGATGATGAAATCGAAAATTCACAGAGCAATCGTGACAGAAGCTAACCTTCAATATGTGGGGAGCGTGACGATAGACTCAGAATTAATGCAAAAAGCGGATATTTTACCTAATGAGAAGGTACAGATTGTCAATAATAATAATGGTGCCAGGTTTGAAACCTATGTCATTCCCGGCGAGCCACATT
The DNA here is from genome assembly GCF_002196785.1 of Desulfosporosinus sp. FKA. NCBI lineage: Bacteria > Bacillati > Bacillota > Clostridia > Eubacteriales > Desulfitobacteriaceae > Desulfosporosinus > Desulfosporosinus sp. FKA. The sequence goes on along the minus strand of NZ_NAHZ01000032.1, from coordinate 6,688 downwards.
CCGGTGTGATCTGTCTCAATGGTGCTGCAGCTCGACAGGTGCAGGTCGGAGATCAGGTGATTATTATTTCCTATTGTTTACTTACGGATGAGGCAGCCCATAATTACAAACCAAATGTTGTTTTTGTGGATGAAAATAATCGGCCAACAAAAATTGAGTCCGAAGAAATTCATGGGCAAAAATCATAATTGGATCAAGCAGGGAGCAAAAGCGAATGGCAAGTCACGATATTCTTCAGCTTCTCGTCTCTCTTCCCGGAGAGTATGTATCGGGTGAAAGAATCAGCCAACAACTTAATGTCACTAGAGCTTCAGTTTGGAAGCAGATTAAACAGCTAAAAGAAGAAGGGTTTGATATAGAGGCCCATACCAAAAAAGGATATTGCCTCCGTAAAACTCCCAATTCATTAAATGCTTGGGTTATTGAGCAAATGGTACAAACCAAGTCCTTTGGGCATGTTCTGTCTATCGAGGACAAACTGAAATCGACAAATGCTAAGGCCAGAGAATTAGCACGCGAGGGAGGAATTCATGGTCAGGTTGTTATAGCAAAGTCGCAATATGCAGGACGTGGAAGAATGCAGAGGGAATGGCAGTCTCCGCTGGGAGGATTATGGATGTCGGTAATTATCCGGCCAAACTTGACTTTAGCCAATGCTTCTAAGCTAACCCTTGCTGCAAGTGTGGCGATTGTAGATGCTATAGAAGAATTATATCAATTGCGGGTTGGAATTAAGTGGCCCAACGATCTTCTCTATAATGGCCAAAAGATTGCCGGAATACTCGGAGAAGTTGTTGGAGAATGGAATAGAGTTCAGACCTTAATATTAGGAATTGGCATTAACGCTAATTTTTCGAGTGAAAAATTAGGTTCTGTTTTAACGGCTGCAACATTAAAGGAAATTTTAGGGTACGAGGTAGACTTGAATAGGTTGGCGGCCACGATTTTAGAGTACTTAGAAAAACAGGTTACAGCTCTGGAAGAAAATCTTTTTGAAGACCTACGTTCTAACTGGATGGCTCGAGCGGTTGGTCTTGGAGAAGAAGTAAGGGTTTTGCGTGGTGAAGAGGTCTTTAGAGGCGTGTTTAAAGGAATTTCTCAAGATGGTGAATTGCTCCTGAGCACAGAACATGGCGAAGAGCGGTTTTCTGCCGGAGAAGTTAGGTTGAGGTCTAAGCAGGGATCATATTTTTAGAGAGATTCCTTACGGATACTTAGAAAGATATTGCAAGTCATCGACTCTTATTGTAAACTCAAAATAAAAGTAAAGTTTACAATGGAGGGCGAGATTTATGAATGTTCGGAAATTAGCTATGTCATCGGTTTTTGCGGCATTAATGTGCTTAACAGGTATGCTGATACATTGGGCACCTGCCTTGATTCCTTTTAGTATACTTCCGGTTTTTGTGTATCTTTCGGGGCTTATTCTCGGAGCAGAATATGGTGCCATGGCAATGCTCGTTTATCTGGTATTGGGGCTGTTTGGACTGCCCGTTTTTGCCTCTGCACCGTTCGGGGGCTTAGGTTATATCTTAAAGCCGACATTTGGCTTTCTGTTAGGTTATGTTGCGGCAGCTTATGTTGTGGGGCGTTTTTATCGTGAAGGAAGTCTTTGGCGGGCAATTACTGGTGTGTTCTTTGGCCTTATTGTTTTATATTTATTTGGTTTAAGTTATCTTTACGTAATTTTACATTGGGTTTTGCATCAAACAACAAGTATTGCGGGTGTTCTGGCGATCGGATTTGTCCCTTTACTTTTTATGGGAGATTTGATTAAGGCCGGACTTGCAGTCTGGGTTGGTCAAGAGATCGTTCGTCGGCGCTAAACTGCCTCAGATCGTTAGGGAAAAGGAGTGGTAGTGTGATTCTTCTATTCGATGTAGGAAATACAAATATTGTTTTAGGGGTCTATGATGAAAGGACATTGACGCATCATTGGAGAGTTTCAACCGAAAAATCTCGAACTGTTGATGAGTATGCGGTTGTGATTAAAAATCTTTTTGACTTTAGTGGATTAAGCTTTAGGGAGATAAATGCTGTTGTCATTTCTTCCGTTGTTCCGCCTGTTATGCCTACCTTGGAAACGCTTGCTCGAAAATATTTTGGCGTAGAACCGCTTGTGGTGGGGCCGGGGATTAAGACAGGCATGCCGATTATTTATGATAACCCAAGGGAAGTTGGAGCTGATCGGATTGTAAACGCTGTTGCAGCTTATGCCAAATACGGCGGTCCCCTAGTCATTGTAGATTTTGGCACAGCAACAACATTCTGTGTTGTTTCCAAACGTGGTGAATATTTAGGAGGAGCTATTGCGCCGGGGATTGGAATCTCAACTGAAGCCCTCTTCTTGCGTGCTTCCAAATTACCAAGGGTCGAGATGGTAAAACCCACTTCGGTAATTGCTAAAAATACTGTTGCTGGAATGCAATCAGGGATATACTACGGTTTTACTGGCCAAGTTGATGGGATTGTTAAACGGATAAAAGAGGAACTAGGATCAGAGACTAAAGTTGTAGCAACTGGCGGGTTGGCGAAGATGATTTCTCAAGAATCTGAAACCATTGAAACAGTGGATCCTTTTCTGACCCTCGAAGGGCTGCTAATCATTTATGAACGGAATCAGAAATAATTTATCGAGGAATGAATATGAATCTAGGAAATTATAACCTTGGAGTTCCTGTATTTTTAGCACCTTTGGCAGGAGTAACGGATAAGGCCTTTCGCGAAACGGTATGTGCCTTAGGCGGAAGAACTGTATGGACAGAAATGGTCAGCGACAAAGCATTGAATTATCGTAATTCAAAAACGTTGAGCATGTTAGATTTAAGAGATGAGCCAGAGCCCAGGATTGTTCAGCTTTTCGGTTCAGATCCGGAAACAATGTCTCGGGCAGCTCTTTTGGCGCTAGATGCCGGTGCAAATGTTATTGATATAAACATGGGATGCCCTGCTCCTAAAATCACTAAAAATGGCGAGGGCTCGGCTCTGCTAAGAGATTTGCCGCGGGCACAAGCTATTGCGGCCGCTGTCGTAAAGGCTGTTAGTATTCCGGTTACGGTAAAGATTCGTCTTGGCTGGAATCACGATGAAATTGTGGCTTTGGAGATGGCTCGTCGTCTTGAGGCTGTGGGAGTTCAGATGTTAACTCTTCACGCCCGAACTCGAGAACAATTCTATTCGGGGCGAGCTGATTGGTCCTGGATCCAAAACGTTAAGCGTGAAGTTAAAATCCCTGTTATTGGCAACGGGGATATATTTTGTCCGGAAGATGCGCGTAAAATGATTGAGGAAACGGGATGTGACGGTGTCATGATTGGCCGCGGAGCTTTGGGAAACCCCTGGCTTATTTCCCGAACCCAGTATTTCCTTGAACACGGCACAATAGTACCTGAACCACTCCTTGAAGAACGTCTTATGGTCGCCACGCAGCATTTTGAGCGAGTGTTGCGCTATAAGGGCGAACATATTGGTCTTAACGAAATGAGAAAACATGCTGTTTGGTATATCAAAGGAGTACGAAATGCGGCACAATTCAGAGATATTATTATGCAAACAAGATCCGCTGATGAAATGAGAACCGTCTTGAGTCGAATATTACAAAATGGAGAATAGATTTTGTCGAAGAGAGAAAAACTATGGGAACATTGCTCGGTAAGAGGGAATGTGGTATCCTTGACAATATTTTGCAAGGTCCTTATAATAACGAGTAATGTAATTGAGGAATTATTTTTTACAGTTCCTGGTTTAAATGAAGTACGCTAAAGGCTGTTAGAAAGTGCAAGGTACTATAAATGGCACAATGCGTAGGACGAGAAAAGGGAGCGAGAAACTATGCCTGAAAAAGAAGTCATTCTGACCTTAGAAGGCCTCAAAAAACTTGAGGAAGAGTTAGAACTAACAAAAACAGTAAAGCGTCGAGAAGTTGCCTTGCGGATCAAGCAAGCCATTGACTTTGGTGATATTAGTGAAAACTCTGAATACGACGATGCTAAGAATGATCAAGCTTTTATCGAAGGTCGAATTATTACCCTGGAAAAGATGCTTAGGAATGCACGGGTTATTGATGAGGTTGAAGGAACAGATGTTGTAACCTTAGGTGCAAAGGTACGTTTGAAAGACGTTGACTATGGAGACGACGAAGAATACTATATTGTTGGTTCAGCAGAAGCAGATCCGGGTACGAATAAGATTTCTAATGAGTCTCCGGTAGGTAAAGCCGTTTTGGGTCAAACAAAAGGATCTATCGTGGAAGTTAATGTACCGGCGGGGATTCTTCACTATCAAATCCTCGACATCAAGTAAGGATTAGAATCTCATTATCAAATAAGGACAGAAAAAATAAGCTTTTTGCAGAGTGCAGTGTTTCTGTATGGTTAATTAAATACAGATCCTGCACTTTGTTTATTGATCTTGGGATAGCCATATTATGGGAAACGCGGCCAAAATGATGAATGATCGTTGGTTTTACGTTCAAAATCTTGATTCTTCTTGTTTATCTGCGTCCATATTTGGTAAAATTGATAAGATAAGAGTAAATGATGGAGGAATTAAGATGGATAATACTAACGACCTTTGGCGAATACGTTTAGATAAGCTTGATCTTTTCCGCCAAGCAGGTCTAGAACCTTATGCAGATCGCTATATTCGTTCTCATAAAGCTCAAGAGATACTGGATGATTTTGAAAATCTAGAAGGTCAGAAGGTTAGCATTGCCGGCAGAATTATGAGCAAACGAGATCAAGGAAAGGTTATTTTTGTCCACAGTCAAGATTTAAGTGGGCGGATTCAGATTTATATGCGTAAGGATGATCTAGGCCAGGATCTCTTTGATTTGATCTCCAAATTCGATGTCGGGGATATTATCGGAGTTGAAGGAGAAGTTTTTCGTACCAAACGCGGGGAGATCTCGATTCATGCACGAGATGTCAAGTTGCTTTCCAAGGCAATGAGGCCTCTGCCGGAAAAATTCCATGGGCTGACTAATGTAGAAACACGCTACCGCCAGCGGTATTTGGATTTAGTCATGAATCCTGAGGTTCGTCAAGTTTTTGTGACACGGAGCAAAATTATTCGCTGCATGCGAGAATATCTCGAAGCGAAAGAGTTTCTTGAAGTTGAGACACCAACTCTGCACAGCATACCAGGAGGAGCGGCGGCTCGTCCTTTTATTACTCATCATAATACCCTCGATATTGATCTTTATTTGCGGATTGCTCTGGAGCTTCCTTTAAAGCGTCTTATTGTTGGGGGATTTGAAAAAGTCTTTGAAATTGGCCGAACCTTTCGCAATGAAGGAATTTCGATCAAACATAATCCTGAATTTACTATGATGGAACTCTATCAGGCCTATGCAAATTTTGAAGATATAATGGAACTAACTGAGGAGATGATCTCCTATATTGTAAAAAAGGTTCATGGAACGACGATGATAACTTATCAAGGGCAAGCTATTGAGTTTAAAGCACCTTGGCGCAGATTACCCATGTTGGAGGGGATTCTCGAGTATTCAGGCGTTGATTTTCGTGAGATCGTAACAGATGAGCAGGCACAAGAGATAGCTAGGGAAAAGGGAATTCAAGTTGACGAAGGAACATCACGTGGAAAAATTATTAACGAGTTTTTCGAAGCTTTTGTCGAACCTAATTTGATTCAACCAACATTCATTACCGGACATCCTGTTGAAATTTCTCCTTTAGCTAAGCGTAATGCCAAACATCCGGAATATACGGATCGTTTTGAAGCGTTTATATTTGGGCGTGAGCTTGCTAATGCTTTTTCAGAGCTTAATGATCCTATCGATCAGAGGCAGCGTTTTGAAGCCCAGGCCGCGGAAAGAGCCAAGGGAGATGACGAGGCACACATTTTGGATGAGGATTTCGTACAAGCTTTGGAATATGGTCTTCCGCCGACAGGAGGTTTGGGGATTGGTATTGATCGGTTAGTCATGTTATTAACGGATTCTGCATCCATTCGAGATGTAATCCTCTTCCCAACCATGCGTCCGCGAGACGAGAATGTTCAAGATGCGGATAGCGATGAATAATTTGCTTAGCTGATATCTCTAGATGCCTGGAATTGGTTAGGTATCTGAATTAAGCCAAATTATTAAGAGCATATTGTGGGCGTTGTTACAGAGTTATTTTGCTTGGTTAGGATTGAGAGTCTGACTAATAAGTTGGACTCTTTTTCCATAGGATACATTGTTATCCGGGTTATAGAGGCAAGAAACATATAAAGATGATTATCTTACCTATTGCGAGAATATGAAAGCATATTTAACAAATAGCACTATAAACCTTTAGAAACACTGAATTATTATGGTTGAAAACGTTAATACAAATATGGTATATTAGTCATTGTTCGCTCGGCAATATATCAGAAAGAGCGAAACAATATAAATTCAAGCTAAATGGATTAAAAATAGATATTGACTTTAGCAGTCATTAGTGGTATGATTGAAATCTAGCTTGATAAGAGATATGTTTTTGTTAATAGCTAATTCGTTTATAACACTGGTCTTTGAAAACTAAACAACAAGGACAGTCAATGAGAGAAACTCGGAAGAGTTTCGAAAAGAATCATGAAATCATGAGCAGAAATCATCTTCTTCAAGAGAAGTTGAAATAACTTTTTTGGAGAGTTTGATCCTGGCTCAGGACGAACGCTGGCGGCGTGCTTAACACATGCA